>CAZRXU010000113.1:0-7893 GCA_964604135.1 uncultured bacterium | reverse complement strand
TATGAGTCGTAAATCGGCTGGGGCTAAATATGACGAGCGAAGGTGCCAGCTTCTTGAGGCTGAAAGAAGGCTTTCTTCGCCCAATTCGGTAGGTGTTTTTGAGACTCTGGTTGCATTCCCCCGCGAGTACACCAAAGCAATGGGGCATCTCGCTTTTCACAGGTTGTACAAGCAGCTTTCCACATGGCCCGACACAGTGTGTGCTAGGGCTTTTTTGCCGGAAAAAGACGAGTACAACTGGAGGAAAAGGCAGCACAAACCTGTTGAAGCTCTGGATACGGGGAGATCTATAAAAGACTCTGATCTTCTTGTTTTTCTAATGCCGTCGGAAACAGACTGGTTTCCAGCTCTGCAGATGATGGAGCTTTCCAATATTACTTTCAGAAACAATCAGCGCGAGCACAAATGGCCTATTCTTCTTGCCACTGGTTTAAGTGTTACTGCTAACCCTATTCCCATGAGTTTGTTTTTTGATGCATTTATTATAGGTGAAACAGAGCCTACACTTGGCCCTGTACTTGACATAATTAAAAGTCTTGGTTCCAGAAGAAGACCGAAATCGGAAATACTTGCCGGGCTTGCAATGCTTCCCGGGCTGTATGTTCCCACTGTGCACGGTGCCAGCCCTCAGTATTCGATAATGCGGCAGTGGGCCAGTTCTGAAAGTATTGGTGCGTTAACAAACACCATTTCTGCCCAGTCTACACTTCCTGACACATACATTCTTGAAATAGCAAGAGGGTGCCCCTACAACTGCCGCTTCTGCATGGCAGGTTACCTTTTACTTCCATACAGGGAGCAGCGTGCTGAAGACCTGGAAGTAAAGATAGGGAAAATACCCGGGAACACTTCTCTTGTTTACGCAGCCTGCACACCAGACAGCCACGACGAGCTTGATCAGCTGATGGCAATAGCGGAAAAAAACAATCTTAAACCCCGTATCAGTTCACACATGAAAGAGTCTCCCGAGCTTGCCGAGGAACTGCAGAATATTCTCGATGCGGATACCCTTGTTCTTGTGCCGGAAACGGGCAGCGAAAGTCTCCGTAAGGTTATAGGCAAGTTCAGAACCAACGACTACTATTACCAGAGGGTTACGGATGTAGCTCCTTCAGTAAAAAAAATACAGATATGTATTCAGCTTGGTGTTCCTTTCGAGAATGATGCCGACAGGGTTGCAATTGTCGAATTTGTGGAAACAATTGCAAACCTAACAAAGCTTCCGGTGTCTGTAAGGATTGATCAGTTTATTCCAAGACCGTGGACTGCATTTCAGTGGGCTGCCATGGCAAATCTTCGTGAGGTACGAGAGCATCTTGCCCAGTTGAAAGAGAGTTTTAGGAAAACAAAGGTTCAGCAGATAACCGGCTTTGATCCCCGTGCTACTCTTATACAGGCTCTTCTGATCAGGGGTAATCAGTCTGTGGGAAGAGCGCTTGAGATAAAGCTGGAGGGCGTTGGCTGGAACACAGCGTTTGACCGTGCCGGCCTGGATATGAACAGTGTTTTCGTGGAAAAAGATCAGAACACAAAGCTTCCCTGGGAGTTTCTCAACATGGGTTTCGGCTATACCAGGCTTGCGCGTGAGTATCAGATGGCCCTTGCTGCAGAAGAAGAGCGAAACGCCGAAACAGAGTAAATAGATTCATAATAAAAGAAAAGGGGAAGCAAATGCTTCCCCTCTTCTGCATATCACAGTTTCTAGCCTTTGATAACCCTGCCACTCTTTATGCAGGTTGTGCAGGCCTTGATCTTCTTTCTCTTACCGTCTACAATTGCGTGAACAGTCTGGAGATTCGGCTTGAACACATGCTTGGTTCTTTTAACAGAGTGACTTACCCGGTTGCCCACTGATGGACCCTTGCCACATATATCGCACTTCCAGGACATTATCTTCTCCCTTGTTGTTTCAAATATAAGAGCAACATATAGCACAATCGCTGCAAAAAATCAAGCTGGAACCATATTCAGCGCAAATTGTATATATTTCGCTGGCAAACTTTGTGGGGGCGACTGGTCTCGACGGGTACGGAAGTGATTCCGCAGGAGCATGCCGAGGTTCCACCGGCCTCGTTAAAAAGGTGGAAATAGAAATAATTGCCGCATAAATAGCGACAGCTGCCCGCAAGATGGGCAGTCGTTCCTCCAGGTTGTGTCTTCGGACCTGGAAGGGGCGTCGATCAGAAGACTGGCCGCCAACCCGTGTTTCCCGGGGGAATCGGCGAGATCAATGGGAACTGGCCCGATGGCGGAGGTTCGCAGCCAACCGGAGGGCGAGAAGAACAAAGCGGACTATGCATGTAGTGCCTGCCGAGTCCCCGTGACCGGACGCGGGTTCGAATCCCGCCGCCTCCACCACTGTTTAGCAGCATCAAGCTCATTGCTATCAAATTTACAGGAAAACTCCTGTTTTCATCTCTTCAACCTTGTACACAAATACGGCACACTATTATTGCCGCAGCATGGTATGACTCTGCAGTTAAGCAGTACCGCTTGCACAATTGCTCTGTTATCACCTGATCCGTCAGGTAGTATGAATTACAATCATCAAAGCAGAGCAGAAATCGCGGTAATATCACATGGCAGATAGCCTGCGAGAATTATTGCCGGGAAATGAACTGATTGGAAGTAGTTCCGCCAGGTATGGGGGGATATGACCGAAACACTGCCGGTTTCCGCAGACCACTCAGTGTGAATAGCTGCCAAGATTGATTGAGAAGAGGCTGCCGTAGTGTCTGAACTGGAACTGCTCAGAGATTACACAGAAGGTGCTAAGAGTTACTGTGGCTTCCGGACAGAAGCTGGCTGCAAAAAGATAATCATTTATGAACAACTCTATGGCAACTGAAACAGGGAATTGTAAAGCGCACATATCGGCCCTGCTTCAAATCCGTCAATAAACCGAATTCGTTCTTGCAGCTCTCAGATGAATACTTCTCTAAAACACTCGAGAGCAAGCAAGCGCAGTGTAAACAGATTCACTGTGCAGTGTAATAGATACTACTCTTCTCGTCTTCTTTCCTGAATTGTTTTGTTAGTTGTTTATTCTCTTTACATTATATATACTACCTACAGTGGCTCAGTTGATTATCTGAATAGGAGGGTGAATCATGGGCGCAATAAAAACAGTTATTGTAGTTCTGTTGTTGACTATGTTTTTTTCTTGTGGAAAAGATTCTACCGGTCCAAGTACACCGGCTGATTACCTGCCTCTGGCAGTTGGAAATCAGTGGAACTATTCCATGACCGGCTATATGAAAACAGCGGACAGAGACTCTTTACCCATCACAGGAGCGAAAGTAATGACTGTTACAGGGCAAACCACTCATAGCAGCGGTTTGGATCTGTACGCGTTGAAGGACAGTACCTGTGTTGTCATACCAACGCGAGATACCAGTTTTGTCAGGGTATCAACAGTGTATATCTTCAAGGCCGACTCGGAATACAGGATTTACGATGATACATTAACCGCGAAATATGGGATTGCTATGAAAATTCCGGTTGTTCTTGGTGATTCCTGGGTAAATGATCCTGATGAGCCTGCACATACCACGAAAGTTACTTCAGTTACATCGAATGTTACAGTTCCCGCCGGGTCGTATTCCGACTGCGTTTGCATAAGTGAGATGAATGCCGACGAACCCAGGGAAGTTTACGAGATGTATTTTTCAAGGGGAAACGGTGTTGTCGAAATCATCTCGAAATCAGTTGATTCCGGCGGTATAATGTACATGGACTTTGGCCTTAAAAGCTCGGTAATCAAGTAAGTTGTCTGAATAAAGCAGCATGGAGTGCCGGAAAGTACTCCATGCTGCGGCGCTTTGCTTTGAATAGCCTGCACAAATACAGGGGAGTTTTTGCTTCCAGGTGTTTGTGGCGGATTCGTTCGGTGGTTTCAGACTGATGTAGATATCAGTACTCCAGCCGCATTATCCTAAACATGCTTCCTGAACTTTGTCATCATGTACAATAGTCAGATACAATGTGTCTCCTGTTTTACAAGAAACTATAAACTCTCCGCATTGCTCGTATCTCTTGTCTCGCTTGATTTGGATTCTGAGCTGTGTTCCTGAGGAATCAAATACCAGAATATCTTTCACGGGATACAAGGGGAATTCAGATTTATAGCTCAGCTTAACCTTATCAGAAGAGAGCCTTTCAACTGAAGATATTTCGAAGAATTCCTGATTAGCAATCTCGGTTGGTTCTGGCAGTTGGTCAGCCCACTTCGAAAGATGAGCCTTGAAGCCTGCTCCTGTCTTTTGTTGAATAAGCCGGGAGAAATCAGTATTATGACCAGCATCTTTGAAAAGCATGATCAGGGCACTGTAACCAATCTGCTTCTCAATGTAGTCGATGAAAGACATGGATGCCTGGTAGAGAGGATAGTGTTTTTCATTGAAAAGTGTATCATTCCAATTCGCAATTCGATGAATCAGACCATTGATATCCTTCTTGATAACGACGGTTGCACATGCATCTGCATGGGCGAGTTTCCGTGAATAGGCCCCAACTGATCTAAAACCGCAGTACTGAGCGAAGCCCTCGTCAAAAAACTTTCTAATACCGAATTCACTCTGCCGTATTGTGAACCCAATATGATTTCTCAGGTACATGTGTGTCATCTCGTGAATGATTGCGTGTTGAACAACCTCCCTGTCATTGGGAACAGGATTGTAATGCCCAACTTTCAGGTATACATCACCAAGTTGAGCATTGAAAGGAGAAGGCCCTGTACCATTCATAAAGAAATAGGTCAAGCCTGGCTCAAAGCCAGGAAATATCAAGGCTATCCATTCCTCTGCTCTCTCGAGTCCAGAAACCAAATATGACGATAATTCAGAGACACGAGAATCGGCTAAAATTTTAAGATAGTCGCTTGAATAGCTGATTATGGAAGGCTGAAAATCACCAAGAATATACAATTGCCTTGATTTCAATTCTGGCCTGGCTTGAATTGAAGCTTCCAGCTTCATTGCAGTGTTGAAATTACCCTTATGCAAATTAAGCATGATTAGATGATTTATGCAGTTCAGTTTCCGGTCAGGATTTCTTAGGAACCCCAAGCCGATTCGCAGTAAAGCATATCCAATTGAGTTGTGCTTTTGTGAATAAGCCAACCTCAGTATGGAAGAATCAGTTATTGACGTGATTGAGATTATGTTTCCCCTGTCCCATAACAGATGAGTGGTGTCAGCAACCGCATTTCAAAACAACGACAATAAACAAAACAACCACTGCGAAAACAACGAATTTGATTATTCCCGAGATGGAGCCAAGGCATCCGCCTCCTCCAGAGCTTGCAGCAGCAGGAGACTCGTAGTACTCCTCTGAACTGCTGTCGTCAACATAACCTTCAGTGTTTTCCATCTCCTGTCTGCGGTCTTTCAAACCGGGATCATGGGGTGGCTTGACGAAGTGCTCTTTGCTGCCGCCGCTTTTATGTGGCTTTTTTATCGAAGAAGAGCTTTCTTTCTTTCTGGAGAAGAAAGACTTGCCGCTGCTGCTGGAAGATCTCTTTTTAGGGCTGGATGATCTGAAAGAACTTTTCTTTGACGTATGGCTTGATTTACCGGAAGAACTTCTGTGCTTCACAGATGAATGACTCTTTTTCAATTTTCCACCTCCACTTGTTATCGACCAGTTCCTGTCTGTTGCCTTTCTTACTCGGCATTCGGGTCTTTCAGGATTCTTTTTGCCTGTGGTTCTTTGATCTTCATGTGCCTGGGAACAGCCTCAATTACCCACTCTCTGGATTGATACGGATAGAATGAGAGCGGGCTTCTTTCTTCAGGCAGCATCCAACGTTTCATGCAAGTATAGCCTTTTCTTGAATTATGTCTGCCGGTAATCCACGGGAAATATCTTCTCTACGATCTTCCAGTATCAGTTCAATGGCTGCCTGCAAACTGCTCTTTGTTTCCTGTATTGATTCGCCCTGACCGTTTGGTATTTCGGAACAGATTGCCCGGTATCTTCCTCTGGCGCTGTTTCTGCTTGATTCAGTTCTATGCATTGGTTCCCAATAGAACACACCATTCTAAATGTATTTCCTGCACAGGCAAACCATCCACTCGTGCACCCTTTAATACAACACCGGGAGGTGCAGGAATTGTCTTTATGCTACAAGAGTTCTTTACCTCGACTACCCATCCAGCATTACCAAAGTGTTCTAATAGTTTATTCTTGTAACACAAATCTGCGACTCCAGCTTCTTCAATTACTGCACCATTTACCTGATCATCCTCAGGGTAGAAGCTGGAAATTGCAATGAACTTGCCATTCACTATTCTATACAGCTCTTCGAGCAGGTTTCCAGGATTCTGGATGTTGTTAAGACCAGCGTGTGTGGTGAGCAATGAAATGGAATCAGTTGCAAAAGGTGTCTGACGAGCATCGAAGGCCAGCAAGCTAACTCGATCGTAAAGCCCCTGCTTCATCAGTCTTTTCCGATTCTTCACTAACACACCGGGGCTGAAATCTGTCACAACAATCAAATTAGGCAGATTCTTTAACATCTTAATGACTAGTCCACACGCTCCTGAAGCGAGATCAACAATAGGGCTGTCGGATTGGGAAACTTCATTGATTAAATAGTCCATTCGGTTGTTAATGCATTGGATTGTTTCTTCTGAGAAAAGTCCCTTATTAGCAATATCGAAAGCAACTCTTGCTTTTTCAGTTTCACCACGACTTAAGTGTACGCCACCTCTGTAATGTTGATCAACAGATCCGAGGGTATTAATGGGAACGTCCATAAGTCTTTTTTCAAGTTCCGGGTTCTGCTTAAAGAACTGCCCCAACCCGTTGTCTACCTGCTCCCAAAGATCATTTCGCTTTAAATCCGTGGTCAGAAATACTCCAATTCCATCTCGAACGGGATACGTACAGGAGCAGTCTTGACAGCAAGCTTCACCTGCTTCAATTCTGTCTGTAGTCTGCTCAGTGATAGTCCAGTCTAGTTTGCCGTGGCATTTAGGACACTCCAAGATTTCTACCAGATACTTCTGCATATGTGCTCCCTTAAATTGTAATGCATAGCAAGATTCTTAAACATATTCTAAAAACGAATACAAACAAGTGACAGGTGGCTGGCTACCTGTTCTTTTTCTCTGTGTTAAGCGTAACGCGCAGATTAAGCAGTTTGACCTTATTCCACAAACGAAGTTTTCCCATAACCACATTCAGCGGTACCGCGTTGGGTTCTTTTACCTGTGAAAGTGGGATCAGGGCACTAAACCTCGCGAATGCTGTTATCAGGAACAAAATCTGCATGGGGTAGAGGGATATTCCCACTATCTTAAGAGCGGGAGGCATGAAAATACCTGATATGAGCATTGTAATTATCAGCCCTGCACCACTGAATGCCCCGAAAAGGCCGGAGTACACCTGAGCCTTGTCTTCAGGAGCTATTGCCAGCACCAGGTTGGCTGTTACAATTCCCACACATCCCCACATGCTTCCTGCCAGAAGTGATTCGGCGTAGATCATCCAGAGGGAATTAGCGGTTACGAACAGCCACGCAAACGGTACAATGGTGCCTATGCCAATGGCCAACTTCATTGCTGCAATGTTTCCGTATCTGTCTATGAACCTGCCCCAGTATTTAAGAGTAAGAATAGATCCCAGTGTGCTGGTCATGCCGTACAGAAGAATCTGTGTAACACCCATGTTCAGAAACTCTATCATGAACGGCTGCCAGAAAGGAGCACCGATTCCCACAGCGAGCATCCACCAGCCTCCAAAAATACAAAGTTTTTTGAAATTCCTGTCTTTGAACGGTTCGGTGAACAGCTTCACTACAGGTGTATCTGTAACAGTTACCGGTTTCTCCGGTTGTCTCAGAAGTATTTTTAAACCAACAAGCCCGATCACGCCTGCCAGCAGGAACAG
>CAZRXU010000112.1:0-7900 GCA_964604135.1 uncultured bacterium | reverse complement strand
TCTTCGACTTATGATGGGACACTAGTGACACATTTGCTGACACAGCTGGTCATATCAGTATATATTTTGTAGTTTCCTGCCTGGTTCAGTATGCTATTCTACCGCGCTCCGAAGTCTAAATAAATATAATCACTGTATCTTGTTACAGTACTGTATGATAGCAATATTGATCAGCAGTTGAGTGCTTGTAACCGTCTCTACATCACATTAGGCTTGACTTACAGTGATTAACCAGTTATTTAGTGTTTGATCGCTGGGTATTGGTACAGTTATTTTTAGTCAGTGGTGTTCTAAACAGATCCTACTTCCGGGTTAAACATTTTGTTTATTCCCGACAACACGAGAATGAAGGAGAGATAAATGCTGATACTGCTTCTTTTTGCTGCAACCCAGATATTTGCTCCTGTTACTGCTTCCGTTTCTGATGGTACAGATACTTATTGGGCAGCTATACAGGGAAGAGCTGGCTGGAATAACGAAGTCGCCCCTGGAACAGTCGGACATATACTTCTGGTCGATAAAGATGGTATCACTGTGGAAAGTATTGAAATAGATGAGAACGATACATTCTACAGTATATCGCTGACTAATGTAAACTGGGCTGCAGATCATTCCCCCTACTGGCTCACATACGATATTACACCCGATCAGCAGCCAATGGCAATTTGTATGAGAATACGGTACCCGGAAGATTTCCACTGGGAGTCGTATGGCGACGGTAGATATATGCAATGTGTCAGAAGCCTGTTTTTGTAAAACACTGAAACACTGACAGTGTCAATTCTCAGCGGTCACACACACAGTGTTTATGCTTCATCATGTACGATTTGAATGTCTCGGTGTATTCAATGTGGCTCGGAAGAACTACGAAAAATACTTCACTATCTGTTGTTTCTCAGGTAGAAAAGCAACAATTGCCCCGGCAAGGCCAAGCACTATAGCAAGACAGAATACCGGCTGACCGCAGTGAATACCTCCCACCAGTCCTTTAAATGTTTCAACGGAGAATACCGCAGTGTAATCAACGCTCCCCAGATTCTGTCCGCCAAACCACCGGGCCATAAGGTAGCCCAGTACCGAGAACACAGCCACCACAGAAACAGCGGCAAGCCATGGGAACACAGGACGACTGGGCATCAGCCTCACGCTGAACCCATCCGGCTCGGAGCCACTGCTTACACTGGCTGCAAGCATCTCTTCTATTTTGTTGTTCAGTGTGTTATTAACCAATGAGTTCATCCTTTCTCTCCTCCAGTAGATCCTTCAATCTGGCTCTCGCCCTTAAAAGATACACTCTTACCGTTCCCGGGGGAATCTCCATGATCTCTGCCACTTCAGCAGAGGTCAGCTCCTTGAAATAGCAAAGAGTTACAAGCTGCCTGTCTCTGAGAGACAGTTGAGACACGGCCTCTTCAAGAATAATACGGGAACTGTCGTAAGCTGTCGGAAGGGTAGGGTTCAGGTTAACAAGAACCGCCTCCTCCTCGCCTACTTCCATCTTCCTGTTTCTTTTCTCAACAGCGTTGAGACATGTTCTGCGGGCAATGGCGGCAATCCATCCGGGAAAAGCTGCTGGCTCCCGCAGCCTGCTCAGTTTCAGCCATCCTTTCAGGAAGACATCCTGGCACAGATCCTCTGCCAGGTGATGATCGCCTGTCATTCGAAGGGCCATTGTATACACGAAGCCGGTGTAGTTCTTTACAAGAATACCGTAAGAATCTCTGTTTCCGCAGGCAGCGGACTTCACCAGTTTAACGGCCACTTCATTCATACTTCTATGAATCCTTCTTCACAATGAAAAAAGCAATCACAAACTTCGCCACAGCAAGCAAAGTGAGAACTATACCTGTAACTGTAACGCCATCCATGTCTTCAGGAGATGACACTACAATGCGCATAGCAAAAAAACTTAAGCCAAGAGCAAGAAGAATTGTACCGTGTACCAGGTTTCGCTGCTTTGGCATTACAGGTTTTTTACTGCTTTCCTGGTCGATTGTTGCAATCAACTGATCAAGAACTTCTGGAGAAGCGTTGCTCTCTATTGCCTTTTCAATAACATGGTACTTTGCCAGCTTCCTTTTGTGATACACAAAGAGGGCAAAGACAATAACTGCCGCAGGCAGTCCAATTGATGTTGTTATTGCGACTATCGGTATCAGAATTGCTCCCATTTCACTGTCCTTTCTTTTCGGATTACAAACACAGGACAGTCGGTGTGTGTCTTGTGTTACGCTCTGTAACCAAACCAGAACATAGTGTATTTGTTTTCTGTTCATTCTCCCTGCTCTTGGGAAGATACATCTCTTTGTATTGCATGCGTATACAGTGTTTCCTGTTTACAGTGGCGGGACATTGTGTGAAACAGGCTATATATTGCCCGCCGGTTTGTTCCATAGAATGAGCAGGGAAACGGAATACGGTGAAAATCCGTAGCGGACGCGCCACTGTAACTGACACATTTCCTGTCTCAGCCACTGCAATTGCGGGAAGGCTGAGCAATAAGGAGTCAGAAGCCAGGAGACGACCCTGTACAAAATGAGCACGACAGTCTCGCGATCGGGCTGGCACGCAGAACCGCAACACATCTTCTGTTGTTGCGCGTACCCCCATACCGAACAGTCGCTGCTTCTTTACCTGTAGGGAAGTACAAGATGAAACTGCACGAATTTCAGGGAAAAGAGTTACTGCGAAACTACGGAGTTGCTGTTCCGGAGTCTCTTGTTGGGCATTGCCCGAACGAGGTCTGGAAACTGTCTATGATCACAGGGGTTCCCTGTGTACTGAAGGCTCAGGTTTTGACCGGAGGCAGGGGTAAGGCAGGCGGCATACAAATATGTCACACACATGAAGAAGTCAGACAGAGTGCAAAGGAACTGTTTGGCAAAACTCTTTCAACTGAGCAGGGTGGAAAATTCCCCGTTCGCAGGATTCTGGTTGAAAGCCTTGTAAACTGGCAGGATGAATTCTACTTTTCTATCAGTATGGACAGAAATCTGTCTGTTCCTGTTGTTATGGCAAGCCGCTCAGGCGGGATGGAAATAGAGGAAGTAATACACAACAGCCCTGAAAAGCTGATGCGACTTCCCATCAATCCGTACACTGGAATAATGCAGTGCCACATCAGGCAACTTGGTTCCTTTCTGGGGCTCAACCATCTGGAAGATCAACTGATTTCCCTGTTCCGCACTCTGTACAAAGTATTCACAGAAAAAGAGTGTACTCTGCTGGAGATAAATCCACTTGTGCTTACTGAAAAGAATGATCTGGTTCCGCTGGATATCAAGATGGTAATTGATGATAACTCTCTTTTCAGGCAGAGAGATCTGCTTCGTATAAGAGACATTACCGAATGGGATGACAATGAAGCAGAAGCGCGTCTGTCCGGCATGAGTTTTGTTAAGCTTGACGGTAGTATTGGCTGCATGGTGAACGGTGCAGGTCTAGCCATGGCCACCATGGATTTTATTCAGAATACTGGCTCAGAGCCTGCCAACTTCCTTGACATTGGAGGGTCTTCAACAAGTGAAACTATAATGAAGGGATTTGAAATACTGCTGAAGGACAGACAGATTACAGGCATATTTATTAATATCTTCGGCGGGATAATTCAGTGTGATCGCGTAGCAAGAGGCATTGTCGGTGCTTTGCAGCACAACTCTGCATCAATTCCGGTGCTGATTCGCCTCAGTGGTACCAATGTTCGTGAAGCCAGAGATATTCTCAACAGTATCGATTTTGCTTTTACGGTAGTGGAGAATATGGAACAGGCTCGTATTGAACTTAATAACTGGAACAGACCGAAGGAGAGTTAGCCATGTCAGTTGGAATCAGCAAAAATACACGGGTACTGGTTCAGGGCATTACCGGCAGGGAAGGCAGCCTTCACACCCAACTCTGCCTTGAATACGGTACCGATATTGTCGCCGGAGTTACTCCCGGCAAAGAAGGCTCTGTCTGCAACGGTGTTCCGGTGTGGAATTCTGTATCAAAGGCACGAACCGAAACTGGCGCCGACTTCAGCTTAATTTTTGTTCCACCTCTTTATGCTGCAGATGCCATTCTTGAGTCGATTTTTGCAGGAATTGAAACCATCGTATGTATAACTGAAGGTATTCCGGTACACGATATGATGAAAATTAAAAGGGTTCTTACCACACACAAAACAACCCTTATCGGCCCGAATTGTCCTGGAATAATCACCCCGGGGCAGGCCAAAGCAGGCATTATGCCCGGCGCTGTATTCAAGCCGGGAATTATGGGTGTTTTGTCCCGAAGCGGAACTCTGCTGTACGAGGCATCTCATCAAATCGTTCACAGTGGCAAAGGTGTTTCAACCGCACTTGGCATTGGAGGTGATCCAATTATCGGTTCAGATTTCTGCTTCTGGCTGGACAGATTCGAGACGGACCCTCAAACCGAATCTGTCATGATTATAGGAGAAATAGGAGGAGATCTGGAAGAACAAGTTGCCGACCACATTGGCTCCGGCAGATTCTCAAAGCCGCTTTTTGCCTTCATTGCAGGAAAATCAGCTCCAGAAGGCAAGAGAATGGGGCATGCAGGTGCTATTTCATCAGGAGGCAGTGGGGGCTACATATCGAAGGTTAACGCACTGGAAAAGGCCGGAGTACACATCATTGCTGATCTGGCTCAAATCAGATCTGTAATTGCTTCTTTCTGAGACTGGAGCCTGTAGTGTTTGAAACCAGACAGCAGGTTGCAGGCAGGCGGGAAGCAACTCCCCGCCTGCCCGATTTTTACATACACCAAAGCCTGGATTGTATACTGTTTCAGAAACAGTATCTACTTTTTGCGAGCCACAAGATAGCTGCCTGCTCCGGCCAGCAGCAGCCCTGTGGCAAAGTGCAGTGTTACCGTTTCTCCCAGGAACAATATGGCAAGAACTGTAGCTACAGCTGGTTTCAACAGAAATATTGTTGAGGCATTTCCCGCTCCCATTTTTCTGATAGCTGTAATAAAAGTTACATAACCAAGCCCGCTGACACCAATTCCAAGAAAGAGGAAAGAAGGAATCCCTGCTTTCAGCGGCGCAGGACTTATAGGAACACCTTTTGCAAAAAGCCATATTCCAAGAGCTAAAAGACCAAAGACAAATGATATGACATTGACTGCAATTGGGTCTGCTTTAAGAGAAGCCATTCTGCCCAGTAGAATGTACAAGCTGAATGTAAGTGATGCCAGCAGTGCATACACAGTTCCGGTGTCTACCTTCAGGGTGTACATTCCGGTAACTAGAACAAGACCAGCAATTCCAAGTAGAAGGCCAAATCCTTTCCGCTTTGAGAAGCGTTCCCAACCGATTATCGCTGCTATCAAAACCACAAATACAGGATTTGAGCCAAAAATAGTGGCTGCTCTTGAAGCTTCAGTGTTTTTCACTGCGAGCTGAAGGAAAGACATACTCATAAAGGTATTCAGTACACCCATAACAGCAAGAATTGACATGGTCTTCAGTGAAAACTGTACCTTTCTTCGGCGTACAGCCATAACTGCACCAAGAACAGCAACGCCGCAAACAAATCTCCAGAATGTAAGAACCAGCGGATCAACAGAACCCATCAGAGGCTTGCTGGCTACTTCCATCGAGGCGAACAGAAGAAGAGTTATGATGTAACTGAGCATTCCCATCTTGGCAAACTCCTTTTGATTAAAGAGAAGAAGATCTCCTGTAAAAATATCGCAGTCACAGGCAGTCTTGTCAAGCCCAATACTTGCAGTTATAGCTGGCATATATTACTTTTACTTGCTACTTACTTTTGTTTTTTTATATAACTGCGTTGATATATCAGTATAGCACCCTTCATCTACTGTATCTATATTGTTACGCGTATTATCGCATGATAAATTGCCTATAGCTGAATCAGTCAATACACTCCCTGCACGCAGACATGCTATTGACTGTATTGTACACGCATATATATTGAGTCCACATGTTTTGCTTTTGCACGGCATAAAGCGTTTGCTGCATGTGGTTTATGGTATTCGTCCGGCACTGCCTGAAAACGGCAGGTTGTCTGGGTAGCTGGATAGATGTTTCTTTTTAAAGGAGTTTGTTATGAAACTGTTTAGTTTGTTCATTGTAGTATTAACTGGCTTTTTTACACTTAGCGTTCAAGCCGAACCCTTGCTGACTGCTTCAGAAGGGCAAGCCTTCCTTTGCCTGCCTGTCTTTCAGGAAGTAGAGTCAACGGCTTGTGTGCCAACTCCGCTTACGAACCAGATTGATCAGAATCAACCATCAGACCCAAACAATATGGCCGCCTTCGATCAAACCTGTCTCGCCCAGTCTTTCCAGCAGACACACACCAACATTTCCGGTGCCGGAATCAGTTTGATGAATAGTTTCGGCAGCTCAGATACTGTTACAATACAACTCTGGGCAAACGGGCTTCCAAATGCCTCGGGAACCATGCTTACAGAAGCAACTGCCATTGGTACCGCCGGGCAATGGGTGGATGTATTCTGGACCCCGGTTGCAGTTGTTCCCGGAACAACCTACTACCTTGTATTCACAGGCAACACCACACTGGGAATAAAAGGCAGCAACTACAACCCATACCCCCACGGCTATGTCTTCGCTAATCCGGGATACTATCAGTTTCCAAACTATGATTACACATTCCATACGTACTATGACGATGCAGTAAGCCTTGAGCGCAACACCTGGGCAAATGTAAAGGCTTCCTTCAACTAGATATTAATGGTTGGACCACCACATCCGATAGGGTAACTTACCCTTATTGGAAACTTCTAACCGAAAGGGTGATCCGTGATGTTAATACGCAATGTGGGGCTCGCTGTCCATAAGGATAGTACCCTGTCAGGGAATAACTGCCGCATTCTGCTCGTTCTTTCAAGCTCCAGCGGCGTTACTGGTTCAATTACATAGCGGTGCTATGCGCATAAACCAGTGCCTTGCTGGAAAGCAGCAGAGCCAGTAACTGAGGGCATCCCAAATGTTGGTTTGGAACCGAAATAGCAACGCATTATACCGACATAATCCCATGACAAAGCAGTACTAGGAGCTTGACCGAAAATACAGCATGGGCATTAGACACCACACGGAGCTACTTCCAAGTGTCGATAGACGCATGTCGCTTTTCTACTATGTGTATCATGACAATCGTGACGGCGCTAAGCAGTTTGCCTACATGCTTAGGCCTCGATGTACACAACCCCGTTGCTTTTTCCGTGTTTTCGCTAAGGATGCTCACTAGAACAGCAAATGATGCTTTCCAGCTGTCATGAATTGTGCTGATACATTGATACTCCAAATGCAAGGGGTTTGGGCCCAATTCTGTTTACATGCATATATGTTAGCTAGAGTGCTTGTTGGCTATTACAAGGCATTGACCGTTACGTATATATATATGTATAGTGCTTCTGTGCTCTAATACAGTAGGTGCGCTTGCTGTATGATTTCAAGTGCCCTCAGGCACATGGCGGAGAACAGTAAGTTACCTTGCAAACCTGAACCTGTGTTTCTCGATCTATAGGGAGTTTACGATGAAGTTATTTGGTTGTTTTATTGTGCTGTTAACTAGTGTTTTCGCATTCAGCGCTGATGCCGGAGCCCTGTCCGCCACTTCAGAAGAGCAAGCCTTCCTCAGCCTGCCTGTTGTTCATAAAGTTGATTCACCGGCTTGTGCTTCAACTCGACACGCGAATCAGATCGATCAGAATCAGCCGAACGCCCCAACCTACATGACGGGGTTCTCTCAGACTTGTCTTGCTCAGTCTTTCGAACAAGCGCACACGAATATTTCTGGTGCCGGAATCTACTTGGAATCAACTGTAGGCTATTCAGATACTGTAACAGTACAGCTCTGGGCAAACGGGCTTCCCAATGCCTCGGGAACCATGCTTACCGAAGCAACTG
>CAZRXU010000111.1:2592-8004 GCA_964604135.1 uncultured bacterium | reverse complement strand
GCAGGTGCTTAATAACCGGTGAATCAAAGAACAAACACTACTGCAGTGCCGTGTTTTGCATGCCACGGCACTGCTTTGTGCATACGCGTACCAGACATAACTGATACTCCGTTATACACTTACCGATTCAGTTCCACGGGAGAGTATTTCACAAGCATCTCTGCATTTGCCAGATACAGGTCATTCCCTGAAAACTGAACTGTTGAGGAAAACCAGTCGGTTTCAACAGCAAAGCCTTCTTTCCTGACACCGGAAATATCATAGACATCAAACCCCTTGCAGGGTATGTCGGCAGCAGGCAGTTCAGCGTATCTGTTGTTCAGCCAGTTCTGTTTTGTTGGGCAAAGCAGAACAGCGATATCGCCAGCCTCATCAAATACACAATCGTTAATTCGCAATTCCCACTCACGGCTTGTAGAACTGTTCCCGGGAAGTGACGGAGTTCTGGTGAACGATGATACTAAGACTCCTGTTCTGTAGTTATAGACTTGGAAGTAATTATAGAAAACAGAAGACAGCAGAAGCATATCACCGAAGACATCACACTTCAGATTGACATTCCCGTATTCCGGCCAGCCAACCATACCATCGGTTTCAGTCGGATTCCACTCACCAAATCTATTAATTACGTTCCCCTGGTAATCGAACACGGTAACAATACTGCCTTCCACAGCACTTACAGCACATATGAGACTGTCATCGGAAACACTGACATCAAACGGCCAGGCAATGGATACGGTTCCCTGATAACTGCCGGTGTCAACGCTGAAAAGATCAACCCTTCCCAGATTCATGTTGCAAACGGCAACAATACCCTCTGCAGCGTCTATTCCACCAATAGCTGACAAACAGCCGGGGCCCTCGCCAGGTTGACCTGAAGACCACAGAAATTCCCCGCCCAGAGAGTAAGCATGAAGCTTCTCCTCAACATAATCTGCAACAATGATTACAGAATCCGAGATGGCAAAGGTTCCAATTGATGAATAGGTTGGATTGATTTCAATGTCATCATCATAAATAACAGTGTCAGACGGAACAAAGTATGGGCCTGACTGGGAATTCCCGCTGTCAATACCCTCTTCAAGCCATTGTTCCCATACAACCAGTTCCTCATAATTCTCCTGCTCCGCCGGGGAATCGGCACAACCGGAAACAACAATAATGGTATACAAACACACAAAGGCCTTAAAGCCTGAAGAATGCATATTCTCTCTTCCCTTCAGATGATGGGAACTCTCCATTCTCATCTGGTTCCGGAACAACAAACCAGTCTGTAATAATGATCCCATCTCCTATCGCCATTTTCCTCCAGCCTGTTGTAGTACTCAGTGTGTAAACCACTGTTGTGCCACTGCAAATGTCGGTATCTATCAGTTTCGCGCGGCCGTCGCGATCCAGGCTGATTCCCGTCCTGAGAGTGTAGAGATGACCGTTTTTCACCACCGGGCTAATTGATAATAAACGCGTGTGTATCTCTTCGAAATAAGGAGGAGCAAGGGGAAGAACAGGCCCTTCATAGTCACCACTGCCAAGAAACAGGCTTCTAACCAGCCTGCCGTCAAAAGCGATTTCAATGAAAAGCTCAGGCTCCACAGTATAGAAGCAGAGAGAACTGTCTGAAACAAATACTCCATGCAGAAGCCCCTCGTAAGCAAAGGTAACATCCCCTGTGGTAATCCTGTCTCTGTTGAAATCAATGGTAAACAGCGCAACCTGCTCCAGTGCGGAATCTGTAACCACGATGTCGTAGACTCTGTTTGTTTCCCTGTTGTAGTTTTCCTTGAATGCAAAGTAAGCCAGCATGTTTCCGTTTGAGACAAAAACCAGAGGTGCAAAAACAGGGTCAATGAATTCAGCGTTCAAATCACAAGCCCTCTGCATGGGCTGATCGTATGGGATGGTATCAACAACTGATCCGTTATTCATATCGAACAAATAGAGTCCGTCTACAAAACTTGTAATTATCAGTGAATCCCGATAGGCATGCATTGATCCAATAATCGGATACTGTTGATCGGGCGGGTATCTGATAAATGAACTCCACAGAGTATCCAGTGTGGAAAGGTCAACGGCTATAATTCCGGTTTTACCCGGATATGGAGGTGGCCTAAAAGCATCTACCTCATCGGGAATGTTAACAGGAAGAAAAACTACACCGTGACTGATAAGAGGACTGATATTCGACCTTGAAAAGTCTGTATACCTGGAAACAGAATCGGTGAACACGGTATCAATGAACGCAACCTGAAGTGATTGAGTTCGAGTAACCGGAACAAAGCCGGATTCCGTCATATCTTCTTTGCTACATCCAAACGCAAGCAGGAGAAGAGCAGTTGCTGCAAGAATATCTCTATTTTTCATTGTTCCCCTCCCTGTTTGCTTTCTCCTGCATATACAGTTTGTGAATGATTTTTCTGTATGTTCTTGCCTTCAACTTACTGCATTCCTCAGTGCTCGCATAAGATTTTAGATCACCGCACAGGTCATATGTTTTACCAAAGCAACCACCGGCACAGAAATACCAGAAATCACATCCTCCTGCCACACAGTCATTGGCTCTCCTTCGGTCGGCACTTCTAAGCCTTTTCAGAACCGGGTCGTTCTTCCAGACCTCGCTAAAATTACTACCATTCAGTACCGTTCCCTTAAAAACATCCTTCTGGAGTGCTCTGCAGGGGTATATAGCCCCGTCAGGACCAATCATACACTCATTTTTGGCAACTCCACACCCGTTTATAACACTTATAGTGCCAACTTCCGAGTAATCTATGTATTTATCAGTATTGTTGCCAATTGTGTTCGTGAGCATCTTTTCAAGGAACAGCTCCCACTGGGCGAACGAATACAGTGACCTGTCTTCCGCATAGGATGTTTCCTGAGGGATGGGTCTGATTACTCTCAAGAACCTGTAGCGGTCTGAAAGTATTTTCGCACTTCCGAAAAAACCCTCAATATTGTGTTTGGTTAATACAGAGTTTATACTGAAATATTTCCCCGCCTCATTCAGTCTGTTTAGAAATCTTGTTGTTTTCTCAAATGCTCCCGGTCCTCTGTTCCTGTTGTTTTCTTCGCTTTGCGCAGAATCCAGACTAACTGTAATATTCACATCACGCAGTGCCTCGACATCCGGAATGTCAACGGTTCCGTTTGTAATAACAGCCACTTTTAGACCGATTTGCAGTGCTTTCTTAATAATTGTGATCATGTCCGGCCTCAGGAATGGTTCCCCTCCTGAAAAGCAAACTTCCTTAACCCCGTTTTGAAACAGATCCTTAAGAATTCCAGACCAGTCGCTTATGGAAAGTTCAACTGCGGTGCTCGCTGCTCTCGCCTCGTAGTTCATACAGTAAACACACTTGAGGTTACACTTATCCGTTATGTGTATGGTGACAAGTTTCGGTGGATAAAGTGATTCTGCTTCCGGTAACGATTCCACCTCTGGTAACGGATCTTTTCTTTCAAGTACCGATTTTTCAAGCTTGCCATCACGGTACAGTATACTCGACTCAACCAGTGCCTGTATTGCTGATTTACAATCCTTTTTACTTACAGAATACTCTTCCAGCATCCTTCTTACAATTCCGGATTCAGACATTGGCATATTTAGAATCTCTATCATTTCTGATGTTGCGTGATCGCACTTGATGACAGATAATGATTCGGGGAAATAGTAAATTTTGCTGTCTTTGTACGGAATACAGTAATGTCTGCCTGATACCAGAATGTGTTCTTCCATCCTCTCCATCTTTTCTCGTAGCTGCACAGCTCCACTGCCTTGCAGCGGAGCTGTGTCTTCATGTTACTACTGGTTATATGAATTACTAATTATCGCTTGTGAAGCCGCACTCCACCCGGAGCATGGCTTCGTCTGTACACTCTAATGGTCCGCCCCAATCCGGTGAACATGAGCTTCCTCCGGCAGAATAACAGTATTTCCCTCCCAGTTCGTTGCATACTCCCCGGTATATACTGCAACTCGCCTGAGATGCACCCTGAACCAGGTTGATCACCGTAAACTGCATACCAATACCTCCCTTTTGATTGCGGACGAATAACCAGACACCTGCTACTGTATTGAGCATACAGAAATATATTTACCCCCCCCATGTCAATACCAGGGCAATACTGTATTAAATATGCGTACTATGCTGTTATGCTGCAGAAGTGTTTCACAAAAAAAATACGGAATACCCCGCAAGTGTTTTCCTGTGTGCATGCAGACCGGTGATTTGACAAATGTGCCTGTTCTGGATACATTCGCACTGTTGAGGGTGCAGTGTTCTGTAAACCATTCTGTACCCTGACTGTGTTCTGGCTGTTTTATAGTAATACACTCCATCGAAAGAGTACGGAACTATGCATATTCCCGACGGTTATATCAGCCCTGCAACTGCAGGAATAATGTACGGAGCAGCAGCTCCATTCTGGTTCATTGCTGCAAGAAAAGTTCGCAAGCATCTTTCCGGGCGCACAATACCCGTTATTGCCCTGTTTGCGTCTTTCTCGTTTGTTCTTATGATGTTCAACATACCCATGCCAGGCGGAACAACCGGCCACGCAGTGGGGGGCACCCTTCTTGCCATTGTGGCAGGCCCATGGGCTGCTGTTATAGGTGTTTCAGTTGTTCTTGCAATACAGGCTCTGTTCTTCGGCGACGGCGGCGTGATGGCGTTTGGTGCAAATTGTTTCAATATGGCCGTGATTCTTCCTCTGGTTGGGTACTATGTGTACAAAACCGTGTCGGGCAATTCTTCCACAACATCTGCCCGCAGGCTGTTTGCGGCAGCCGCAGGCAGCTGGGTTGCTATTGTAACAGCGGCTCTGCTTACGGGAATCGAGCTTGGCATTCAGCCTCTGCTGTTTCACAGTGCTGACGGCACTCCCCTTTACTGCCCCTACGGCCCGGGTATTGCAATACCATCAATGGCTGTGGGGCACATGTTCATTGCAGGGCCTGCAGAAGCCATAGTTACAAGCCTGGTTCTTGCATACCTTTTTAAAACCGGGTTTGTATCTGCAACAAACAATATGCATAGCAGGGAAACCGGCAAACTGCAGCTGCTGTGGGCCGGGCTGGGGCTGGTTGCACTGCTTACCCCAATTGGGCTGCTTGCCTCGGGAACGGCGTGGGGCGAGTGGGGAGTTGCCGAGTTGAAGGAACTGGGGCTGGGTTTTGTTCCCGACGGAATCAACAAACTGGCCGGCTGGTGGCCTGCTCCGCTGCCCGACTACGGGTTCCCCAGAATGGGAGCTGTTGTGGGTTACATACTCTCTGCAATTGCAGGAGTTGGTGCTGTGGCTGCCATGCTGTGGGCTCTTGGAAAAACACTGCTTGTTAAAGGCCGCAGAAGTGAGGCGTAAAGATGTACTGTCTCAGAACATCTTTGCTGTAACAAAGGGGCTGGAATCAGC
>CAZRXU010000111.1:0-2492 GCA_964604135.1 uncultured bacterium | reverse complement strand
GTAAAGATGTACTGTCTCAGAACATCTTTGCTGTAACAAAGGGGCTGGAATCAGCTATTACAACAGAGCACTACAGCAGGCTTGAAGGGCTGCTTCAAAAACTTGACCCACGGGTAAAGCTTGCTACCTTCGCTTTACTTACAGCTGCTGTTAGTTTTACTGGACACCTTGCTGCACTGGCTGCTATGCTGCTTCTTATTCCGCTCCCTGCTGTTCTTTCAGGTATTAAGCCAGGCTTCTTTTTTAAGCGAATACTGCTGTTTGTTCCCGTTTTTACGGCAGTTATCGCAATCCCTGCACTGTTCATTACACAGGGCAACCCTCTGCTTGCAGCAGGCGGGCATACTGTTGTAACAGTTCAGGGGGCGCGAACAGCAGCGTTTCTTGTTCTCCGTGTAACCGATTCGCTTTCACTCGGGGCTCTTCTTGTACTGACAACACCGTGGACAAAGCTGCTTGCAACCTTCAGGTGGTTTCGCGTTCCTTCGCTTTTTGTTTCGGTTCTTTCAATGACCTACCGTTACATCTTTGTTCTTCTCCACACTGTGAACAACATGTTTCTGGCAAGAAAAAGCCGCACTCCAGGTACTCTTACAGCAAGAGAGAACAGAAAGTGGCTTGGCCACACTCTGGCTGCAACAATGATGAAGTCTCTTCATATCAGCGAACAGGTTTACTCTGCAATGCTCTCAAGAGGCTATCGCGATGACAGGTTAACTGTAAGCCAATTCAAACTCCGTCACCGCGACCTGCTGTGGCTGCTTTTTGCCTCGGTGATGCTTGCTCTTTCAGTACGGGCAGGCTGGAACTGATGACAAACAGGCAGACCAATCATGTGTTTGAAGCAAATGGCCTTTCATACAACTATCCCGGAGGTGTGCCTGCACTTTCGGATGTAACCTTTTCTGTAAAGCCGGGAGAAACGGTTGCCCTTCTTGGGGCAAACGGTGCCGGAAAAAGCACACTGCTTAAACTGCTTGACGGCCTCATCTTTCCTCACAGCGGAACACTGAAAGCTTTTGACTCTGTTCTTTCGGAAAAATCGATGAACGACCCTGACCGTGTTCTTGAATTCAGAAGTTCGGTTGGGCTGGTTTTTCAGGACCCGGATGTACAGCTTTTTTCACCTACTGTGTGGGAGGAAGTTCTCTTCGCACCACTTCAAGCCGGGCTGGAGCGGCAGGAAGTAATTACCAGAGGAGAGCAGGCTCTGAAGCTGATGGGTATAGAACACCTGCGCAGCAGGGCACCGTACCTGCTTTCAAGCGGAGAAAAGAAAAAGGTGGCCATCTCCTCTGTTCTTTCTCTTAGGCCGGATGTTCTGCTGCTTGACGAACCCTCGGCAGGTCTTGACCCTTTCAGCCAGGGAAAGCTTATCGATTTTCTTATAACATGGTCAGAAAATGAACACTGCGTTGTTTTCAGCACACAGGACCTCGATATGGTGGAAGAACTCGCCACACGGGTTCTGATTCTGGGGCGGGATCATACTCTTATAGCAGATGGGCCGCCGGACAGGTTTCTTTCTGATCCCGATTTTCTTCTGCAGGCAAATCTGGTTCACGAACACTCGCACAGACACAAGAATCTTGTTCACAGCCATGTTCACACGCACAGGCACAGCCATGAGTAACTGTGACAGATGCTTTGATTCCGATGCAGAATACGCCTGCAAACAAAACCCTTTTTTGCGTCTGCCATGACAAACTATGTGGCTCTTCTTTTAACTGGTATTCTCGCAGGATTTATAAATGTAACATCCGCAGGAGGCTCTCTGATAACACTTCCTCTGATGATATTTCTGGGAATGCCACCTGTGGTTGCCAATGGAACAAACCGTATCGCCGTATTGATTCAGAACATAGTTGCCGCAGGTAACTTCCGCCGCCACGGCAGGAAAGATCTCAAAACAGGCTTTTTGTTCGGTCTCGCAGCAGCACCCGGGGCTGCAATTGGTGCTCTCACTGCGGTGCACCTTTCCGATACGGTTTTCAAGTGGATACTTGCCTCGGCAATTCTGCTGGGGCTTTCGGTGGTTCTTTTTCACAGACAGCCCCCTGCAGGTCGGGAGGTCGTGCGGAAAAAGTGGCTTCAGATGCTGCTGTTTCTCTTCATCGGGTTCTACGGCGGGGTAATTCAGGCTGGAACCGGGTATCTGATAATCTTCAGCCTGACAATAATTGGAGGGCTGGGCCTGGCCAGAACCAACAGTATAAAGGTTGTTGTGATATCAATCTATCTCCTTCCTTCAATATTTGTTTTTGCAAGAGAGGGATGCGTTCAACTGCTTCCAGGTCTTGCTCTGGCAGCAGGTGGAAGTATTGGTGGTTTTCTGGGAAGCAATTTCAGCCACAGTATGAACCCGAAGTGGATTAAGGTAATTCTGGCCGTGGTTCTAACAGGCATGAGCATAAAACTGTTTATCGGATCATAGCCACGTTTCTTCTGCGATATCCCACTTTATGCTAAAACGATCTGTCACTGCTGCTGCA
>CAZRXU010000110.1:0-8134 GCA_964604135.1 uncultured bacterium | reverse complement strand
CCTGAACAGTGAGAGATTCAAGAGCCTGATAAACATTTGATACAGCTTTGCCCAGTTCCCTGGCAACCCGGTAACCTGTTGCTCCCGGATTCTTCAGAAGAGTCAGATAAACATTTGCTTCAAGGTTGTTCAAACCAAAGTCAGAAAGAGCGTTAACAGTGTTCCGATTGAACACAATAGGTGTTTCCCTTCGTAAGCTATATTATTAAACAGCAAACCGACAACCTGTGTAAATATACTTGCACAGCGCCTCAATCAGCATCAGCTATGAAAGGCTATTTGTTGCCGGTAGCCGCTTTTCTACTGAATCTGATCGTTTTCCATGGTTTCCCCGATTTCAAGGTAGTAAATTCTGGGGTAATCCTCGGGGTCGGTAACGGCGGCTATTATTCCTGTATCGTCTACAAAAAACCTTATATCAGTATTCATTTCATTGCCGGCCAGAATGGCAGTAGCCACCAGGGTTCCAGCCGCATCCCATATATCAAGATGATATCCGTTCTCACAATCAAATCTTTCTACCCAGAGATTACCATGGGAATCAACTCCGCTTATGGATATCAGCTGCTGATACATCGATGGCTGGTATCCCCCTGGATAGGTAGCATCGTGTACAGCAAATTCTTCATACTCTTCAATTTCAGCCAGAATCTGCTCATCGCTTTTTGCTAAGCGCCCGGCGGGTACTTCAATTCTGTAATCAAGGGAACCATCCGGTTTGTAAACATCAATGCTGTATTCCGTGAAATCCTGCACAATATAAACATGACCGGAACGATCTGCATAGGCTTCCAGCACCTTCAAAGTGTTAGTGACTTCATTATAGCTCAGTACCTCACAGTTCAGCTGATAGTACATTACAGAGGGATCTCTGTTTGAATCATACCTTGCACAGTAGTAGCATCTACACCTTTCACCTTCAATCATCACATCATCGTAATCAAGCCCTACTATGGAGGAAGAATCCACAGCCCACATCTGCATTGGCAGACCACCCTCTCTGCTGGCGAAGTAATCTCCAAGATAGTTTCCGTACTCATCGTATGTCATCAGGTTGCGTTTCATGTAGTCATTGATAAGAATTCTTCCATCCCCCAGGGCACACACACCCTGCGCTCCCTGAAGCTCACCCGGGCCTCCGCCTTTTCTTAGAACACGGAAGGCATTCCCGTTTTCCGGAATCACTCTGAGGCAACCGGCAACAATATCAAGCACATAAACAGATCCGTTGGGATGGCGACACAAAGATACGATCGAGCCTATCATATTTATCGAATCGCCTACCTCAACACCAAACGAATCAACAACAAACAGCTGATACTCTGGAATGGTGCTTTGCAGTGTTTCTTCTTCAGACACCGAACTGCATGAGACAGCGCAAAGTGCCAGGATCAGCAAGCTCAACTCCGCTAAGATTTTGTATTTCATTTTTCCCTTCTGACAGCACCTGCCCGATTCAGCACATGGTGTATGCTACCTGCTTCATGCTCGCTGCAGCCTGGTTGTTTGTTACCGATCTCAGTTACGCTGCTCTTGTATTTCATAAATGAATACTTTTGAGTAATCTTCCGGATTGTTATCAAACGCAAGAAATCTGTTACCGCTGAAAACGAATTTCCAGTACCCCCATCTCATCTCAGGAGGAAGATCTGTTGTACAGGAACAGATGTGATTACTGAAACTGTCATAGATCTCAAACTGCGGAGAAGGATTCTCACCTCTGCCTGTGGCCACCCAGAGCCTTTCCTCCCCGTCGATATGAATTGATTTTACAGCACTGCGTAAGGGGTCTATCTCCCAGGTTGCACGAACAGCTCTTCTGTCGTCACTGTCAAATCCCGGAGTATTCAACATATAGCCCCAGTGAGCACACGCCATCTCTTCTTCAGTTCTGTTCATCGGTGTATAAGGTTCCTGAATACAGAACACCGTGTCACCTTCAGCATTGAACTTCGTAACTGTGTATTCTTCTTCAAATGATTCTGCACAGTAAACGCTGCCATCTTCACCAGTTGCGAATGGTAAAACTGGAATAGTCACACCTTCTTCCGGTCTGAACGGATTGTAACGGGAGGTGTATTCCAGCTCAGGATCGCTTGAGTCAGTCCATTTTACCACTCTGCTGCCTATTAGAAAATTGTCTTCTTCATTGAAGTAATGCATCTGGAACCCAACGACAGAACCATCGCTGCCACTTTCAATGCAGCTGGGAGACTGTATATAAAACCCGGAAATTTCCCTCTTGTAGCAAAAATCCGCATCAAAGAATACCAGTTTCTTGCTCATGAAATCAGAAACACAGATTCCCCCGTCAGTTAGAACCGCGATTGATGCCGGTTCCATGAATTCACCCGGCCCGGAACCTTCTCTGCCAAAACTGGCTAAAAAATCCCCGTCCGGGCTGAATACTGAAACTCTCTTCTTCATTACATCAAGCAGTACGATCCTGCCGTCAGGCAGAAAGCCTGCATCTATAATAGTTCCAAAAACGCAGTTTGAATCGCCAAGTTCAACTCCGATTGAGTCTACTTTTGTAATCGTAAACCCTGCAACAGCAGTTTCCGGGTTATCGTTTGTGCCAACCGGTTCTGATTCCGGCCCCTGACACCCGATTAAGAAAAACAGATTAGTGCACAGCAGAAACAAAACGTCCGAAAATCTCATATTTCCTCCCGAGATCTACAACAACCCAAGTCAGCAAGACTACGGAAACATCAGCTTCAATCTGGCTGGCACAGTTCTGTTGAATACGGTTATCTGCCTTTTTCATAAATGATATTCAGGTGATTCCCAAATTCCATAATGCTCTCATTTTCACAATGCCTGTACTGCAGATCCCTGATCTCCGCCGATATGCTTTCATCCTTCAACCATTCCGCTGGAGGTGGAAATACGGGAGCAGCGAATCTTTTCCGAATTATTAATTTGTAGTGCTTCGCCCAGGTATTGAGTTCTTCCAATGTGAAACTTCTGCAACCGGTAGACTGGCCATTGATATGGAGAACACGGGTTGTCATGTATTTTCTAACATCGTCGAAAGATATACCCTGCGGCTTTGAGCTTTGACTGTACATTGCATGGTAATTGCCCCAGAAAGAATTCACGGATAAGTGAATGTTTCCGCCTGGCTTTGTTACACGAACCAATTCAGAAAAAGCCAACTCAACATCCGAACAGAAACTGATTGCATCACCTAAACACATCACATAGTCGAAAGAGTCTTTTTGATAAGGAAGTTTCTGGATATCCCCCAGCATATTGCCGACCCTGGGCAGTAACTCAGCTTCTTTGAATTTTTGCTCAGCATGGTCCAGCATTGATTGTGAAATATCAAGATTAACACAGGATAGATTCTTTCGGAGACTGGCGGCACGGATGGAGAATTCTCCGGTTCCTCCACCTGCATCAAGCAGTTGCCCCTTCTCCGGCAAATAGATGTTCAGGTAATGCTCGATCATTTCAAACCACAGATCATAGTACGGGCCCTGGGTACTCTGATCATAAGCTTTACCGTCATCATATTTCATTTTTCTCTTCTCCATAGCCATTCTGCCCATCATAACCTGCAAAGGAATAACGCCTGCCTGCTTCAGGGCACCCGGAACAGGTTAATGCCATTGTTCCCCGAATATTTCCTTCATCCTTGATATCATTGCTTAGTTCAGGAAAGATAGTGCCCGGCATATTCAGTAACAAGAGTCGAGTCGAAACAAGTGATATTTGCCCGGATTGTTAATTGCCTACCAGTTCGCGGAGGATATGCACAGTAGCAGATTGTACAGTTTTGCGGATCAGGCTCTTCAGAATCGAAAACTGAAGTTTAAGAATGGTGTGCCGGGTATGTGTTCCTGATATACACGGCAGGCAGAGTGTTATACCTCCGCCTGCTGTGGTGCTTCTTTGTGCTGACTATTCCAGCCGGTCGATTATTCCCTGTACAGCTCTCAAACCGTCAGCTATTGCTGTTATCGCGTCACCCTCACCAGGTGTGATGTCGCCTCCTGCGAAGAATTTTTTGTAGCCTGTGTACTGTTTATCATCTACGATAATGCGGCCCCATTTGAGTTCCATTTCCTTCTGCATCGATTCGGGAATAAACTCAATATCAGAGGTCTGACCGATTGCCGAGAACAGTATGTCTGCATCTATTGCATGCTCAACATCATCCTTCGGCTTGGGTGACGGTCTGCCGCCTTTTGGGTTTGGAACCATCTTTGCCTCATGGTAGAGATACCTGATTCCCTTCTTCGTCTTTTCGATTCTGATGGGAATGGTTTTTACTCTAAAGTCGATGGTTTCCTCCATGGCCTCGTGAATCTCTTCATCGTCTGCAGGCATGTCTTCAACGCGCCTTCTGTAGGACAGGATAACTTCAGCCCCGAGCCTGACACAGGTTCTGGCTGTGTCCATTGCTACATTTCCACCACCAATGACAATGACTGTTTTGCCTTTGAGGTCTTCTGTTTTTTCAGGAGAACTCATAAGGAAATCGAATGCAGGTCTGACACCTGGAAGATCCTCGCCTTCTATCCTTGCGCTTGACGGTTTCTGCAGACCCACGGCAAGGTAAACAGCATCGAATTCAGATTCCAGATCTTTCAGCATTGTACTGTTTACATCTTTTCCGTAGTTCATTGTTACGCCGGCCTGTTCGAAAACTTCCATCTGCTTGCTGATACCGTCAGCGGGAAGCCGGTACTCGGGAATGGCGTACCAGGCAACACCCCCACCCTTTTCGTACCGGTCGTACACATGCACTTCGTAGCCCTTGCGGGAAAGGTAGTAGGCAGCAGTAAGACCGGAGGGCCCGGCACCGACAACTGCGACCTTTTTGCCGTTGGGCTCTCCCGGCTGGGCATCAAGTGCCAGTACATCGGCAAGAGATTCAAACTGCTCGCAGGCAAACCGCTTGAGCCATCTGATGGCAATCGACTCTCCCTGATAGCCCATGGCACAGACTGTTTCACACTGCCTGGTGCAGACCTTTCCGCACATCTCGGGAAGGGGGTTGTTGTCGTAGAACAGTTTTACCGCGTCAACGAACCGGCCTTCAGCAATGGCTTTGAGATAGTCGGGTATGTGCATGTGAGCCGGGCAGGCACTTATGCACAGACCGCACTGTATACACCTGGCAGCTTCATCCATTGCCTGCTGCACTGTGTATCCCTTTACTACTTCATCAAAGGTATTGATTCGCTGCTCGGGAACCTCAATTGTCATTTCTTCCCGGGGTGAACCGGCCCAGCCCAGAACATCATTGTTCTGTCTGTAGCCTTTTTCCTCATCGTCCCATGCCTTTTTATCAACACCTGGAGTGTAGCGGCATGTGTCGGCGTTTTCCGTAGACCAGCTGTACTGGTTGGTAAAGGCCAGAGAACCGGTGGAACACACATCTATGCACAAGCCGCACCAGCAGCATCTGCCGTAGTCTACAACAGGTCTGAGACCAGAGTCTCCTTTGGTTGGTTCGATTCCTTCAACCTTCACCATGTCGATGGCTTTGTTCTCGCAGATGGTTTCACATCTGCCACAGCCAATACACTTGCCGGTATCGTTTATGTGAAAACCGCGATACCTGTCTGCCCCGGGGTTCTGCTGCCTGGGGTAGGGAATGGTATCTGCCTTTTTAGCCGCCCTGGACCAGGCCAGGAATGGAGAGATCACGTCTGTAAATTTCATTGTACCCTACCTCTCTATTTCCGGCGGGCAGGTGGTAAGACTTACCATGATGTTGGAAACATCGGCGATATTGGCCCCTACCAGCATTCTTTCAAGAAGGGGAACAGCATGTACATACGATGGCCCTCTTACATGTACCCGCCTTGGCTTCAGAGAGCCGTCACTGACAACGTAGTAACCGTACTCGCCTCTGGATGACTCTACCCGGGCATAGAACTCGCCTTCAGGAACTCGCCACTCTGTGAGGTTGGGCAGTTCTGCGGCCACCGGCCCTGCAGGCATACCACCCACAATCTGCCGGATCAGCGAGATACTGAGATCAATCTCTCTTCTTCTAACCATTGCTCTGGCGTAGATGTCGTTGCCGGTTTCAGTAACCACACTAAAATCCAGCTTGTTGTATACCTCGTAAGGAGCGTCTTTTCTTAGATCCCGCACGGAACCGCTGCCTCTGGCAACAGGCCCCACAAGACCGTACTCATCAATCCATTCAGGTTTAACAATGCCGATATTCTTTGTTCGAAGCTTAAAAACAGCGTTGTTAAGAATCAGTCGGTCAAATTCAGGAAGCCTTTTTTCTATCTTCTTGATCACCTCAAGAGTACGCTTTCGAAACCCCGGGGGAAGGTCACGCCTTACGCCGCCAGGCTGGATGAAGATGTGATAAACTCTGGCGCCGGTGAGTTCTTCAAACAGGTCGAGAACAAAATCTCTGAAAGTTATGCCCCACATGGCCCCTGTACCCAGGCCAAGTGTACCGGCCTGCCCTCCGAAAGCCATGAGGTTAACGCCCAATCGGGCCAGTTCAAGGATCAGTGTTCTTATCCATTTTGCCCTTTCCGGAACTTCAATGCCGGTAAGCTCTTCAAGAGCCAGTGCATAGCACTCTTCATTGATGTCCGGTTCAGGTACACATATCCTGCACACCAGAGGAAAGTTCTGTATCCAGAGCCTTTTCTCCATGAGCTTTTCAAACCCTCTGTGGAGGTATCCCACATGGGTTATGGCTTTGGTTACCTGATCTCCGTCGAACCACATTTCAACACTCATGTTACCGGTTACTCCGGGGTGCTGGGGGCCGAAGAAGAGATGGGTGGTTTTTAGGGGGTCTGTGGCTGGATTTACACCCATTATTTCTTCCCCTTCCTGCTGCGTCCCATAGGCGTGTTCCACTCGCCGACAATGTCGCCAATGTACTGTCTGGGGTCTGTGTGCTCCCTGGGCTGTCTCTCTCCAAATGTTCTCATGGCATACTCTTCAGTTTCGAAATCCCTCCGCATTGGCGGTATGTCTTTCCAGCCTTCCAGCAGAAAGTCTTCACCTTCTCTGGGATTACCGGGAAAACTGATTCCGAACATTTCAAAAAGCTCACGCTCGAAAGCACTGGCAGTAGGCCATACCTGACTCATGGAAGGCGCTATGCAGTTTTTCCTGGGAAAGTAAGCACTGATAAGCAGCAATTCCTGCTCATCGTAGTTTTCCAGTATCCAGGTCACCTGAAAGGCTTCACTCTCTATTCTGTCCACTGCACTTATCAGCTGGAGAGTAGTAAAACCAAGACTGGTCTTAGCTGCGAGAACCGCATCTGCGGCGGCAGCTTTGTCTACCTTAATATGCAGGTAGTTGTGTTGTTCTCTTACCAGCTTCAGTAAGGGGAAACGGACTTCCAGTTCTTTTTTTACTTTGTCAATCATATTCTCACCCCTTACCAGTTGTAATCTGGAAGATCCCAGTTCTTGATGATCTTCTTCTGGTTCTCCCGATAGTAATCCAGGTTTTCTTTGTAGTGCTTCCATCCCAACGCTCTGCCGTCCTTTATCTTTTTCATAAGAAGACTGAAGCCATCAATTATCGCCTCCGGTCTTGGCATACATCCCATTACGTACACATCTACAGGAAGGTACCTGTCCAGAACATTCAATGTGTTGTAGGAATCGAAGTACATTCCGCCGTTGATGGTGCATGAGCCCAGAGCCAGAATGTACTTGGGATCCTGCATCTGCTCGTAAACTCTGATCACTCTTTTCAGAGTTTTCGTTGCCAGATACCCGGAGATAATCAGCACATCCGCCTGCCTCGGGGTTGGCCGCATGGCTATACCGAACCGCTCCATGTCGAACCTTGAAGTGCCAAGCGGCCGGAGCTCGATTGAGCCGCAGCCGGTACCGTAGGCTGTAACCCACAGGCTGTTTGCCCGGGCCATGTTGGTGATCTTCTGAAGAACCTCTTTTTTGTCTCCCGGCTTCTCCGGTGGTTGATTACAGTACATCACAGCCTCCTAAAGCATCACGCGGACAAGGTCCACGAGAGCCAGAGTAGTGGGAACAAGCCAGAGGAATTTAATGCTCTGTTCTGTTCTGAATCTTGGGAATACCGAACTCACTACGATCGTGTACATGTAAAGCAGGAAAGTCTTTACAAACAGTACCATCCAGCTGGAAGCACCGCCAAAGAA
>CAZRXU010000109.1:0-8245 GCA_964604135.1 uncultured bacterium | reverse complement strand
AGTTTGAATCTCCTGTTATTGAGTCTGCCATATACAAAATCAACAGCTCAGATCAGCTGTTTAACAAAATTGAATCTCTTCTGGAAGAAGTAAAATCATCTGTACTGATTACAGCAGATTCTTTTTTCCTTGAAAGGCTTCAGCAGCAGCTGGAGAGTGCAGGAAAAAAAGGAAGAACGATTCTTATACTGGGTTACGAGGATCTGAAATTTGAAAACTGCGATTTTCTTAAGCTTTCTTCCGGGAAGAGGGCTCCATGGCCTGGCCACTGGATAATTATGGACATTGACGGTGTTCAGCATCTTATAGCCTTTTTTGAAAAACCCGATACGCTGACCCATGCAATATGGTGTAATGATCAGTATGTAAGCTACTGGATTCACTTCTTCATGCTAGCAGATTTTGCACTGATGACGTTTTTTGAGGAGGCACACGACAAAGAGGAGTACAGGGAGATTTTCAGCAGAATACGCGATATTTACAACAAGTACACTCACCACAGCCTCAATCTTGCCAGGCACTACTCTGATTCCGCTCTTACCAATGGCTTACCGGATTGATCTCTGCCCCTCCCCTGGCAGGGAAGGGCAGATACTCGATCAGAGAAGGATTACCGACCTGCTTTCAATAACCCTGCCTGCAGATTTAACTGTAATCAGATAAACACCGGGAGATAACCTGTTGGATACAAAGCTGTTCTGAGTATCAGCCGAGCCTGCATCAACAAGTCTTCCTACAGTTGAATACACCTGGATCGTGAAAGACTGATTCTGGTTCTCTGCCGGGTTTACACAGATCGAACCAAAACAGGGATTCTGGCAGTTTATGAACTCATTTTCGTTCTGATTCACTATTCCTTGAGGATCCCAGCTCAGGTTGAATTTTTCGATTATCGGGGAGCTTTCAGTATTTGAAGAGTTCATGTTAATCCGGTACTGGAAGTATTGGTGGATTTCACCGGAAACAAATGCCGGTGAGCTGTACTCCTGCGACCACTGTCCCAGATCTGCCGAATTATCCGATGATCGGAACTGAACAGTTAAGCCACAGTCGGCTGGTACTTGGCTGGTCCAGTCGATACATGCCCATTCTGCAGGTTCGCCAAGTTGAAGAACAGAACTGAGCAGTTGACCGGTGGAAAGGAACTCTGTAACTTCGTACCAGTACATGGAGTTCCCGTCATATCTTACTGCAAGAACATCAAGGTCTCCATCATTGTCGAGGTCGCCGGGCATTGCCCATGCTACAGAAGATCCACCGGTTTTAACAGTGTGTTTTACGAACGCAGTACCACCGTCTGTGTTCTCCCACCATGCCACACCGGCGTTACCGAACGAAGATGAAATTACGTCATAGTCTCCGTCACCGTCTATATCGCCTGTTCTGACAATGGCGGCGTAATCAATCTGGCCAATCGTTTCACGAGTCCACTGGATTGGGGTTCCTCCTCCGTTTCTGTAAAGAAAAAGTTTGCTTTGATTCAGTGAAACAGCAAGAATATCTATGTCTCCATCCGAGTCTATATCGCAGGCTCTGGCCCCGTGGGCACCACTGATTGCTGAATCTACAGTCTGGGAGGTCCACGAAGGATTCTGACCGCCTGAACCGTAGAAAACAGATAGCTTGTTTCCTGACCACGCAGCACAAACCACGTCCATGTTGCCATCAAGATTAATATCAACAGGGTGGATCTTGCAGGGATAGTCCATTGTTGCATCAATTTGCAGTTCTGTCCATGCAGGTGTTGAGCCTCCGTCGTTTCTCAGCCAGAACAGACGATCGCCGTCGCAGTCGGCTAGAATTATGTCTGTATCACCATCTGCATCCATGTCAGCTGATTCCACATCATGCAGAGTTGAATACCCGCCGGAAACAGTGCTTTTGTTCCATGCAGGGCTTGATCCTCCCTGGTTAAGAAAAATATGCAGCTCATCATCAGCACCTGCGAGAATATCCATTTTCCCATCGCTATTTATGTCACACAATGCAATTCCATTAACACCCGGCGAATCAGAAGATACTATCTGCCTGGTCCATCCTCCACCAGGAGCACCGAAGTAAGCATGAACCACACCTGCCCCTTCGGCACCCATAACGATATCGTTTAGGCCATCGTTGTTGATATCGCCTATGTCAACTGCGTATGGTTTTACCACTCCCAGGAACACCAAGTGCTCAACGCAACTGGAGAGAGGTGTTGATGACAGTTGAATCTGACCGGGAACAGATCTCCAGGCAACATCGCTGCAGCTTGTAAAAGCATTTGCCCATCCACTTACCACAGAAGAAACGCCAGGCCCTCCGCTCCAGTCAGTTTGTTCCATTGTTGAAGCAGATACAACAGCAGCCAGACAAGCACACACAATCACTAATTTCATAAAATCTCCTTTCTGTACTAGCGTACTATAAAAATATAGTAATATAGTAAGGGGCTGCCAATACAACAGTCGTGAAACGAAAAAGAGTTGTGTACCGCCATATGTTGACAAACAAAAAATACAGAGGACTGAGTATTTACAGGCGGAGGCATTATGTATCCACAGTCGGGGCGATGAGAGTTGGATGTCATGTTCAGCTGCAGAACGCAAGAAAGAAGCGATATTGATCAAGGCTGTACTATTTGATTTTGATGGAACTCTGGTTGATTTCGTAAACTCAGATACTGAAAGTCTTGCCGGTATTCTCAGTGAGACGAACAGCAGTGCTGCTATGAAAGATTTCGTGGATCGGGTAGTGTTTCATAATAATGAAGTTTCACGGGCTTGCCAGTTCCGGTGCAGTAGATCCACTCACAATGCATCATTACCAGCTGGTGAAAACTTTCAGGGATTTTGGCATTGCCTGGAACGACGTTATCGTTGAAAGATACAAGGCTAAACTTCTTGAACACACAAAACCGTATCCGGCGCTGAAACTCTTTTAAGAAAACTGAACGACCATGTAAAGCTGGGAATCCTTACCAATGCCTACGATCCCGTAATGCAGACAAAGAGGATATGGGCTGCGGGATTGAATGATTACTTCCAATGCATATAGATATCCGGAGAAGAGAAGGATGCGAAGCCCGAATCACAGGCATGAAAAAATGGCTTGTAAGCGACTTCTTATCAGACCTGAAGAGTGTGTTTTCGTTGGGAATTCACCGAAGTATGATATTGATGGAGCGATCAGAACAGGTATGAAAACAGTACTGATTGAGAATGGAGTTAGTGATCTTCATATTGATCCGGATTTCATAGTTGGCAGTATTGAAGAAGTTGAACAAATTCTAAATTGATTACGCCGGAATCAGCCCTGATCTGATCGTTTTGAAGAAAATTGACAATCCGCCAAATGCAATTACAATATAAATAACCAGCAGAGTGGTGTAGAATGAAAGCTTCCATAATCAAAACAGGTAATTCACGGGGGGTGCGAATCCCCAAACCGATTCTTGACCAGTGTGGATTGCATGGGGAAGTTGAGCTTGAAGTTCATGAGAAAAAGCTCGTTATCAAATCATCTAGACAGTGTAGGCAAAAATGGGAAGAAGCATATTAAACTATGGCCCGGAATGAAGATGACAGGCTTACAAGGTATTTGCAGAACCAATGGGACAGGGAAGAATGGGAATGAAAATAAACCGTATTCAATCTGGAATAATTATACGGTTTCCTTAACCCTTCCCACCGGGGCCAGGTAGACAACAAACTCATCAACTCCATCCAGCTGCAGAAGATCGTCTGCTTTGCTCTGTGAATATGCGGCAATGGCTACAGTTCCTAGTTGAAGAGACTCTGCGGCAAGGTAGAGGTTCTGGCACACATGACCTGCGTCAAGAAGCATGGCTTTGTGCGATTCTCCTTTGTAGCGCCATTCTCCCAAATAGGGTTTGCACGCCCAGAAGAAAACAACAGGTGCATCGCCTGTGAAACTCTGCCCCACAGCTGCAGCAGTGAGTTTGTTCTCTAAATCGTTCACTTGAAACAGGAAGATCAGGCTGTGCCTCAGCGCTGAATAGCGGTAGATGCCGGGTTTTAGTCCAGTGACTCTATTGATTGAAAGATAGGTTTCAAAAGGGTGACGGGCACCAGCTGAAGGAACTGTTCTGAAAGTAACAGTTCCCCTGTCTTTGTATGCATTGATAGTTTTTTTTATTCCCTGGGTTGCCCACAGCATGAAAGAAAGTTCTCCCAGTGTAATACTTCCAGAAGTGTATTTCCGTCTGCTCACCCGGTCAAGAATACAGTCTGAAAGGTAAGGTTTACCTGCTTCTACACTGCTGTAATCAGGAAGAGCAATTTCTAGGGAGTCGGGAAGAGCCTGTGATTCCACCGGAGGTGGACTAACCCCGCGAACCTGATCTGATTCTTCTTCCAGAAATTCGGGTGCAGCAAAGTGTGACTTCATTAATTCTCTGTTTGTGATCCAGTTTTTCATGTTCCTCCAATGATGCGTACAATATGGGAATTGGTTGGGATTCATGCAATCGGCGCAATTTGGAATACAATTCAACTTTGTTTAGTATTAAATCAACGGCATTACTGAAGGAGGAGATCAAGAATGAGCGCATCCAGCAAGGACACACTGCATCTTCTGGCGGTATTTCACTATGTAATCGCAGGGCTGATTGCTCTTACTGCGTGTTTGCCACTGATTCACTTAACCGCAGGTATGTTTCTGGCTGTGGGATGCGTTAGCAATGATGAGCCAGCAGCAGGAGTTGTCGGTGCGATCTTTGTTGTTGTCGCAGCAATTCTTATTGTCATTGGATGGAGTCTTGCCATATTCGTATTTGGTACAGGAAAAAACCTGGATCGGCAGACGAAGTACCAGCTCTGCATGATTGGTGCTGGTGTGGTGTGCGTATTTATGCCCCTTGGTACAATCCTTGGAATATTTACTCTGGTAACACTTCAGGAAGACAATGTGAAACAGCTTTTCAATAAGAAGGAGCAACCCATTTTAGATGGTCAACCGGATTCTGTGTAGCAGTGAGAAAGTGGCTGCATGAATGAGCGTATACGGTTCCGAGTGTTTATTCTGATCCTTTTGCTTGCAGGCAGCTTTTCCAGAGTCTTTGCATCTGCTGAATACAGCAAGTGGTCTCTGTGGAACGGTGGCACACAGCTTCGCGGCGCTAACATCTGGCAGAGAATTGTGGTACCGAAGTATGACGGTAATGAATTTCTGGGAGATGGTTACATTGGGCCGCCGTACGCACAGTCTGACTTTGATGCACTGGCTGCACTGGGAGCAAACTATGTTAACCTTTCTCATCCAGGTGTATTTACCGAAAGGCCGCCTTACATACTTGATGAGAAGGTGGTTGAAAATCTTGACAGTATGATAGCAATGGCAGCCCGTGCTGATATGTTCGTGGTGATTACATTTCGTACAGGGCCCGGGCGCAACGACTTCACCTTCTACCGCGATGACGACTGGTTTGAGCCGGAGGATTTAATAGAGAACCTGTGGGGAGATAAAGCGGCGCAGGCGGCATGGGTGGAGATGTGGCGGTACACAGCAGAACGATACAGAGACAACCCCGTTGTATTGGGATACGACCTGTTGTGCGAACCCAACGCAAATGAAATGTTTGATGACTGGGACAGGGATCACTTTTACGCGGTTCACGGCGGTACCATTTTCGACTGGAACATGTGGTATCCCCGTGTTGTTCAGGCCATCAGGGAAGTGGATTCAGATACCCCTGTTCTTGTTGGATCAGACGGTTACAGCGCACTAAGCTGGCTTACATACATAAAACCGGCTGACGCAGAGAAGCTTGTGTATACATTTCACCAGTACATGCCTGATCAGTACACACATCAGGAGCCGGGTGAGGCGTACTCATATCCCGGGCAGGTTGATTTTGATTACGACGGCTATGAAGACACCGTCGACAGAAACTGGCTTGAGAAGTACATTTCACAGGCTTCAGATTTTGCTGCAGAACACCGTGTGGTTGTGGCAGTAAACGAGTATGGAGTTGCCAGATGGGCACCGGGTGCTGCTGAATTTATGCGGGATGAGATGCAAATATTTGAACAACTTGGCCTCAACTACTCACTCTGGGTCTGGGATCCTGTGTGGCAGCCGTGGAATGAGGGTGTTAACTTTATGAGTATTCTTTACGGTGAAGACCCGGCAAATATGATGGAAACAGAGAATGAATTGTTTGATGTTGTTACCGGCTTCTGGTCATTCAATACCGTTCGCCCTTCCAGCCTGAGAACCGGTACAGTTCCGGATGTCAACTAACCTGCAGATTTGTTTCAGTTTGTTATACGGTGTTGAAGCTGCTATTTTTGCAGAAGAGGATCGTACCGTTGTTACAAGACAGGGGGAGCTATGAGTATTACAGGCAAAGATACGCTGCATCTGCTTTCTATTTTTCACTACATTATGGCTGGCATTATCGCCCTTATCTTCTGCCTGCCACTGCTTCATCTCGCCATGGGAATAACACTTACTGTCGGGGGGGTTTCCCAGGAAGAACCTGTTCTTGGAATACTTGGGGCAGCAATCTCTGTTGTTGTGGGACTGATTATTCTTCTGGGGTGGGGGATCGCTTTTCTGGTGTTTCTTGCGGGAAAGAATCTCGACAGACAGACGAAGTATCAGGTCTGTCTGTACGGGGCAGGTGTGTTGTGTATATTTATTCCGATGGGTACAGTTCTGGGCGTTTTTACCCTGGTTACCCTTCAGGATGATTCTGTGAAGGAATTGTTTAACAGAAACAGCGGTGCAGCTTCCCCGGCACTGCCCGAAGATTCAAGCGCTTTCGAGTAATACTGGCACTTAACTGAATAGAATTCCCCGCGCCGTAAAAGAGTGGAGTTTAAATGCGAAGTTTTTTTGCTGCTCTGTTTGTGGGTTGTGTTTCGGCTTCTGCCGCTCAGCTTACATATCATCTTGATTTTCAGAACCGAGCACCTCTGGAATCCCGTTACATGGGATACACAAGAGTACAGTTTCCCGGCTGTGATGCTGCCGGTTCTCCTGGAGAACCGCTACTTCCGGCACAGGTTGTTGCTCTTGTAGTACCTTCAGGAGCCTGTAATGTAGCTGTATCTGCAGATGCACCGGAGACAGTGGTAACAAGTGTTTCGGGTGTTATTCAGCCTGCGGCTGTACCTCGACCCTTCAGTGCGGTTTTTTCCACACCGCAGATGATTCGGGAAAATCCGTCAATCTACAGCTCTGATGCTTTCTGGCCTGCCGGGAGGGTGCAGAACATTAGAACAGGGAACAAATCCGGATATACGATTGTGAGTTTCCTTGTATATCCGTATACCTACAATCCAGTTTCCAGAGAGCTGAAGTTTGTTCCGGCTCTGGATATAACCGTTACCTGGAGTCAGGGGGCTGCTTCTTCTGTTTCTTCCTCTCAGGCTGAAACAGCAGGTAAACAGCTTCGCGGCTGGGTTGACAACCCGGAAGATATTCAGCATTGCAGCCCTCTGTCTGCTGGTTATAACGGGGTAGACTACCTTGTTATAACTTCCAGTGACTATTTGGGTTCATTTACACCATTTGTTGCATTCAAGAATTCAAACGGAATTGTTACAGAGCTGGTGGACATTGCAGATGTTCTTTCCTCTACATCAGGTTACGATGACGCGGAAAAGTTGCGTAATTACATCAAACAGAGATTCAGTACCGATGGGGTTAAGTACGTTCTGCTTGCAGGGGACCAGTCTGTTGTTCCTGTTCGGTCCGTGAATCTTTCCTGTGAGGGCTACACAGACACTGCTCCCGCAGACCTGTACTTCAGCGATCTTGACGGCACCTGGGATGCAAGCGGTGATCATAACTACGGGCAGCCGGATGACAGCCTTGATCTTTACGCAGATGTAGCGGTGGGAAGGGCTTTGTTCAACACTACCGGTGATGCGGCGATATTTGTTGAGAGAACCACTAACTACGAAAGCTCTCCTCCTGTTGGAGACTGGCAGACAACAGCAATGCTCTGCGGAGCAGGTTTGTTCACCGGTTACACCGGTGCGAAAGTCTGTGATTCAATTGCAGTTAATCTTCCATCGGGCTGGGCTGTAAACAAGGCTTACGAAACCGCCCGGTTTAGTGATGGCTTCACAACACCTGTTGATGTTATCAATACCGGCACAAATTGGGTACACTACGCAGGTCATGGAAGTGTTGACGGCATTTACTGGCAGGGTTCCCCTTCATCCATGATGACAACTTCAATTGCACAGGGGTTAACAAACGGAACCAAAGCAGGCATTCACCACAGCATTGC
>CAZRXU010000108.1:0-8781 GCA_964604135.1 uncultured bacterium | reverse complement strand
ATGCAGAACACCATCAATTCTGAACCTTACAACGGTGTTGTCTCTGTGCGGCTCTATGTGAATATCACTTGCCCTCTCTTCAAAGGCATGCTGAAACAGGTGGTTAACCGCGTTGATAACCGGCTTGTCTGTAGGTTCAATTGATCTGTCGGCAGTACTGTCTACGAACCTCTCCAGGTTGCCTATGTCAACGGTATCATTTCCCGAAAGCTCTTTCGTTGCAGCCAGTATGGAACTGTGCAGACCGTAGAACTGTCTGATAACCTTGTCGATGGCCCTTGGGCGACTGAGGTAAAGAACTATCTCCTTCCCCAGCATGTTTGACATGTCGTCTAACTGAACAGGAGTTGGAATAGAGCTGACAGCAAGAGAAATTCTGTTGCCGTCATCTTTGAAAGCAACAATTCCCTTCGCCTGTGCATAAGCCCCTGGAAGACATTCGGTAACAACCTGATAGTCAAGCTCGAGAGGGTCGAGATCTGTGTAGGATATACCGGCAAGTTCTGCGAGATGCCTGTACAGTTTCTCTTCTGATATTATCCCGCTGGAAACAAGAAGCGACATGGTGTCTTCACTAGAACCTTCAGACAGTCTTTTAAATCTTCTGTAAACCGCCTCGGTAATAAGACCATCACGCAATAGGGTATCTGGAAGAACATCGGAGCTTATCATTCTCATGAGCGAACCACCTCAAGAATTACTGGCTCAGTGGGAAAATCCCAGCTGAAACTGCTGCTTATTGCCTGAACAGCTTCCTCTGCAGATCTGCGGTCAGAGGCATGCACCCTTCCAAGAATCTGCCCGTCTTCAACAGGCGCTCCGCACGGTACCTCCTGCTGCCAGCCAACCAGAGGATCTACAATATCATCTACCCGGTATCTTCCCCCGCCCAGCTTCCTGACGGCGTTTCCAACAACAAGAGCGTCGGGCCCGCACCAGTACCCGGTTCTGGAAGCACGAATATCAATTTGAACCGGTGCAAGGGGAAGAGCTTCAAAGGCAGCGAGATCGCCTCCCTGCGCTTCAACCATTTCTGTGAAAACATCCATGGCTTTGCCGCTGGCCAAACTCTTACGGCACAGTTCTTTGCCGTTGCTAATACCGGCCAGAAGAGCCATTTCAGTTACCAGAGAAACTGTAAGCTCTGTGGCATCTACAGGACCTCTGCCCCTTAAAATATCCAACGATTCCTGAACTTCGAGGGTGTTACCTGCAGAGAGACCTATGGGGTAATTCATTGATGTGATAAGAGCACTGGCTTTTTTACCGGACATTTCAGAGATCCTGACGAGGTTCTGTGCAAGAGTTAAAGCATCCTCCCGGGTCTGCATAAACGCTCCGGTTCCGCACTTAACATCGAAAACCAGGATGTCCGGGTTTTCAGCGAGTTTTTTTGACAAAATACTTGCGCTGATAAGGGGAATGGATGTTACTGTGGATGTGGCATCACGAAGAGCATACATAACACCATCGGCAGGGGCCAGCTGACCTGTCTGACCTATCATACAGGTTCCTGTTTCAGCGACCTGTTTCTGAAACTGCTCTAGAGTCAGATCAACTCTTAAACCGGGAATAGACTCAAGTTTGTCAAGAGTTCCTCCTGTGTGCCCCAAACCTCTTCCACTGATCATAGGTACTCTGATGCCTATTGAAGCTGCAAGAGGTGCAAGAATCAGAGACATCTTGTCGCCCACTCCGCCTGTGCTGTGCTTATCGGCCAGAGGGCTCAGCGACCTGTCCCACTGTACAACCGTTCCACTGTCGCGCATGGCCATTGTAAGTGCAAATGTTTCATCCTGCGACATACCGTTTATATATGTAGCCATGAGGAATGCACTTGCCTGGTAATCTGTAACCGTTCCACCGGCAATACCGGAGATGAAACTGTGAATATCTTCGCTTGAGAGAGGCATGGAATCTCTCTTGGCCCTGAGTATATCGGTTACGGCAACCACGAAACAAAATCCACTACTTTTAGGTACTCGAGGGCAAAAGCAACAGCTGCTGCTGCCGGTACCCCCCAGAGCAGTTTAAAAACAAGGCTTTCACCGGACAACTTCCGCTTTTCAAGGAATTCCCCTACAGAAATTGTTTCTTCTGTTATAGATGGGTGTTTTATTTCATCGTAGCTGAATATCATTTTGTTTCTCAACAGATGCTTAAGCTGAGCAATTGATTCAACAGCTGTTTCCGAATTACCGGAAACAACCGTGTATGGAACCGAGCTATGGCTGTCTGCATTCCGGGTGATTTCCCTGATTTCCCTAAAAGTCTGTTCAGGCACGGAAGCATCGCCCTCGTCCTCTTCGGAAGTTTTCTCTGGAATAATTGTTTTTACCGGCTGGGGAACAGACTTCAGGGAAGGCATTTCCGGAAGGTATTCCTCTTCTATCCTTCCGTGTGCCGCTGGCGGCCAGTCCTCAAGGTCAAAAAGACCGCAGTTGCTCACCGGCTCCCAGTCTTTCCCCTCAAGGGAAATCTCTGCATCTACAGGCACCCTGGATTCTTTGATCCATTGCCTTATGGTATCGGTATCCGGTGCCGTGAACTGCTGCCCGTCAATTCTAAGAACAGGGCGAATCTGCTTCTCAGCAAGCTGCTTGCAAAGGAAGGGGGCAATAGCAGGCAAAGCTGAGGCCTTCACACCGCCAGGAGGAGTTTTGGGGCCTTCAACAACAGCGTCATCGGTGATCCTGCCCTGACGGCACCACTCTGCAATAACTGAGAAACTGTGAGCCTTGTACTCCCCCGATGCCATTCTTACAATCCAGCGACTGCCCGACCCCAGAAACTCTGCAAACTCAGGCTCACCTAGTACCGGAAACCACTTCTCAGTACCTGCTACCCTGAACTTATCTTCAGCGGCAACTCTGGATTCCATGACCCATTTCTTCAGCACGCTGAACTCAGAAGCTCGGTGAATCTTACCGCGATGTTTCAGCTCGTACGCACCGCTTCCATTACCGGACATTTCCACCCTCCCGTTTTTCTACCCTGCACAGGACAATCCCGACAGCTCTTTATTGCTTCGCAGAGCCTAGCTTCGCAGAGCCCTTATGTCAACTCTACAGATGTGAAACAGCACCATCAAATATAAGGGTATCTGCCACTGCATCCGAAACAACAGATTCCTCAAGCCAACCGCGGCTGCCGCTTACAGTTATTAATCTTTCAACGTAAGACTTCCAATAGGAAGACAACACTCCCCGAACAGCATACCTGTGATACAGTCTGGGTCCCGGCAGTATGGATACCAGAAAAGCCATTTCCCTTACAGACAAATCGCAGGCTTCCTCATTGAAATAATACATCGCCGCCGCGTTAAAACCAAATACTCCAGGCCCCAGCTCCACGATGTTGGCATATATTTCCAGAATCCGGTCTTTGGAAAGCCATCTCTCCAGCCTCCATGTAAGAAAAACCTCCTGAAGCTTTCTGGCAAATGTTTTCTCCCTGCCCAAGAAAAGGTTTTTGGCAAGCTGCATTGAAATGGTAGACCCACCTCTAACAAAATATCCTTCCGCCATGTTCGCCCTTATGGAGTTTCTGATATGGTACAGACTGAAACCGTGATGCCTTCTGAAAGAGGCATCCTCAGCGCACCGGAGCAGGGGCTCAAAGCTGAAAGGCAAAGAATCAAACACAATGAAATCGGCATTGCTCAAGGTATCCAGACCAATACGGGAAGTGTTGCCCCATGAATCCCGCATGACACATACAGCTCCGCCGCAGTTGCTGATTCTTCCAAATACAATGGGGCTGTACCCCACGGAAAGGCGGGAAGCATCAATATCAAGCTCGATGTCGGAACTGTCGGGATAGTCCCAGTCGAGAACAAGACTTGCAAAGACAGACATTTCGCCTTCAAGGGAAAGCCCACGGAGACTGCCGAGAAGCTCCACCGGTATTGATTCTGTTATGGATTCTCCGGAAACACAGGGGCTTGATAGAACAAGGCCGAGTTTGTGCCGGTTTCCCCATGAATACGCAAGATTGAAATCAGCACACAAACTTTGAAAACAGATCGTACCGGTATCAACGAAAAGAGCACCTTCTTCTGGCAGAACCACACCTCTGCAGAAAACACTTGCAGCTGTTAAAAAAGAATCCGGTGCTATGGAAGCACTCCAGACCCTGAGACTGTCAAAACTCAAATCTGTCGAGAAAAAGACCGAATCCCCTCCGGCAAAGCTCACAGCCAGTGAACCGGAAGGAGCTGCGCTCACTACAGCACCTGAAGAAACACTGTCTATGAACGCCATGGCCGGAACAGCGATCTGTGAGAAATCCATACGCAGAGCAGCTGAGGGCTCTCCATTCACAACACTGTAGTCAAATGCGACCGAAGCTGGTTCGCCATCCAGCCCGGTTACAACCCCGGCAATACTTGTTTCCGGCCGCAGAACACCTGAGAATCGGCCCGAAACACTGTGACCTCTGATAAAATCAGGGAATGCGTCTTCCTTTCCCGGAAACTCCGTACAACTGTTGAACACCGCTGAAATACTGTCCAGGCAGCGAGCTGCAGTTACTTCGCCCCACTGACCCTCAGCGTGCCCGGTATCTACCCCGCGCATTCTGGAACCATAGAACTCAGTGGCGTAAAGTGGTACTATGCCGTCAAGAACAGAAATTGAAGGCAGATCACCAGGCGTGAAAACTGAACCGGAGGAGCCGGCAGTCTGCCTGGGCCAATACACCACACCCTGAAGAATCACATGAAGGAGTACAGGATGAAACAGCGTTCCTCCTGTAAAAATGTAGGCCCTTCTTGAAGAAACACCGAGACCGGGCATTTCAAGTTCACTGATTACAATGGCATTGAAGCCGTAGTCGATACCCTCGAAAGTACACAGGCTGTCAAAACGGTGCAGGTGTTTCTTCACCTGAGCGGAAGCAAATAAATTCGAAGCAGTAACAACCAGAGCCACAGAAAACAGAACCACTCCCAGCCTGAACAAAGAAATGGTCTTGAAATCTACCTTCATCAGTTGGCCAGCGCTGTGTCTATCTCCTGAAGAATAGACCCGGCAGCCTGCGCCGGATTCGACGAGGCTGTTATTGGCCTGCCCACAACAAGTGCAGTTGCTCCATTTTTTACTGCCTCGAACGGAGTCATTACCCTCTTCTGATCACCGGAATCAGCCTCTGCCGGGCGAACCCCCGGTGTAACAATCAAGAAGTCTCTGCTGGAATTTTCCCTTACAGCTGAAGCCTCAAGCGGTGAGCAGACAACGCCGTGAAGGCCAGCCTCTTCTGCAGCTGAAGCAAGCGATACCACAGCCTCCATAGGATCATACCTGGAGCCCAGAAGTTGAAGATCAGATTTATCCATACTCGTAAGCACCGTGACCGCAATAATTCTTGTTTTACCTGTGCAGGCATCTGCTGCAGCCTCCATCATTGCCCTGCCTCCTGAAGCATGAACATTGATTACTTCCGGTTCAAGAAGGCATGCAGACCGTACTGCGCCGGCAACAGTGTAGGGGATATCGTGAAACTTCAGATCAAGAAACACAGGGAACCCGGCATTTTTGAACTCAGCAATGATTCCCGGACCTTCCTTCACGAACAGCTCAAGCCCCACTTTAACCCCAACAGGAAGCCCCCGGAGAGGCTTCAGCATTTTCATGGCATCAGTGACGCAATCACTGGTAAGCGCCACATATAACCTGACATCACTCATTTCCAACCACCTTTAATGATACCTGAGCCGTACCGGTACTCAGCATACCCAGAGCCACCGCAGCACCTCTGGAAAGATCAACTATCCGACCGGAAACAAAAGGCCCTCTGTCTGTCACCCTTACCCTTGCCGACCTGCCGTTTCCCAGGTTGGTAACAAGCAGAATGGTTCCAAAGGGCAGAGTTCTGTGGGCACAGGTCAGACCGTTCATGTCATATGTTTCACCGCTGGCTGTTTTTCTGCCGTGAAACGGCAGACCGTACCACGACGCCGTTCCGCGCATTTCCACTCCGGAAGTAACAACGGAAACAGCGGAAACACCACGGGAAACATAAACCGGAGATGAAACCAGCGCGCATCCGTGAAACACAACAAGACACGCGACGGCAACAACTCTATTCTTCACCTGTCAACTTCTTCATTTCATCCATCAGCTCACCTGCAGCACACGGTCTTCTCATAAGACGGGTACCAACCTGAACCATTTCAGCACCGGCAGCAAGCAGTTGCAGAACATCCTGCCCGCTCGAAACACCGCCTGAGCTGATCACTGGAACGGAAACAGCATTGGAAACCTGCCACACTCTTGCCACAACAAGAGGCAGCAGGGCCGGCGAAGTGTACCCGGCAACCTTCCGCTTTATAACAGATTTCCCTGTTTTCCAGTCTACCTTCATGCCCAGAAACGTGTTGCACACAGTAACGGCTGATGCACCGCCTTTCACTGCGGCAACTGCAGCCTGCACCATATCACCGCCATTGGGGGTAAGCTTTACGGAGAATGGTCTGTCTGCCACCTGTGAAACAGCTTCAGCCACCCTTAACACAACCTCTGGATCAACTCCGAAAGCTGCGCCTCCTTCAGCAACATTGGGGCACGAAACATTGATTTCATAACCAATATGAACACCGGACTTTTTAACAACACTTACCACGTCCGCAAACTCCTGAACAGACTCACCTGCCACATTGATTACAAGCGGACACGGCAGATTCGAAACCGAAGGCAAAATGTGTTCCAGAACATACTGCGCACCTGGATTTGCAAGACCGATAGAGTTAAGCAGACCGAAAGGGGTTTCAAGCAGTCTGGGCGGCGGGTTACCTGCACGCGGTTCAAGGGTAACGGCTTTGGAAACAACTGCTCCGGCATCGGTAAGACAGCCCAGTTTGAACAATTCCTCTCCGAAACCCGAGGTTCCGGAAGCCAGCATCACCGGTGAGGTAAACTCTCGGCCCCAAAGTCTCCTTATCAGAGAAGGGTAACTCACAAGCCTGCCTCCTTCCACCGCTTCCAGTCGATAGTGTTACCTGGGAAAACCGGGCCATCCACGCAGCACTTCCTGTAGCCTCCGCCTGACACGGGAATAGAGCATCCGTCACACACACCCCAGCCACATCCCATACGACTTTCGGTAGAAACCTGAACCTTTGGCCTGTGTATTTCCGGAATGGTGTTCCACACAGCTTCCATCATTGCCACAGGACCGCACACAGCAATGGAATCAGCCTGCGTAAGCAGCTGCTCAGAAATAAGAGCTGTTACCAAACAGCGCTCACCCAGGGAACCGTCTTCTGTGGCCACATAAACTGTCTGCAGTGGAATTACTCTGTCAACACTTGATGCGCCGATTATTGCCTTTGACGAACGAACTGAATCTGCAAGAAACTGAAAGCCGGCTGCCCCGAGACCTCCCCCTATAAGAAGCCAGTTTCCGCCCTGTCTGACATCCCATCCTTTCCCTAAAGGGCCAAGAACCCTAACCGAATCTCCCGGATGAAACCTGGCCATGAGCTGTGTTCCGCCGCCCACTACATCGAATAAAAGCTCAAATCCCCTTTCGGTAAGACGGTTTATCGTAACAGGTCTTCTGGTTACAGGAAATACACCCGGTGAAGGTTCAACCTGAACGAATTGCCCGGGAAGAGCGGCTGATAGTATTTCCGGGCTCTCAAATTCAACACAGAAAACACCGGGCAGAACCTGTTTACTGCTTATCACTGTGCAGTCATAGTCTGCTGCTGTATACAGTTTACTCCTCCTCCCCACCAGAATCTTCGCTCTCAAGCCCCACAGCCCGCCTGAGAGCAGCTTCTCTGCCCTGGGGTGTATCGGGATAGATATCGGTAAGCTCCTTCAGATACCCGCTTACCACCTCATCGTTCATTCTTGCCGATTCAGACGCCACGTAAGCAGCCCACAGGGCCTCTGCCCGCACCTCGTAAGAAAATGGAGATTCCAGAAGACCGTTCAGTATTGACCAGGCATTCTCCCAATCCCCGCTGTCGATCCTGGACCAGGCCCTCTCCAGAACTGCAGACGGTCTGCTGTCTGCTTGTATTCCCGGTGGAAGACCGAGCCTTTCCTCGACAACTCCGGCAAGATCACTTTCCGGAATCATCTCAAGAACTGACGCAAGAACTATATCCACCGAATCAGCAGATACTCCGCCGTTCTCTGCAAGAGAAACCATGGCCATGGGAGCAAACAGAATATGGTCAGAATCCACTACCTGCCTGAAAGCGTCAAGAGCCTGCTGATCCATTCCATAAAGATCAAGTCTCTTCTCGGCAGCCAGAAGACGGTAGTGTGTTCTCTGTTCACCACTTGTTGTGCGAACACTGTCTGAGTATGCAGTGTAGAGGTTAAGATTTCTGCGTCTGTCTTCAGCCAGCCTGAGCCACATGAAGTCACCAGGGCGTGCAGCGCAGTCTTCCAGTGCACCCAGAGCGTCATCGTACCTGTTTTCCCGTTCCAAAAGGGCAGCACGCCTGAACAGAGCCTCGGCACCTGTCTCCCGATTACTGTCAAGTTCCGCTGCATCAAGATAAGCAGTAAGCGCTCCGTCTGTCATACCGGCAAGTTCATCTGCCCTGCCCTTCAGCAAAAAGATGTCCGACATTTCCCTGTCGGAACGGTAGCCCAGCAGTAGCCTGTCAAGCTGGACTGATGCCTTCTCCGGCAATCCGGCTTCTATAAAAAACTCTGCTGCTTTTACCAAAGCTCTGTAGTAAACATCTCCTCTGTCTTCAATTGCAGTAGCCTGCAGACACATAACAGCACCGCTGTCCGGCATTCCAAGAGCTGAAAAGAT
>CAZRXU010000107.1:0-8799 GCA_964604135.1 uncultured bacterium | reverse complement strand
GGGCCAGTATTTTCTCCTGTTCAAGGTGAAGTATGTAATTAATAAGAGCCTGTGTCACTGCGGCTTTTTTTGTTCTGTGGTGTCCAAGATCCACTGCCCTGGTTATAAGCGTGTCATCAATCTGCAGATTTGTTGCCATGAATATCACCTCCACACAAAGTTTAACACAGTGTTATGTGTTGGTCAATGTGTGGCTTGCTGTCTGTCATCGATCCCGCTTCAAACTGTTGCGTTAACTTAACACTTTTGTTAAGTTAGTACTATGAAATTTAATGAGCTTTTACGAATTGTCGGCAATGAACCTGTTTTCAGCAGTGCTTTGCTGTATGCAGGCCTGCAGTCTCCTGGTGGTATCCAGGCGCAGATTTCCCGCTGGGTTAAAGAGGGAAAAATTATCAAGTTGCGCAGACGACTCTACGCCGTCAATCCCGAATACTCAGGAGTTACACCGGATCCTCTCATTGTGGCTAACTCAATTGTTGTTCCTTCCTATGTTTCCTGTCAGACAGCACTGGCCTGGCATGGTGTAATACCGGAAGCTGTTTCCTCTGTCACATCAATTACATCAGGTCGAAGCTGCACATTCAGCAATCCCGCTGGTACTTTTATTTACAGACATGTCAAACCGGAGTTGCTGTGGGGTTTTGAGAAAGAAGGTATTCCAGGATCAGGCTCTTTCAGAATTGCTTTCCCTGAAAAGGCCCTGCTTGATCTTGTTTACCTTGAACCTGCAGGTGATTCCTTTCCATATCTGTCCCATCTGCGTATGTCTGAAGGAAGTATCTCTGTTCCCAGACTCAGGAAATTTGCAGGGAGATGGGGTCGAAAAAAGATTGCAAGAGCTGCTGAAAACATCATTGCACTGTTAGCTATGGAGGCTTTGTGAAAGAAGAACTCCGCCACATTGTTCGCAATGCTCCCTCTTCAATTCAGGGGCTTAATCTTGCTAAGGAATACCTGCAGTCACGGATTCTTGGAATAATGCAGGAAGCAGGTGCCATGATTCCTCTTGCCTTCTGCGGAGGAACCGCACTTAGATTTCTTTACGGGCTACAGCGATTCAGTGAAGATCTTGACTTCTCGCTTGTTACAGGAGATAAAAACTTTGTCATGAAGAGATACATAGACAGAGTGATTCATTCACTTACCAGAGAGGGTTATACAATTATTCCCGGATGGAGCAATTCAGGAACAACGGTTCGGAGAGTGATGTTGAAGTTTACCGGGCTGCCTTTCGAACTGGGACTTGCCGGAAGATCAACACAGAATCTTTCCATCAGAGTGGAAACCGATACAAACCCTCCTGCCGGAGCCGGAACTGAGGTTAGTATTGTACGAAAATTCCAGATGCTCAGACTTCAGCATCTTGATAAATCATCCCTATTTGCCGGCAAAATTCATGCAGTTCTTCAGCGCAGCTACACCAAAGGGCGTGATTTATATGACCTCGCCTGGTATCTCAGCAGCAGGGGCTGGCCTGCGCCCAATATGGTTATGCTTCGTAATGCACTTCTACAGACCGGATGGCCGCAGTCAAGAGTAGATTCCATGAATTTGTACAGTGAGCTTCAGAACCGTTTTGAATCCGTAGACTGGGCAGCTGCAGCAAGAGATGTACAGCCGTTCATTGAGAAGCCTGAAGAGATCGAGATACTGAACATGGAAGACATGACTGCTCTTCTAAAGAAGATTGCGTCTGACTCCAGTCAGTAACTGCATGACTGCAGGAAACACTCTACAGCCTTCGTGAGAAAGAGTGGCTCCCCCTGCTCTCGCTGGGCCAGTGGCGGTATCTACTCCTTCATGATTGCTGTATGGACCATTCTTGACGATTCGGAACATCAGGACGGAAACCAGATTCTTTCGGAACTGTTCCTGCTGCTGACCCGGGAGATACCAGACCTGCCCGGATTCCTCAGCGAACCTCTCGAAGCCGCTCTTCGCGGAACTGATCCGACCGGAGAGTCTCTTTCATCCGTACACTGATGGGGTAGCGTATCATGTATGTCTCCCGTCTCCCCCTTGCATATTTTCCTGTTATTGAGTATTTTCTTACTCAAGAAAATGAAGGGAAACAGGAAATTGCCGACAGAAAATGAAATGAGAGAGCTGTTCCGTAATGATGGGATATTGATTCCTCCTCTGTCTTTGCGATTGATTCAAGAGAATATTGCTAGTCGGAATAGAATTTTTGATGCAGAGGTTGAAATTTCCTGGATGGATAAAAAAGCTAGATTTCTTGTTGAGTTGAAATCAAAATCAACACCATTGATCTTCCGAGATGCTCTCAACTATTTGAAATCATCACCACTTCCAGAACACTATCTACCCATGTTGATAATGCCATATCTCAGCGAGCTTAAACTAAGTGAATTAGAACAACTGGGTGTAAGTGGAATAGATCTGTGTGGGAATTACCTGATAGTTGTCCCGGGTGAATTTGCAGCTTTCCGCAGTGGGGCAGGAAATCGTTTTCCTTCCTCCGCACCGATAAAGAATATCTACAGGAAAAACAGTTCCATGGTAGGGAGGGTATTTCTAGCCAAACCCAGATACAGTAGCGTTCAAGAGGTTTGTGCAGAGATCAACCGAAGGAATTTGCTTGTAACAGCTGGAATTAAGAAACCTATCAGCCTTTCTACTGTTTCCAAGTCACTGAAAACCCTTGAAAACGACTTGATCATCGGGCGCGAACGCGGTATTGATTTACTTCAGGCTGAGAAGCTTCTAACTAAACTTACAGAGGCATACTTTCCTCCAAAGGCTCAAGCGATAACCAAAATCAAGCTTCCGTATTCGAAAAACGAAATTTTCTCGCTACTGCTGAAACAATCACAGAAATTGAAGATTCCTATTGCAGCCACTGGAACAACATCTTTTAATCTGTATGCTGTAATGGAAAGAGGAGATTTGCTGTCTGTTTACTGCACTGACCTGGCAGCCCTTCTGGAAAGCTTACCTGGGAACAAAACGGACAGATTCCCGAACCTTGAACTAATCGAGACAAATGATGAAAGGGTGTTTTTTGATCCCTTTGTTTTTGAAGGCTTCCCTTGGGCTTCTCCGGTACAGGTATATCTGGAGTTAATGGATGGAGACAAGCGGGATCAGGAAACCGCGACTCAAATCAAATCATTTATTCTTGACAATTATCAAAAGGAGTTTAACCAATGATCTTACAAAGTCTTAAGACTGCATTGCTTGAAATTCTGAACGAAATTCAAAACTCTGATATCAATCTGATTCTTGGCGGGGGTTATGGTATCTATCTGAGAATAAGAGACAGACGCCAATCAAACGCTTCAACACTCTTTAATGAGTGGCCGGAAGAGAGATCAACAGGCGATATCGATCTGTTTCTAAGACCGGAATTGCTTATCAACTCAGAAAAATTAAAGCCACTTTTACAGGCTCTGTATAAATTGAATTACCAACCTGTTCCCACTGCAAAATACTATCAGTTCTACAAACCTGGACCAGGAAATTCCGATGCGGGAATGATAAAAATTGACATCCTCACTGGACCTCGAAGCTTTTTCAAGAACACAAAGGTCAAAACAGACCACCGGCGAGTTAAGCCAAAACCCTCTATGGGAATTCACGCTCATCCCACCAATGAAGCTTTTACACTGGAGGAAGGGCTTTTCTCTGTAGAAATAACTGGCAAATTAAGTGGGGGCTCTCCTTTTACAGGAGAAGTCTTTCTGCCACATGCATTTACATTTCTGCTAATGAAGCTCTATGCCTTTAAGGACCGTTTCAACGACCCCAACAAAGAGTTTGGCCGTTATCATGCTCTCGATATGTATAGTGTACTTGCGTCAACCACCGAAACTGAATGGGATGGCGGTCTCGAATTAAGAGACAAGTACATCAATGATTCTGTAATGAAAGAGGCGGGTAACATCGTTTCAACCCACTTTGCCACGACTGAAAGTATGGGTATCCTTCGACTGAAGGAAAGCAAATACTATCGAACTGATTTTGATATCAATGGATTTATTTCAGCTCTGGGTGAGCTCTTCCCACACACTGTTTGACAAAGATTCAAAAGGGATTTACTGGCTAATACCAGCAGTACTGAGCCAACATCAGGAAGACCATCGCTAATATTACTTTGTTCACACAGATTTTCCTGTAATTGGCGGTTTTCCTGTTCAAGAAAACATGGATATTCAGAAAAGCAATCACAGCCGCTCAGAAATCCAGACGGCTGATATTCTTCCAGGAAGTCACCAGAGAGGATTCTCTCTGCTGCTGATAGTCTCCGCCAAACAGCACTATTCCCTTTTCGTCTGAGTCGGAAATCTTTCTGTAGTACCTGAGCCCCCTGAAATAATTCTCATTCACTGTTCTTCCTGATTTTATCTCTAGGGGAATGATGCGGGAGCCTTCTTCAATCAGAAGGTCTACTTCATTTCCGGTTTTGTTTCTCCAGAAAAAGCAATGGGGTTCTTTTCCTGCATTGTACGCCTTTTTCATCAGTTCGGATATAACAAGAGATTCAAAAAGAGCACTCTTACCGTAGTGTGTTTCCAGCTGCTCAATCGAATTAATTCCAAGAAGATACGCGGCAAGCCCCGTATCGTAAAAATACAGTTTAGGCATCTTCACAAGCCGCTTGTTGAAATTCCTGTGGTGCGGCCGCAAAAGAAAGATAATGTAGCTTGCTTCCAGAATTGAAATCCAGCCAGATGCTGTTGTGCGGGATATACCGCAGTCATCGGCAAGGGATGATATGTTCAGCAGCTGTCCTGTTCTGCCTGCACAAAGTTTGATGAAAAGCTGGAACCTGCTCAGGTCTGTAATATTTCTTATCAGTCTGACATCCCGTTCAATGTATGTCTGCATATAACCCGGGTAGAAATCTTCCGGAGAAAGATTCATATCGTAGATTCTGGGGTAGAATCCGTTGTACAGGTAATGTTCATACTGCTCTTCTATCCCGCTGGCAGACAGTTCAGCGTAAGAAAACGGAAGCAGCTTCAATACAGCAACTCTTCCGGCAAGAGATTGAGTTATTTTTTCAAAAAGCAGAAAATTCTGAGAACCTGTAAGAATGTACTGTCCCGGTGTATTTTCCTCATCAACCTTTGTCTGAATGTAAGAGAAAAGCTCTGGTACATACTGAGCCTCATCAACAACAGCATCCGGGTAGCTCTTCAGAAATCCGCGCGGATCCTGCTGTGCAAATTTCCTGTGATCCGGATCTTCCAGCGAAACATATTTTTTATCGGGGAAAGCCTTTTTTACCAGTGTTGTTTTCCCGGACTGCCTGGGTCCCGTCAGGGTTATTACAGGATATTTCTCGGCAAGATAGACAAGCCTGGCTTCCAGTTTGCGCGCAATCACAACAACCTCCTCAATGGATTCACTTCGACCATAACAGAAAAGTGTACAAATTGCAATTCTAAAATGCAAATTGTCCACTTTGGCTGTTGTGGTATTGTTTATTGAATATGCTGTAACCGGAATCTTTGTCGCACGAAAGTTACAATGGCCTGCTTTTTCAATCCAATTGATTTATTACCTAAATTATATGGAGTACAGTCCTATATCAAGAGTTCAGCTAACAGAGATTCCGGCGAATCCTTACCTATGCAGTTGACAGAGCAGAGGAAGTATATTAGATATTGCGCATATACTAATCTGGATGGTGAATGATGGAATCTTACAGAATGGCAAGTGTTTTCAGGGCTCTTTCCTGTAAAAAAAGGTTTGCCATTGTTAAAATGCTGCTTGCTCGGGAATTGTGCGTGGGCACCATTGCCGAAAAACTTGGTGCATCACAGTCTTCTGTCTCACAGCACTTGAGGGTGCTGCGGGATTCCGGGCTGGTAACAGACCACCGATACGGCTACCACATTCATTACACTGCAAACAGCGAACTGATGAAAGAGGTTACGAACAATCTGCTTGAGTTGCTTTCATGTACTGATGATGGAGCAGGATGCTCCAGGAAAGGAAAATCATGTGTGAAGGAAGAAACTGCGTAGAAAAACCCGAGAAATGTAAAGACGGTGTGGAAGGGGCCCAAAACTGCAAATGCCACACTGAAGAAGAAAAGCACAACTGCAAGTGCAGTTGTCACGAATAGGAGAATCATGAAGTATATCACACTAGTTTCAATGCTGTTTGTTCTTGCTGGATGGGCTTTTGCAGGCGACTGCGAGCACGACAACTGTGACGGAGAAGAAACCTGCGAGTGCTGCACATGTGAGCAGACTGTTGAAGGGTGTTCCGGTAACTGCTGCGAATGTGAAGCTGAAGAATGCAGCGAAACATGCACCTGTAACTGCGAACACTCCGATGAGGGAACTGTTGTAGAATCTGTTGTTGAAGAGAATTCTCACTGCGGCGGATGCCATGGCGAAGGGTGCGATAACCAGGAGTAAGATACCTCTGGATATGACCCATCCGATAATTAAAGACCTCCTCTGGAGGCATGCTGTAAAGAAATACGACGCATCAAGACGGATTCCGGAGAAAGATCTGGATATACTGTTTGAGGCGATGAGATTGTCTGCCTCTTCCATCAACTCACAACCCTGGAAGTTTGTTGTGATTGAAACGGAAGAGGCAAGAAATCGGATGAGTGCTACTTTTGCATACAAGTATCGATTCAATCAATCTCACGTTTTTGACAGTTCGCAGGTAATCCTGTTTGCTCAAAACCCGCACTACACGCGAAACGATTACGCCAGAGTAGTAGATAAAGGCATTGAAGACAAGCGGACGAAACCGGAAAGCAGGGAAAAGGCCTTCAGCAGCTTTGTGTTTGCCAAACTGAACACAGACGAGTTTGGAAACACAGGAAGCTGGACAAAAGCGCAAACCTATCTTGCCCTGGGAAATGCTCTTCACACTCTGGCCAGGCTTAGAATAGATTCCACACCTATGGAAGGGATCGATACAGACCTGGTCAACAGGGAATTCAAAAAGGAACTTGCCGGATACAGGTGCGATGTAGCCCTTGCCATCGGGTACCGCCACCCGGAGGAAGACTACAACGCAAACCTGCCAAAGTCACGGCTCAGCACCGGGAGCATCCTGACGCGCATATAGTCAACACCTGCTTTTTATATTCCGCTTCATAACAGATCCAGGCACTGGGAGCCTGAACGAAAATAAAACATCGGCATTAGACACACACGAGCGGCTGCAAAACACGCTGATCATCGTCAAATAGCACTGCTATTCCGTACTACTGCTCGGGACGTACTCGCTATTATTGTCGCTACTCTCTTCTCAAATCGACACGCTTTCCATATCTCCGCTTCACATACATCAAGAGGGAAAAAGAATGGAAAGAATGCTTGCCCCAAATAAATCCCAAATTGAGAGGGAATAAGAGAGGAATTGGGCCTGAACGCCCAGAAGAAAGCAAGTGTGCCAAAGATCAATCCACTTTTTCCTGAATCAAACATCAGTAACACTTTTCCCCGTGTCGGGCAAAATGCTTCACTTTATTTATTTTGAGGCGTTTCGCTTCACTCCTCATCAACTGCTGTAAACTGCTCTCCATTCCACCGGTACAGGATTGTGCTGTCTTCAGCGACCTCCCATTCCTGCGTACTGTCGGCACGATGCTCCCTTATCAGATAGATCTGAATCTGACCGTGATGGCCGCCTGGGGTTGCTGGAAGAATTACCTCTGTTGTGTACCTCACAGTGTCTGAGCTGCCGGGTATTATTGTCTGAGGCCCTGTGAGCAGTTTGTGATCCGTTGTCCATACAAGGATGTCTTCCCGGCATTCAACTCCGGGATAATCCATGCCGAAATGCAGTAAGAACAGGCGGGACACTTCGTTAAAGCCTCTTGAGTCGGCAGGAGTAGCGACAACTTCATAATCGTAGATTCTGTGGTAGGGAGTCCATTGAGGGCGGTAGTTCTGAGTGCAGATCCTCTTGCCTCCTGCAATTACTGACACTTCCCCGTCAAAGGCATTGTCTTCAACATCGAAACCTGTGAGCCGAAACACAAACAGAGTATCGATGCCAAGGGGCAGGCTGGCAAATGCCAGGTCTCTGTCTGTTACGAACCCGGAGAGAACTTCGTTGTTGATTCTGTACCGAGCCTCATACCAGCCCCAGGAGCATGAATCTGCCGCAAGTATTTCTCCTGTGAAACCCGGTATCTCCAGCAGTTCCCCAGGGGGAATGACGGTGATAATTTCTGAAGTGTCTGCAGGGGCCGAGTAAAGTGATGTTTCTACGGCAGAGTATGTAACACCATCCTCGAATCTTGCAGGGTAGTATTCAGCTGTTGAAATCGAAACTGCCAGAAACAGCAGAACTGCCGGTATATATTTCATTTTTCTCCTGCCTTTGTACAGATTTCCTGTTCTTCAAGTACTGTCAAGTCTATACACTAATAATCCTGCTATCTCTGTTTGGGTAGAGGTCTTCATCCTGCGGATAAAGTACAGGCGATATGATTACTTTAGCGCTGTGTCACCTCTTCAGATGCTCAGCTGCAGATCCTGACGCTGTGCTGCCACTGTTTCCGTCTTCATTCGTATTTTCCATTCGACTCTTCTGAGTGAACCTGACCGATGAATTCTGGTTACCACACTGGAATCTGGCGGATTTAACACCCACAGGCAACTCGAAACTGAAAAGGGTATGGGCTCCCTACTGAAGCAACCCTGTGCACAAAGTACCCTATATATGAAACTGTACTGTATTGCTGTGCTCCAGGAAGAAAGAGAATCCGGGGGCCTGACCCGCAGGGTTTTGCACCAGGGCGAAGCTGTCTGTTTTCTCCTGAAACTCGATGCGGCAAGATACATCAGACGT
>CAZRXU010000106.1:0-8853 GCA_964604135.1 uncultured bacterium | reverse complement strand
ACTAAATACATGGATTCGGGAAGCTGAATTGGGTTTGTGGACAAGGCATCGCGAGTAGTAGTCAGATGCCTCCTCTAAATAGTGCCTGTCGATGTAGAAGCGTTCCGTAACAATGGAACGAGCTCCTATATCTTGAAGGTACTGAGCCAGATAGTTTCCCTGAACACAGGTAATACCCATATCGTTTCCACTGAGTTTTGCAATATGGGAGACTAGAACACTTTTTGAGAAATTGCGGACACTGATTTCGTTAGAAGGTCTGATTGGCGGCACTTGAACCCCTTAGAACTCAGAGAAGAAGAAAGTTTAGTTCCTCTTTCGTAACGGAACGGACTGCATGAAAACGCTTCTCCGCGCTTTCACACACCTCATTTCCTTGAGCAGATAGAGCATTGAGCTCCTCTCTACTAGGAGGCTGAACCTTGCGCAAGTTATCTTTAATAGTTTCCTTGCCAACATCATTTTTCTTCTTGCTCATTATCCCCTTCCTTTCTCTTAGTAACTATAGTAGCCATCCTATCGTGTCAAGTACCTCCTTGAACCACACATATATACAACTAAAGGCATCAGATGTTCCATAGACACGGAAGCCGCGAGTTCCTCTTTCCTCTAAAATAGCGTAGTTTTCGCTCTGAAACAAATCTGTCTTTCACCGTCATCCCTCAGAGCAAGTACTTGCTTCTGTGTCTCTTGGTAACTTCAGGAGATACAGCCACAGAGTCACTCTGTCGGATGTGATCCCGCGCCTTTCAGCAAACTGCTTTCTGGTGAGATTGTCCCGAACAAGCTTATTATTCTGCTGCTGTGAGTGATATTCTTGCACGTGCTGAAGTTTCAGCACAAACTTCATGGCTTTTTGCATATGTTGTCGGGTTTTGGGAGATGAATCTGATTGGGAGATGTCAATATAGGATGCTCAGCTTTTTCAGGGAAATTGGAACTCTCGTGGAGATGAGTGGATTCAAGATTGCGTGTTCAGTCAAACGACTCAGATTCTTTAGCGCAATCTATTAAGATGTAATAGTTTGCTGCAATTGGGAAGTTCCTGAGAAGAATTATCATAAACATCACTGAAAAGAGCTTTGCAGATGTTCTTCTTTCGGAGGAGAGAAATAGGTCTTTGTGGGCAATCTCCGGATGGGATTGTAAGAGGTGAGGATGTTCGGTTTCTGTTTTACCTGGAATGGTTCAAAGCAGTACATTCTCGGACAACCATGGGAAGAAAAGAGTGAAATGCTTCTACGTGTTCCGAAGAAACCATTTCCCAAGGACTGATGATCTTATAGTTGGCAACATTCAGCAAAGTCGATATTTCCTCTTCAGCCCAGAGTACCGGTTGAGAATACGCAAGATACCCCGTGAGTCTTATCTCCCTATAAAACTCTCAGTACTTCTAATCCCCTGTGGCATCTCTTCTTCTACAAGGAGGGCGTTTTCGTCGATTCCTCTCATACTAATGCCCTGTTCTCGACCTTACGAAGCCTGCGACAGGGACGCTATCTTTGATAACCAAGGGACGATGGTGTTCCAACAAGAAACTACTAGGAGCGCCAACCAGGCAACACCCCCTCGCGGGGTGTTTTCGTTTACCCGGAGGCGATCATCCAAACTCCCGCCAAAACGGTGATTGGGCTCCCCACATACCTCTTCTATTCCGCCGTTACCGTCGTTTCCTGTTTTCTTGTTGACAAGAACGGCAATGAACTATATGCTCAAGTATTACTCATTGTGGGGGATTTTATTGGTATAGGGAGTATTTATGAAACTGGTACTTTCTTTACTTGTGGTGCTCGTCATCACCGCTTTTGCGCAGGACCCAACCAACATTCTTATCTACCATGATGTTTCTGGTGGATACGGTGACTCTGTTGATACCGCAGCTCAGGCTCTGTGGTCCTCTGCAAATATCGAATCGTACACTGGTGAGCCAAGTGGCCAACAGACAGCTTTTAACACAGCTCTTGATGGTAGAACAGACTGGGACATTGTTGTTCTTGAGTGCTGGTTTGCCAGCACCAACGACATCGACTGGGCTTCTCTTCTTGCCCACTACAACGCTGGAGACTTTGTTCTTTACGTTTCCAACTGGCAGTGGAACTCCAGAACAGCCGGTCAGGCAGCTCTCGCAACTGCCATGGGTGTTTCTTCCGTAACCACATTCGGCTCACCTGTTGTTCCTCACTATGCATGGGATCCTTCACACCAGATCTGCACTGGAATCTCTGATTGGAACTGGGCTAATCCAGGTCTTATTACCCTGAACTGCAAATTTGCAGTTTCCGATGCAACACCTGTTTCTGGATGGATCGCCTCATCAGCAGCTGGCGAAGCCGGTATCTGCGTTGCAAACGACGGATACAGCGTTATTAGTGGATATACTCTTGCCTACACCGCTCAGTCAGACGATCTCTGGACAAATGTTTACAACTTCATGTGGAGAGATACTGCACTCAGTCGAGATACCTGGGGCGGAATCAAGGCTTCCTTCTAGAATTGTTCCTGCTTTTCGGGGAGAGCTTCGGCTCTCTCCTTTTTTATACAGCTGAGTTTACCATCAACTCCGGACTGAGACCCGGCGACACAGGAAAGGGGAGTCCGATGTGGCCCCCCCCATTCTGCTGTTTACGACTGAATATCAGTAAGACTTGTTCGCCTCAACCATTTCCTTTACCTTCATAAGACGGGTGGTGTTACCCCTTTCCATCTCATCAAGTTTAAGACGGATATATCTTATTGCCTGGTTGATCTCCGGAATCATCACGTATTCCAAAGAATTTACCCTGCGCCGCGTGGTATCTATCTCATGGGCGATAAGAATTATGGCTTTTTCCTGCTCAGCCAGACGGATTATCTTCGGCAGAACCTTCTTGTAAACTTCCAGAGCTTCATCAAGTTCAGGAGGTGTGTCGTACATGCCGTAGTTTCTTACTCTGCCCTCTATGGAAACCTTAAACACCGGGAGCGTAAGGTTCATCACTCTTCTTGTTGTTGAGCTGACAACAGCTCTGGCCCCGGGGTATCGAAGAGCATCAAGAAGACCCTCTTCCTCCATTGCGGCTCTGGCAAACAGAAACTCACCGTAGGCGGCTTCCAGCTGATCCTCCAGCTTTGCCCGGGCCCCCTCGTACTGCCCAATGAGAATCTTGAACTGACGCATGAGCTCGTCCAGTTTGTCTTTCAGGAGCTTGTGCCCCTTCTTTGCCAGCTTGAGACGCTTCTTAAGCTGAAGCATCTCCATTCTGGTTGCTCTTACTTCAATCGCCATCTGCACTGCTTTCTTCCACTGGCCAGTATTTGTCAAGGTTTTCCGGTCGAACACGCTTCATCTCTGTTCGCGGAAGCAACTTGAGAAGCTCCCAGCCAAGGTCAAGGGTTTCAATTATACCCCTTTCCTCGTGCTCATCCTGGCTGATGTAGCGCTTCTCATACTCGGCAGCGAAGTTCAGATACTTTCTGTCCAGTTCACTGAGAGCTGCCACTCCCAGAATCACTGAAAGCTCTCTTGCATTTTTCCCTGCAGAATAGGCTGCCATAAGCTGGTTGAAAAGGTCGGCATGATCTTCTCTGGTTTTACCCTTGCCAATTCCTTTGTCTTTAAGACGGCTGAGAGACTCCATCACATCCATAGGCGGGTAGATGCCTTTCTTGTGCAGCTCTCTGTTCAGAATGAGCTGCCCCTCGGTGATGTAGCCGGTGAGATCCGGGATTGGATGTGTTTTGTCATCTTCCGGCATTGTAAGAATGGGAATCTGGGTGATTGAGCCCTTTCTTCCCTTGATTCTTCCCGCACGCTCGTACAGGGAAGCAAGGTCAGTGTAGAGATATCCGGGGTAACCTCTTCTTCCGGGAACTTCCCGTCTTGCTGCACTTATTTCACGAAGAGCATCACAGTAGTTGGTCATGTCTGTCATGATAACCAGGATGTGCATGTCTTTCTCGTAGGCAAGGTATTCTGCTGCTGTTAGTGCCATTCTGGGGGTACTTATTCTTTCGATTGCCGGATCATCCGCCAGATTCAGGAATACAACAGCTCTGTCCATGGCTCCTGTTGCCCGGAAATCTTTTATGAAATAATCCGCTTCTTCAAAAGTAATACCCATGGCGGCAAAGATAACGGCGAAGTTCCCTTCTCCGCCTGTAACTTTGGCCTGTCTGGCAATCTGGGCGGCAACGGCTCCGTGGGGCAAGCCGTTGGCACTGAATATCGGAAGCTTCTGCCCTCGCACAAGGGTATTGATTCCGTCAATGGAACTGAACCCTGTCTGTATGAACTCTGCAGGATAATCTCTGGCATAGGGGTTTATTGGCGCTCCGTTGATATTGTTCATCTTCTCTGGAACAATTGGAGGATCGTTATCGAAAGGGGGCCGTGGGCGGCCCTGCCCGTCGAAAACCCTGCCCAGCATTTCCGTGGAAACGCCAAGTTCTACTCCCTTACCGAGAAATCTTACCTTTCCCGTTTCAAGATCAGTACCGCTTGAGCCCTCAAACAACTGAACCAGGGCACGGGTGCTGTCTATTTCAAGAACCTTGCCGTGACGCAGTTCCCCGCTTGCCAGCTCTATTTCAACAAGCTCTTCGTAGCTTACATCTGTTACCCGATCCACCAGCATCAGGGGGCCGGATATCTCCACGGTCGTTTTGTACTCCCGTATCATTTCTCAACCTCCTTTTCTAGGCGTTTTCAAGCTGTATTTTTTCGTTTACAGCCGTGGTTATCTTTTTCTGCAACTCTAGAATCTGCTCTATATCGTCCTCGTGCATGTAGCGCATCTTCGCTATATCCTCGGAAAGAGGGAAATCAAACAGCACCCTGGGGTGCACTTCTGCTTTGATTGCCCTTGTCATCTCGTCGTAAGTGTGCAGAATTGTTGTCAACATCAGTTGCTGTTTCCTGCTCGAAGCATAGGTGTCGATGGGGTGGAAAGCATTCTGATGAAGATAGTCTTCTCTGATACTTCTGGAGATAAACAGAATTAGCTGATCTTCTGGAGAAAGACTCTCTGCTCCAACAAGTCTGGCTATTTCCAGAAGGTTGGATTCGTCCTGGAGAAGAGCCATCGCCCTTTTTACCGCAGGAACCCATTCTACCCCCCTGGTTTTGTCGTAGTATTCCCTGAGGTTCTTTGTGTAAAGACTGTAACTGTCGAGCCAGCCGATGGCAGGAAAGTGTCGCATGTAAGCAAGCTCTGCCTGCAGGCTCCAGAAAACCTTCACAACGCGAAGGGTCGACTGAACCACCGGATCTGACAAGTCTCCTCCTGCCGGACTAACAGCCCCTACAACAGTAAGCTCCCCAACCCTGTCTCCTCCGAGACACTGTACTTTGCCGGCTCTTTCGTAGAACTCAGCAATCCTTGTTCCGAGGTATGCAGGGTAACCCTCTTCACCGGGCATCTCTTCAAGCCTTCCGGACATCTCTCTCATGGCCTCTGCCCAGCGGCTGGTTGAGTCTGCCATAAGAGCAACAGAATAACCCATATCGCGGAAGTATTCGGCAATGGTTATTCCTGTGTATACGCTTGCCTCGCGGGCGGCAACAGGCATATTGGATGTGTTGGCAACAAGAACGGTTTTCAGAATGAGAGCTTTTCCGCTTTTAGGGTCTTTAAGCTCTGGAAATTCCTGAAGAACATCGGTCATCTCGTTACCGCGCTCTCCACACCCCACATAGATTACTATTTCTGTGTCTGCCCACTTTGCCAGCTGGTGCTGAATAACTGTTTTCCCGCTGCCAAACGGCCCGGGAACACATGCAGTTCCCCCTTTTCCAACAGGGAAGAAAGTATCCACCACCCGCTGACCTGTTACAAGAGGCTCATCTGGAGCAAGTTTTGTTGCAACCGGTCTCGACTTTCGTACAGGCCATTCCTGATACATGTTGAGCTCTTCTGTTTTCCCCGACTCTGTAAGAATCTTTGCCACAACTGTGTCTATATTGTATTCCCCAGCTGGAGCAACCCAGGTCACTTTCCCTGATACTCCTGGTGGAACCATTACCATGTGTTTTATGAGCTCAGTTTCCGGAACGGAACCTATTGCTTCTCCGCCGGTAACCTCCACTCCCTCTTGAAGATCAGGAGTGAAAGACCACTTTTTTTCATGATCGAGACCGGGAATATTGATTCCCCTTGTAATCCAGTCTCCTGCCTGCTCTCTTACTTTGTCAAGCGGGCGTTGAATTCCATCGTAGATAGAAGTCAACAGGCCCGGTCCAAGTTGAACTGAAAGCGGATGACCTGTCTGGTAAACAGGATCTCCCGGCTTCAAGCCCCCGGTTTCCTCATAAACCTGAATTGAAGCCTTGGATCCTTTTAATTCAATAATCTCACCGATCAACCGATAATCGGAAACAAAGACCACATCAAACATCTTTGCTTCCGTCATCCCGGTGGCAACCACCAGCGGACCGGCTATTTTGTCAATCCTGCCATGTATCATTGCTTCCTCCGACTCACTGCTCATCCTCCGCCATCAGGTCAACACCCACGGCTCTGATGATAAGGTTTCTGATCGTGTCCTCTCCTCTGTGTTTCGACCCGGCAACTCCTGGAAGAACCACGACGGCGGGAACAGGCATACTGACAACCTCATCAACTTCGCCCTGGAGGTGATCCAGCATATCCTCGGTGATCATTATCACTGAAACTTTTTCCTTTACCAGGAATTTGAATGTTGTTACTGCCTCAGACCCCGATTCCGGTGTGTATGTCTCTACTCCCAGAGCCCGGAAGCCCAGCACGGAATCAGCATCTCCTATAAAGGCCAATCTGCCTTTTTCTGCCATACTTCCTCCTATCCTCTGGGTATCCTGGCGCTAAGACGCCTGGAATCAATACCGGCAGCTTTGCCGGCAGCAATTAATTTTAGGTGGGATGCTTCCAGCTCTCTGCGAAGAACATAAGCTGCAAGAGGCCCCGGACTGAACAGATCGCCGGATACTCGCTCAAGAATATCCATTGTCATTCGATCACTTTCCTTTTGAAAACTCAGAAAAGACCCGGACTCGAACCCTTCTTCCAGAGCAAGAGCAGAGCCTTCAAACCCCTGTGTTTCCCCCAGCAGAGCAGAGAGTCTGTTAACTCTTACTGCCTCGGCAATGTCTGATGGGCTGTGGTATCCACCATCAAGCAGCATTTCCTCTATTGCTGACGGTGCCTGCTCTTCGTTTCTGCCCCTGGCTGCCGCAAGAAAATTCCGTAACTCTATTTTCACCCTGGGAATAGTTGCAACCGGACCATCCATCTGCCCCAGGTTGTCGGATTCAATACTGGCGGCAAGCCTGTCTAGTATTGTATCTATCTCTACGGCAGAAGGCGAATGAAGCTGCTGTATTTCCTCAAGAGCCTGTTTGAACAGCAACGGTAGAGAATCTGCAGCACTGCTGTCTGCCCATGCTCTTCTAAGGTAATCAATGGAAATCATTCCTGATGGCTCGACCTCCACCTCTGCATTCTCTCCTGCGGCAAAACTCTTCCACAGGTACCTGGCATTCCTGGCATCTCTTCTCTGAAGAATTCCCCGGGTAAAAGCGGAATCACGGGAAAGTTCGGAAAGTTCTTCTTCCGCACGGGAAACTGCTTGTCTTAGAGCTTCGCTAAAACTATCCTCAGTCTGAAGAAGGGTTCCGTACCAGGAATCACCCAGTATTCTCAACACTTCTTCTCTGTCTTCTGCGGCAATAAGCTGGCTCCAGATCCTCTTGGGAAGAAGAGTTTCTTCAAGACCGCTCACCCTGCCACTGGCATACGCGTAAGAACTGCCTGACACTTTACTCCTCCTGACCCTCCAGCGGCAGCAGCCGCGAAAGCTCCATTACCATGGATTCATGGTTGAGTTCGGCAATCATAGAGAGTGTGGCGTTCAAACTTATGTCTCCAGAGCGCATTATGATGCCGCCGTGATCTGCGTGGTTGTCTTCGGAAAGAACAAAGTGACGATCTGCTGAAGAAAATTTCTTCAGATAGTTCGGTGTTATTCTGTCTCTGTCTTTCTCACAGATGACAACCTCAACTTCTCCCTGAAAATCACAACCCTCAAGAAGAACAGCAATGAGTTCAAGATAGTCGGGCGCAGACGCAATCTTCTTAACAGAAGCTTTTATAGCCTGATCGACGAGTTTTCTTCGGTGACTGAGTAAAGCTTTCTCCATTTCTCTGTGAACGTGGCTCTCCATCTGTCTGGAATGGGCTTCTATGCGCTTTTTGATTCTTTCCACATCTCTATGGCGTCTTTCTTCTACACGGGAATTTACTTTGTGAAGGGATTTTTTTTCTTCCTCTCTTGCAGACTGAATAATCCGCTCTGCCTGGGCTTTCCCGTCGTTCTCGATCTTCGCCAGTATGGCTTGAAGTGACATGCTGCTAGCCTATCTGACCCAGCATGAGGAAAGATACGAGAAACCCGAGGATGGCATAGAACTCGACAAACACCGCGAGAATCAAGGCCTTCGCACTGTCATCAGGCTGTTTTGCTGTCATCATAGCTCCGCCGGCACATACTTTACCCTGGTGTATTCCAGACATAAGACCAGCAAGAGCAATAGGCAGACCTGCCGCAAAGATCTTCCATCCAACAACCATTGTAAGCGGGTTGTCGCCGGTGAAAAGAGCGATCTTCTGTATAAGAAGGAATGCAATAACGAATCCGTAGATACCCTGTGTGCCTGGAAGGGCAGAAAGAAGAAGAAGCTTACCGAATTTTTTAGGGTCTACACTCATTACTCCTGTACTTGCCTGAGCGGCAATTCCCACTCCCACTGCACTTCCAATTCCAGCAAGAGCACATGCAAGGGCAACGCCCAGGTATGCAACTAAGTAATTCAATTCATTTCCTCCTTGTGTGTGTTTCTAT
>CAZRXU010000105.1:0-8992 GCA_964604135.1 uncultured bacterium | reverse complement strand
TTGTTTCCTTGAACAGGAAAATCATAAGCATGAATGCTCCGGTTACGATGAAAGTCATCCTGAGTATTCTGTAGAGCAGCATAGGTCTGTTAAGGGCTGTTCGCACTGAATACAGGTTTTCCATAACCGAGATCACATAGTACCCCAGCATGAAAAAAGCAGCGGTTCCAATAAACTCTGTAAAAGGAAACACAGGAAAGTGCCCAAACCTGATAACAACAGCAAGGGCAAGGGCAGCGACGACGGTAAACACATCGGCAATTACCGCCGCCGCATAGTACCTGGTGTTAAGAGAAAGAGTGCTGCCTGTTGTCACCGTCAGCCTTTCCCGAAAAACTCTTTTACAGCGGAAACAACTTCATCTTGTTGCTGTTCTGTCAGCTCAGGAAACATGGGGAGAGTGATGTTCTCACCGGCATTTTTCTCGCAAACCGGAAAGTCGCCACTGGAGTAGCCCAGGTATCCGTAGGCTTTCTGTGTATGCAGGGGTTCAGGATAGTGAAGACCTGCTCCGATCTGCCTGTCTGCAAGAAACGCTCTAAGTTCGTTTCGTTGAGGAGTGTGTAAAGCGAAAAGGTGGAAAACATGTCTTGTGTTTTCTGCCGTTATCGGGAGTTCAACAGGAAGATCCGACATAAGAGAGCAGTATCTTGCTGCAGCCTTGATTCTGTTGCTGTTCCAGTTGTGTATGTGTTTTGTCTTTATACCAAGAACAGCACCCTGAAAAGCACTCATTCTGTAGTTGTGCCCTATGAAGTTGTAGAAATACTTTTCCTGGGAGCCGTGGTCACGGAGGGTTCTCATTCTGGCGGCAATTTCATCGTCGTTTGTTGTAATTGCTCCGCCTTCTCCGTAAGCTCCCATGTTCTTGCCTGGGTAGAAACTGAAACTGGCCACATCGCCGAAGCTTCCCGTTTTACGGCCGAATCTTGAGCCATCGTGAGACTGCGCGGCATCTTCGTACAGGTACAGCCCATACCTGTGTGCAATTTTTTCAAGAGCCTGGTAGTTTGCAGCCTGCCCGTACAGATCAACCGCCACAATACCTTTGATCTCCGCTCCTGTTTTCGGGTCAACAGGTTTTCCGCTTGAAGAGCAGCTTTTCAGGAATTCTTCGGTTTTTTCGGCAGACAGGTTCCACGTTACCGGGTCGGCATCTACAAAAACTGGTACATGACCGGCAAGTACAATACCTTCAGCAGTGGCAGTGAATGTATTGGGAGGAGTAATAAGGCCGCTTCCCTTCGGAAGGTCTGTTGCCCATATCATACCGTGGACTGCCGCAGTTCCGCTGGAAAGGGCTACACAGTGTTTCACACCGCAGAGCTCTGCGAATTTGTCTTCAAAGTTTTTTACCTTGGGGCCGAGAACGTAGTAACAGGTTTCAAGTACATCTTCTATCTCAGGTTTGACTTCATCCTTTATCTGAAGGTACTGAGCTTTCAGGTCCAGAAATGGTACAGCCATTATCGTTTTGCCTTTCTCTGTTCAGGTAGTAATCGATGTTAAAAACATCGTGGTATAACTGAAATATACTGCTTTATTCTCAAACGGAGATAAAAACTCCTGCAACAACGGCGGGGATGATTCCTGTAGCGTTGGTGGCAGACAGGTTCTCCTTCAGGAAAACAACCCCGAAGATGATTGCAATAACAGGGTAAAGAGCTGATATGGCCGTAACTGTGCTTACCGGACCGCTGGAAACGGCCTTCTTAAAAAAAACAAGAGCAAGCCCGCCCAGAGCACCTGCTGAAGCGGCCAGAATTATTCCTGTGGTATCAAAGTGTCTGATGCTTTGCCCGAAGCTGAAAAAAGAACAGCAACGGTGATAACCGAGAACACGGTGTAAACAAGAACAGATGGCCAGTGCCCAAGCCTTGTAGAAGACATCTTTACCAGAACAGCCCACGCTCCCCACAGCACTGTTGCTATGATGCTGTAGATGATGTGTTTCTCCATGATCACTCCGTTCAGCTTCTTTGCCGAACAGTAATTCAACTTCCATTATTCTGTCAGGCTGGACGTAAGTTCGTCTGGAAGATGAAACCGTATGGCTTTCCCGGAAGTTGATGGCGAGTATGCTTCAGAAGGATGTGTGTACCATAAACCACCACATTAAAAGCATTTACAAAGGGGGCGAACTAATCTCCGGTCCAACTATCTGAAAATATGGGATAGTTCAAATGGAGGGAACACGGGAAGTAACCGAGCAGTTGATTATTACAATCTGGGTATGATCATCTCTGTAGGATACAGGGTAAAGAGCCGTGTGGCAACACGCTTCCGAATATGGGCGACTAAGCGGCTCCCAGGGTGGAAAACTGATTGGTATTATTTCGTATGTTGCAGCTCTGAAGGAGCGATTCAGAACACAGAGAAATCAGAAAGCGCCCCACAGTATTGTTGCCATGATACATCAGGTGATATGTTTCTTTTATGATTCTCCGCTCAGCTTGTGAGTTTGAGCCAAAACATAAATTCCCCGCGCAGGTCAGAAAGGCTTACCATGAGAACACTGTTTATTATGCTATTTATGATTATTTCGGTATCTGCTGCAGAGATGTCTGTCTGTGGTATTGAAGAGCTTCTTCCCATAGGGTTTACAGATGAGGAACTCACCAGACTTGATGAGATAGGTACATACCAGGAGGCTACATCACCTCCTCCGGCAGGCGTAAGAAACCCGGGTGAGTTTGAACCGTCTACAGGTATTATGGTCAGATGGCCGCTGGGACTGCCCTACAACTACCTTGTGGATATCTCCAACAACAGCAAGCTGTGGGTGATCTGCGAATCAGCTGAGCAGGCTTCTGCGTCATCGGCACTTTCCGCAGCTGGTGTTAACATGAGCAACACAGACTTTATTACCGGACCCAGCAGCTCTATCTGGGTAAGGGATTACGGGCCATGGTTTATAATTCTTGCAGACGGAACACAGGGAATATTTGACTACAGCTACAACAGACCGAGACCTGATGATGATCTTATTCCGCAGGTCATAGGTGCCCAGTGGGGTATACCGGTTTACATATCCGACATAGTGCATACAGGCGGCAACTACATGTCTGGCGGTCTCGGAGAGGCCATGTCAACCAACCTTATTTATGAAGAAAACAGCAATCCCGATTCATGGGTTGATCAGCAGATGGAAGACTATCTTGGAATAACCCAGTATACCACATATGATGACCCGCAGGGAACATATATCGATCATATTGACTGCTGGGGCAAGATGCTCAGCCCGGACAGGGTAATGGTTCTTCAGGTTCCCCCAGCCCACGCTGATTACGCTTCACTGGAAACTGCCGCAGATTTGATTGCTGCAACCACATCTCCATACGGCCACCCCTGGAAGGTTTACAGGGTTTTTTCCAGCGGAGACGAGGGGTATACCAATGGTCTTCTTCACAACAAAACCTATTACATGCCTGTGTGGAATACCGGTAATGATACCCCTGCAGCTGCAGCATTCACAGAAGCTCTTCCAGGCTACACAGTTACTCCGATCTACTATGATGAGTTTATCAACACAGATGCACTTCACTGCAGAAGCAGGAATGTGATAGACCGGTACATGCTTCAGCTTCTACACACACCGGTTGATACTGTTCAATCCCTGTCGGCAGTTACGATTTCTGCATTTATTAAACCGAATCCCGCTAACACTCTTGTATCTGCCAGTGTTTTTTACCGGGTTGATTCAGGTAGTTTTACTGAAGTTGCAATGACGGCATCAGGGGCGGATAATTTTACAGCTGAGATTTCGGCACAACCGGATAGCTCCCTGGTAGAATACTACATAAGGGCTGAAGACTCGTCCGGCAGAGTCAGCGCCCATCCCCAGTATGCACCTGACACATGGTTAAACAGATACACAGTTTCGTTAACAGGCATATCATCGGGCGGCACTTCTTTTGTGAAACCCCAGATGCTTGGGGCAAACCCTTTTAGCGGTTCACTTGTGTTTTCCGGCGAGCCGGGAATGGCGTTTTCTGTGTTCGACGGTTCAGGCAGGATGATGTACAGCGCTGCAGCAGGGGAAGACGGCCTGATGCAATGGACACCAGACGCTTCAGTCGCCAGTGGTGTTTATTTCACACAGTTTGTTCTGGGCAGTTCGGTGTCTACATCCAGAGCTGTTCTTCTCAGATAAGTTTTATGAAGTATTATGCAGAACCCTTCCTCTGTTTCAGGGGAGGGGTTCACCTGTATCTGTAGTTCAACCAGCCACCGGTCATAACCAGGAGTGCTCCTGCAAGAACTGCCGGTGAGGGCACTTCTCTGAAAAAGGTGATCTGCCAGATTACAGAGAACACAACGCTGAGGTAGCCGTAGATTGCAACCTTGCCTCCAGGTGCGTGCCTGTAGGCCGTTGTCATTAGAACTTGCCCCAAAACACCAGCCAGACCTATTCCCAGAAGGGGAAACAACACCGCTTTTCCGGTGGGTATTACACCGCCTGCAATGGTCCCGGGAAGGAATACAACAACGGTGAGGAGGCTGAACCAGAACACTACCCTAAGCGGAGAATCGTATTTTCTGAGAGCTCGAAGGGTGGTGTAGGCTGCTCCAGCAAACACCGCCGACGCAAGTGCGGGGATAACTGCTCCAGACAGGCTGATTCCGGAAGGTCCGGCAACCAGCGCGACACCGGCAAATGCAGTGAGGATGGCTGCAATCTGCATATTTTTAAGTTTTTCTTTTAAAAACATCCACGAAAACAGAAGAACAAAGAAAGGGCTGAGTTTGTTTATGGTTACAGTGTCTGCCAGAGGCAGCCTTTCCAGGGCGTAGAAATAAAGCACCATGCCTGTTGTACCGAGGGCACTTCTGAGAAACAGAAGGCCGGGTTTGCCTGAAACCAGAGATTCCCTGCGTTTTTTCAGCAGAACAAAGGTAACAGCCACTGCCACGATCCCTCTGGCCACAAGTTTTTCACTTGTTGGGATTCCGGCTTCTGCAGGAACAAGTTTTACTGCCAGTGGAACAAGCGACAAAAAGAAGGCTGCCGCAGACATTAGAAGTGCAGCTTTTATCTCTTTTGTCAAACTGTCACCAGTTTGTACTCTCTGCTGCCCAGGCCGATCCTTTCACCGGCACGAAGTTGTTCTCTGCCGTCTCTGTCTGGTCTGACGTGCAGGAACTTGTCCTCTCCTTCGTTGATGTCTTTGCTCACAGAACCGGCTGCTGTAACAAGATCAAGGGATGCCTGATCGATTGCCACCGGGTCGGTGGATGCAAGCACACCGATGTCTTTTACCAGCGGCGGGCCTTCGTTGCTCATGCAGTCGCAGTCGGGAGAGATGTTTATCAGAAAGTTGATATACACTGAGATATCTGTTGCCATTGTTGCCGCCAGTGCATACTCTGCCATCCGCTGCATAAAGGTGTGTGCTTCCTGGTTCCAGCTTATGCGGATTGCCCCGGCAGGGCAACGCTGAATACACTCGCCGCAGCCTGTGCAGACAGTTTCATCGATGTGGGCAGAATTATCAGACATTGTTATGGCGGAAACACCGCACACAGATATGCATGCGCCGCACATTGTGCATCTTGATCCGGCTACAAACGGCATAACAGACGAGTGCTGATACAGCTTTCCTGCCTTTGCAGCCCAGCCCATGCCCAGGTGTTTGATTGCCCCGCCGAACCCGGCCAGAAGATGGCCTTTGAAATGGCTGATCATCACGGCACTGTCTGTTCGGGCCAGTACAGCGGCAAGCCTGGCTGTTTTTGTTTCACAGTGATCCGGGAGGGTTACACTGTATTCGTCTGTGCCGGCAAGACCGTCTGCAACAATGAACGGAGGAAGATCCGGCATCCTGAACCCGTGGGAGTGAGCGAGGGAGACGTAGTCCGGTGCGTTCATTCTTCTTCCACCGTAGAGAACTGTTGTGTCTGTAAGGAAGGTTCTTCTTTCGGGAAGATTGAGAGCTTCGATAACCTGTTCTACAAGCTCTGCAGAAACATAGGAGGAGTTTCCCTCTTCGCCCGGATGTATTTTCACCGCAGTCAGATCGTTGTTGTTCCCAGAGAATCTGTACGGAGCGAGAAGCTCTGTAATACCTGCAGTGTCCATCTTTTCCACAGGAAGGAACCTTACAGTTTTCACAAGAACCCCCTTTCATGTTTCCGGGAATATAATAATCCGACAGGTATACTTCCTTGCCAATTCTCTTTTACCTGCGTATTCTTGCTGTATGAGTAGTTTGGTATGGGTAGAACTTGATGAAGGCGCGCCAGATCACAATCTGGATCAGATCAGGAAAAGCAGTGGTTTCAAAGGAATTCACTGTGCCGTTGTGAAGAGCAATGCATACGGCCACGGCGTGAAGGAAATTGTTCCCCTTCTGAGCCGTGCCGACTGGCTGGCAGTAAATTCTCTGGACGAGGGGCTTGAACTGCGCCGTCTCGGCGAAGCCAGACCCGTTCTTCTTCTGGGGCATGTACCGCTTTCCAGACTTGCAGAAGCCCGTAACGCCGAGCTTAGGTTTATAGTAAGCAGCTCTGAAACTCTCCAGGCCATAAAAAAACTTTCCCCTGCAGAGAAGAATTTCAACCTCCACATAAAAGTTGAAACCGGAACGTGGAGGCAGGGTGTTCTTCCTGAAGATGTTCTCCCCATGGCTGAAGAGATAGCAGTTACTTCAGGGGCGGTTCTGGATGGAGTCTACACGCACTTTGCCAACATAGAGGATACCCTAAACCATCAGTATGCGGAAATGCAGTTAAGCAGGTTTCAGAATGTACTTAAGACTCTGAAGCAGCACGGTCTGACGCCGCCTGTTGTTCATACCGCCTGTACCGCTGCGGCAGTTCTTTTTCCGGCAACCCACTTTTCCATGATTAGAACAGGTATCGGTTTGTACGGCCTGTGGCCTTCCAGGGAAACAAAGCTCTCGGCAGAGTCATCTGAACACCGTGTTCCCGACTTAAAGCCGGTTCTTTCCTGGAAAACCAGAATAGTACAGGTGAAACAGGTTCCGGAAGGAAGCGATATAGGCTACGGAGGTACATACAGAACTGCAAGAGAGTCCCGAATCGCTGTTCTTCCTGTTGGTTACGCAGACGGATACAGAAGAGCTATCGGCAACACCGGCTGGGTGCTTGTTTCAGGGCGAAGAGCCCCTGTTGTAGGCAGAGTGTGTATGAATCTGTGTATGGTTGATGTAACCGACCTGCCTTCAGTTAATCTTGAAGACGAAGTGGTTCTTCTGGGCAGAAGCGGTGATGAGGAAATTACTGCAGAACTTATGGGTCAGTGGACAGGAACTATTAACTACGAGGTGGTTACCGGTATCAGTTCGCTGCTTCCGAGAATTGTTAAGAAAGGAGAGTAAGGTTGTTTATAGAGGTGGTTGGAAACAGCGGTTCAAAGAATGCCGAAAACAGGCTGGTGTGTATGAAACTTGGAACCGGAGTTCTTATAGATGCCGGCAGTGCCGCCCTTATTCCGGATAAAGAACTTGATGCGATTGATCTTGTTCTTTTAACCCACGCTCATCTTGACCATATTCTTGATCTGGGTTTCATACTTGACTCCATGGTTTCCAGAAGAACCAGACCTCTTGTTGTAATGGGCAGTGAGGCCTGCCTCAACATAGTTCGAACCCACTACATGAATGGTCTGCTGTGGCCTGATTTTACAAAGATATCTGTTGCGGGAAGCCCTATTCTTGAGTACAGAGTACTGGTTGATGAAGGCTGGACAGACCTTCCCGGCGGTGTTGAGTGTATGGCTGTTCCGGTTAACCACCCTGCCGGGGCAAGAGGTTTTCTTTTTCGATATCAGGGGAAACTGGTTGTTTATTCAGGTGACACCGGTCCCACAGACAGAATATGGGAGCTGGCAAAGAAGTGCGGGGAACCTGCTGCAGTAGCCATTGAGGTTTCGTTTCCTGATTCCAGACGGAACATTGCAATAACATCAGACCATCTGTGCCCGTCACTTGCCGCCGATGAGCTCAGCAAACTGAACTGCAGACACACCCCTGTTTTTGTCTTTCATATGAAACCGTGGTTTGCCGAAGAAATCAGAGAAGAGTTACAGTTACCCTGTGAGTCTTTCAGTTTACTGAACCCGGGAAGCCGGATCAACTTCATGTGATCCGGTTCCCGGAGATGTTGCGGTTAATCGTTTGCGGCTGTGAACTGCAGGTAAAGAGAAGCCTGAAAAATAGATTTAAGAGTTGAAATCAACAGCGTAACTGCAAGAATCCATACTGTTGCGGCAATCATGCTGGGGGTAGTGTTCAGACCTGTTTTTGCCACCAGAATAAATGCCGGAATTGACGCTACAACACCAAGCAGCCCAAAGCTTATGTTGCCTGTCAGCTGGTGTCCCCAGTTGCCTTTTACATCTTTCCAGGCACTTTTAAGAGCGGTGAACGGGTCTGTGTGGTCGATAACCATTCTGGGAGCAACAAAGAACGAGGCCATTGTCCACAGGGAACCAATACCTCCTGTAAGCAGATTTCTTCGGTTTCCTCTGCCTTGAAGCATTTTAAGAGCAAGACCAACAGTAGCCTCAACCATTGCCCATGCAGCGATGTAGGTAACAACTGCCCAGGATGCTTTGAAGCCGTCGGCAAGAGTGGGGTCGCCACCTGCCATTCGTATTTCTGCACCTGCTATAACAGCGCAATTGAAAAAAGTGATAAGAAAATAGTTGAAGAAGTAGAACAGGAAAGCAAGAACGATAAACCCTGCTCTGTTGTTCACATAGATGTCTTCTACATCACCTCCGCCTGCAGACAGGGGAAAGTAGAAGCTTGCACTGACAATCAGACACAGTATTCCCGACAGAATGGGAAAAACTATGAGTTCCTTGTCTGCCATGAGTACCTTCCAGCTCTTTCGGATTGTATCAAATGTTTGTGAAATTGCGCCCAAGTGTTTTCCATCCTCTCCATTGCTGAAACCGGCCCTGTTTTGTATTCTCCACCCATGAAAAAGGCAAAAGAGTTTACTGCGGAGAATCTGCCAGGTACCA
>CAZRXU010000104.1:0-9068 GCA_964604135.1 uncultured bacterium | reverse complement strand
TGTCTTCTATGTCTTTTTCAGGGTGTGAGCCTTTTAATGTCCCTGGGAAACATGGTGGTAAGCCTGATGTTATCAACACCGAGAAGCCTTGCTGTTATTCTTTCTAGGCCAATAGCGAGACCTCCGTGGGGCGGCAGACCATACTTGTGCGCCTGCAGATAGCTTTCAAAGTCGTCTGGATTCAACCCCATTGAGATCATCTTGTCGACCTGTTCCTGATAGTCGTTGATTCTCTGGCCACCTGTTGTAATTTCCAACCCCCTGAACAGAAGATCGAAACTAAGTGTGGTTCCCGGATTATCAGGATCATCTTTGGTGTAGAACGGCCTCTTCTGTGTTGGGAAATGGGTAACAAACACAAAGTCGCTGTTCCAGTGTTCTGCTGAATATGAGCAAAGGGCTCTCTCTTCGTCAGGCTCAAGATCAGGTTCACCGGAGTAGTCGCCTCCTGTTACACTGCCTGCTATCTCATGGGCTTCCAGGAGGGTAACCACAGGAATATCTTCATCTATAACAGGTACATCAGCACCAAGCAGGGCTATTTCCGGGTCACAGGTTTCCCTGATGAAATCAAAACAGTACTTAAGCAGTGCCGTTTCCATCAGCATAACATCAGTATGGTCTTTCACAAAACCCATTTCGAAATCAAGAGAAGTGTATTCGTTTATGTGCCGGCTTGTCTGATGGTTTTCCGCCCTGAATACCGGGCCTATTTCAAACACTCTCTCGTATATTCCAACGCCCATCTGCTTGTAGAACTGGGGAGACTGGGCAAGGTATGCAGGTCTGCCGAAGTAATCAAGTTTGAAGATATTTGCGCCTCCCTCGGCACCGGCAACACCAATTTTGGGAGTGCGTATTTCTGTAAAACCCTGCACACGAAGAAAATCTGCGAAAGCCCTTGCGAAAGCCTCTGCAATCTTCAATCTGGCTCTTTCCACAGGATGGCGCAAACTTACCGGCCTGAGATCAAGGTTCGTATCTATGTGAAGATCAAGAATTTTCTTCGAAAGATCTACAGGAGGATGTTCTGCAGGAGCCGATACCAGTTCCACAGTCTCCACCTGTATTTCCACACCAGCGGGGTTTATAGACTTGTCTTTGATCTTCGCCTTCTTCACCATTCCAGTTATCTGAACAGACTGTTCTTCGGCAAGCTTGTCTATGAGCTCTTCATTCCCGTCCCGGCCGATCACACACTGAAGCAGCCCATCGTGACGGCGAATCACTATGAACGCTCCCCAGCCCAGACGGCGGATTCTCTGGATCATTCCATGAACTGTAACCTTCTGCCCATCCATTTCGGCAAGTTCGGCCGCAGTAGCCAGTTTCTGGTCGGTATCGGTCGATACTCTGTACATCAATCATCTCCCGTGTTCTGTTCAGTGTTCCTTATCAGGCGATTCGGTGCTCCTGCGAAATGAGCACGAACCTCTTTGATAACTTTTTCCAGCACATCAAGCCTCAGGAATATACTAGCTGGAATGTTGTCCACCTTTGACATTTTGTAGCGAAGACGCCTGAAGTCATTCTGCATTCTCAAGGCAACTGGCTGATAGTAGGTGCGGGAACGCTCTCTGAACAGACGCAGTGCTTTACCACCCTCTTCAAGGGCAGCCTCTTTCTCAAGCTGAAAAGACTGGCGAAGTCGAATAACAAACTTCTCATCGAACCGGATTTCCGCCTCTATCTCTGCAGCTGTTTTAAGATTTCCACTCATGTTCAGGTTGCCTTATATTCTGCTGTTAAAATCCACCACCTGTGGAACAGTAACAAAGATAGCAAATAACCCCTGAGGAGGGAAGATGAGGATACTTGTTGTAAATCCCGGTTCAACTTCAACTAAGATTTCAGTGTTTGAAAACGAAGAAGAAATCTGGGACCTTAAGCTATCGCACTCACAGAAAGATCTGTCTCCCTTCGGAACGAATATCTTTGAACAGTACGGTTTCAGGCGTGATGTAATTGTTTCCGCGCTGAAAGAAGCAGGCTACCCTGTTGAAAGTTTCCACGGAATTGTGGGCAGAGGAGGGCTTGTAAAACCCATCCCTGGAGGCACTTACCTTGTAGACGATCATCTTCTGAAAGACCTTGAAACTGGAATCCTGGGTCAGCATGCATCCAATCTGGGCGGCCCTATCGCTGCGGAGCTTGCAAAAACTGCAGGGTGTGATGCCTTTATTGTTGATCCAGTCGTGGTTGATGAGATGGAGCCTGTCGCTAAGTTTTCGGGAAACCCTCTTATAGCCCGGAAAAGTATTTTTCATGCCCTGAATCAGAAGGCTGTTGCCAGAAAAGCCGCAGATGAACTTGGTGTTAAGTATGCTGAATCTAACTTTGTGGTTGTACACCTCGGCGGAGGCATCAGTGTAGGAGCACACAAAAAAGGGCTAGTTGTGGATGTTAACAACGCCCTGGATGGAGACGGGCCATTTACTCCTGAAAGATCAGGAGGCGTGCCAGCTGGCGATCTTGTAAAACTTTGCTTCTCTGGAGATTATTCTCTGGACGAAATCAAAAAGATGATCAAAGGGCACGGTGGTATAGTAGCCTACCTTGGAACCAACGACATGATGAAGGTTGAAGACAAAGTAATGGCAGGAAATGCTGAATGGCTTGCAGTGTACAGAGCAATGGCATATCAGATCGGTAAAGAAACCGGTGCCATGGCAGCCGTTCTAAAAGGACGGGTGGATGCTGTTGTGATTTCAGGTGGAATAGCCTACGACAAACAGTTCATCAGCTGGCTCAGGGAAATGGTGGAATTCATCGCGCCGGTAGTTGTTTACCCAGGCGAAATGGAAATGGAAGCTCTCGCTCTGGGTGCATTGAGAGTTCTCCGGAGCCAGGAGACACCCAGATCTTACAATCCCGAATAATCGGAGGAAAACAGATATGAGTAACAACTTCGACCAGGCGAAAAAAGCATGGGAAGACGGCGTTCTTGCAAAAGTGCTTGGAAGATTCCCCGAACGGAAGAAAGAGTTCGTAACAGGCTCCGGCAATCCCGTTGAAAGAGTTTATTACCCGCAGAACCCAGACGAAAACTACCTGACAGAGTCCGGCTTTCCCGGAATGTATCCCTATACCAGAGGGGTTCAGCCAACCATGTACAGAGGCAGGTTCTGGACAATGCGGCAATACGCAGGGTTCGGGAGTGCTGTGGAATCCAACAAGAGGTACAGGTACCTGCTTGATGCAGGCCAGACAGGGCTTTCGGTTGCATTCGATCTTCCCACACAGATCGGTTACGATTCTGATCATTCGCTGTGCGCCGGAGAGGTTGGCAAAGTAGGTGTGGCTATAGACAGTCTTTCAGACATGGAGCTTCTCTTCAAAGACATACCTCTGGGCAAAGTTTCAACGTCCATGACCATAAACGCTCCTGCCGCTGTTCTGCTGGCCATGTACATTGTGGTTGCCGAGAAACAGGGGGTTCCAACAGAGAAGCTCAGGGGAACCATACAGAATGACATCCTGAAAGAATACATGGCCAGAGGCACATACATTTTCCCGCCCAAGCAGTCCATGAGGCTGATAACAGATATCTTCGGGTTCTGCCGTGAAAGTGTTCCTATGTGGAATACTATTTCCATCAGTGGATACCATATTAGAGAAGCAGGCAGTACGGCTTCTCAGGAAGTGGGTTTCACCATTGCAGATGGAATTGCCTATGTACAAGCCGCCACAGAAGCAGGCCTGAGTGTAGATGATTTCGCACCAAGGCTGAGTTTCTTCTTCAATGCCCACAACGACCTTCTCGAGGAGGTATCTAAATACCGTGCAGCCAGAAGAGTGTGGGCAAAGGTGATGAAGGATAGATTCGGAGCGAGTAATCCCAAGAGCCTTATGCTCAGGTTCCATACGCAGACAGGTGGCTCAACCCTTACAGCCCAGCAGCCAGACAACAACATAGTGAGAGTTGCAATACAAACCCTTGCTGCAGTTATGGGCGGCACTCAGAGCCTTCACACAAACAGCCGCGATGAGGCTCTTGCTCTTCCAACAGAGCACGCAGTAACCATCGCTCTTCGTACTCAGCAGATTGTGGCTTATGAAAGCGGCGTAACAAACACAGTAGATCCTCTTGCAGGCAGCTATTTCGTAGAAAACCTTACCGACAGAATTGAAGAAGAAGCAATGAGCTATATCGCCAGCATTGATGCTATGGGCGGTATGGTGAAAGCAGTTGAGGAGGGGTATCCTCAACGCCAGATCCAGGATGCCGCCTACGAATACCAGAGGGGAATTGAATCGGGAGACCGCGTTGTGGTGGGTGTTAACAAGTTCCAACAGGAAGAGCCGCCTCCATCAGGTCTTCTCCGTGTTGACCCTGCTGTTGAAGCAGCGCAGAGGAAGAAACTTGAATCAGACAAGGGAGCCAGAGACAATGTCAGAGTAAAGAAGACACTGTCTTTTCTTCGGGAAACAGCCAGATCTTCCGGCAACCTTATGCCCTCTATTATTGACTGTGTGAGATGCTATGGAACACTTGGTGAGATATGCGGTGTTCTCCGGGAGGAGTTCGGAGAATATCAGCCCAAAACTGTGGTATAGGAAAACTATCTGTTTTCTTCAGGGGCAGTTAATCTTTCTGCCCCTGCTTCCTTCTGCTGCTTCTCATTTGTTTGGCCTGCCAATCAAGTGATATGGAATGTATAACACCTAGTAGCATGTTTTATTTATCATATTTTCGATCAATGCACAGGATTCTCAAAACTTGACGTAACATCGTGCAGTTATTATGCTTCATTCGGTGTTTTTTTCAACATACAGAAAGGGGGATCATGAAAACTGTTTTCGTTGTTCTAACTGTTGCAGTTGCGGCATTCGCCGGAAATGCTCAGGAAACTATTGGCGATTACACTGGTGTTGTTTCCGGCCCTGGTGGCGGTGTTGGAGGGTGGGATTACCCTCTGGCTGTACTCTTTGACAATGGACCATTTGTCACAGGTGCCGGAGCTGGTTCCAGCGGAGCTGACATATCTGAAATGGGCACAGATGAACAGGTGTACGGTTTTGGTATTCAGCATGCTAATGGTACTATGATTGCCGACCAGTTTACGATTCCAACCGGAGACACCTGGTCCATAGACAAGATAACGACCTTTGGCTACCAGACAGGGTCAGGTACTACTTCAACCATCACAGGCGTTTATCTTACAATATGGGATGATCCTCCCGATACTGGTACTCTTGTTTACGGCGACCAGGCAGCTAATGTTATGACAAGCACAACCTGGACCAACTGTTACCGTGTTAGCAACGGCGATGCATCAAACACAGACAGGCCTATTATGGCTAATATCTGTGATCTCACTCCTTTCTCCCTTGGTGAGGGAGAGTACTGGCTTGTTGTTCAGCTCGACGGATCCGCCTCTTCCGGCCCGTGGTCCAACCCTGTCACCATTTCCGGTCAGCCATCAACAGGCGATGCAATTCAGAAGACCTCTTCTGGTTGGGCACCGCTGAGTATGAGCACAACCAATCAGGGTGTTGGCCTTCCGTTTATCATCGAGGGTACTAGCACAGCTCTTAGCAGAACAAGTTGGGGTGGAATTAAAACATCCTTCTAGTTGTAATCCGGTATTATTGGATGAGATCGGTTTCACCGGTCTCATCCTTTTTTATAATACAACAGTGATTGTTTCTCACCACATAAGAGTTGGAGATTGTTTGCGCAAAGTAATTTTTGTTCTTCTTTTCGTCATCTTCCTTTCATGTACTTCCAAACCAGAAGGTTCCACCTGGCTTATAACAACCGCATCTGAGGTTATTTCAGTATCTCAGGCAGGTGACATATGGAACAGCCTGGAGCAACCGGAGAAAAATGCCTTTATTGCTGCCAGCAGCCCTGTCGGAAACTATGTTTCCAACCTAGGCACTAAAACTATTCTTTTTGAAGAAATAGACAATGAATTGTATCTAAATTCTGATGTGGTTGAATCCATGAAGAAATGCTGGATCAGAAATGCCTCATTAAGGGCCTATACCGATTCACTGTCTTCCTCCACTGAAAGCGAAATTACACCCAGTGATATTTCAAACTACATGGATCTTCTTGGAACTGTTGTATGGTTCTCTTCAGAGCCCGGGGCATCCGTTGGCCCTGTTCGGCTTCCAGACCTGCCGTGGCCTCTGGCATTCGCTCTTGACAGCATGACTTCAGGCTCTTCTGTTGAGATCAATGGTATTATTTATACTCTTGATTCTTGCGTTACATCTCGCAGAAGAATAAACAGCGATAGTATTTCTGATTACACCTTTGCTGTTTCAAGCCTTACTAAAAGCCGGGTAAGAAGAACCCTGAATCAGTTCACTACAGAAGACATGAATGATTTTTCTCTGGATTCTGCATCTGTTGTTGCCTGGTTCACGCACTGCAACAACTATTCAGAACAAAACCAGGTTCTGGCCCACTGGCATACAGGCACAATTACTGCTGATGAGCTTGACGGCATCGCAGCATTCATTTCTCTGAGCCGGCCATTTATTGAAATTGATCCCGTACAAATGTATTCCATACTAAAAGAGCAAGCGGAACTGGCTGTTATTGAAAACCTGTACTCATCCCTATATCCTGCAGATTATTCTGATATTCTTCTTCACGCAAACAGGTTTGCTGTTGATATATCAACGGAAATGCTGTTTGATGATAGTGTTTCCAGTAAAATACTCGTTACAGATTCCATGGTTGCTGAAGGGTACCTTGGAATGGAATCAATTCCCGAAGTTCCAGAGACCCGAACCTTCTTTTCTTTAGCCACAGCGGAAGAAACAACCTGCCATGAATTACTCTCGGTGGGCTGCACTGACAGCCTGATAACTAAATCGGATTGCACCGGGTACTACGGGTTTCTTTCGCCTGGCAGCAATATATTGTCTGAACCTGTTACCGCTTCAGAGCTGCCAGAAGCTCTTTCAATGGAACTGTTTCGCCTTAGTAACGCTGATACACTGTGGCACGGTCCTGTTCGACTGAATCAGGACCTGTTTGTTATTTACAGATTGAATCAGATCTTTCCTGCACATCCCGTTGCATTTGAAGATATAAAAGAATCTATCAGGCACAGGCTGTTTATTCATAAACAGGAACAAATGGAGATGGACTGGATCTGTGAACTGGAAAGCAAACATAACCTTGAAATCAATTACGAAGTACTTGGCGATCTACCGTCTGATATTTCCTCGTGGTCGGAACTGTAATCCCGGGGACAGGATCAGCGTATATCCTGCCCCCGTTGTTTGATCTATCTGATTATACAGAGTTTTTCAACAGCAGCACAATCTGAGCTTCCAGCTCTTACAAGATACACACCTGTGTTAAGGTCGTTTATTGTTTCACTGTTTTGACCTTCTGCAACTTCTCGACCGCTCATATCAAATATCGTAAAGTCACCCGTGGTAGAAATCGTCACAACACCACATGCAGGATTGGCACTGAAAAGTATTGATGGAACCTGTTCAGATAAATCGTCTTCTACACCAAGCATATGCATGGCTGGCATTATCGTGGGATCGCCGAGAAGAACCATTCCAAGATGCCAGTATTGTTCACTCTGGCTGAAACCACCGCTAATTATGTAATTCCACCAGGCTTTGTAGGCCTCGCCAAGGCTGTTTCCGTTGCCAAGAGGAGAGTAGAACTGAGCGAACTGAAGCATCGCTCCGCTTTTGGTGCTGCCAACAGCGGCAAGCCCTTTGTCTGTTCCAAATGCGTAGGTACAACCCATACACCAGTTTTGTGTAAAACGACAGTTAGAGCAGGAAAACAGATTGTAGAACCTTGTTGGAGGCTTGTCATGCCATATATGACCACTTGTGGTCACCGGCCCAGGACTCCAGTAATGCCCCGTTGGGCTAGAATGAACAAACGGGCTTATCCATGTATAACCTTCCTGAAGCCTGTTCTGCCTGTAGTCTGTTCCATTGGTACTGTCTTTCTGTTTAACAAGTTCAACATCATTATACAGGTTGAGCATTGCACTTCGGTACAGGTTCCCCCAGTCTGCCCAGTCATCATCTACGTAACAAAGAGCTCTGGGACTTGGGTCACCGTTGAGACGCCATTCATGGAGCCTTAACAGGTAGGCATCTATCAGGTCGTACTCGTCGCCCAGAAGGATAACACTTGTTGTTATTCTTCCAGCGTATATCTCGGGAAACAGGTCTCCGCTCCAGCCATCGTATATACTGTCCTGACCGGCGGTTCCAATGCCGGGATAACCTATCCAGTTGTCTTCCCATACACCATCCAGGTCCATGTAGAAATAATCACTTGGGAAAGTTTCATTCGATTTTCCATCTTTGTCGCCTGTTGTGCATGACCACGGAGCCGGAATATCACCTACAAAAACCACACCCTTGAGGCCATCAGCATACAACCCTGAAAGCCACGATCTTATTGCAACAGGGTCAGCGTATGTAATTTCAACAACGGCAGTGGTGTTCCCCTCGTTCTGTATATCTGCAACCCACTGGTTTACCAGATCGGAGTCAAGGCTGTCTGACATGTTCTCTTCCATGATTACAAGAAACTCTGTACCACGAACCTCGCCGGTAACAGGCATTACCCGAAGATCGGTAAATACCGGCTTTTCCTGCCTGTACTCTGCGTAAGTGCCCGACTGAAAGTCGGGGTCTGGGTTTACCGTTAAGGGTGTTTCATCGTAAACACCGGCAATCAGTAGCATAATCAACAGAGGCATAGTTTCTCCTAACGCAAGTACCGGGCAAGATCCAGATATCTTACTGCCAGCTCCATAGCTGGAAGAAGTATGGTGGAAATTACGCCAAGGAATAAAAGGCCAAACACAATAAACATACCGTACCGCTCCAGCTTCATGTAGTGCCTCAAAGCTCTTCCCTTAAGGAAACGAGCAACAATTCTGCTGCCGTCAAGGGGCGGTATGGGAATGAGGTTAAAAACCATAAGCATAACATTAATCAGGGAGACCCAGGCGAAAGTCTTCGCCAGAAATGATGGCAGAAGACTGCCTGACAGATGAAGAACAACACTGAGAGCAATGGCGATTGCAAGGTTGGTTGCAGGGCCAGCCATAGCCACA
>CAZRXU010000103.1:0-9223 GCA_964604135.1 uncultured bacterium | reverse complement strand
CAGGTTTGTACATATATGTAGTATCTTCGGGTGACTCTGAAGTAAGCGGTGTTGCCACTGTTGTTCGATAATTTGTTAGCGATTGTTTGCAGTTAAATACAATCTTGTATCAGGAGGAATAATGAAACTTGTTTCCAGTTTTGCAATTGTTGTTCTGGTTATGGCTCATGGAGCCCTTGCAGTGACAACCAGTGTTATCTGGCTCGACATAACACCAGGAGCCAGGGCTAATGGAATCGGTGAGTCTTTTACCGCTGTATCTGATGATGCAACCGCTTCTTACTGGAATCCAGCGGGGCTGGCTTTCAAGGAGGAAGGTGAAAGGGAAATTACCCTGCAGCATTCTCAGTGGCTTCCTCAACTGGCGGATGATCTGTACTACGAATTTCTGGGTTACGCACAGCATCTTGAGGGATGGGGAGGAGTCGGCGGCAATATCACCTTTATGTCCATGGGCGAACAGCAGGAGATAGAGCAGGGCAGTACAGAACCCATAGGAACTTTTTACTCTTACGGTATTTCAACAGATGCTGCTTTTGGTACCGAGGTTGCTCCTGGTCTTGCCGTTGGTCTTGGCCTCAAGTTTATCTACGACCATCTTTACTACAAAGACAACGGTAAAGGTTCTTCCTTTGCCGCAGATCTCGGCGTACTTTACCATGTTCCAGAGCAGTCTTTCGGTAACATTTCCATCGGTGCCACAGTAAGCAATATTGGGCCCAACATGAGTTATGGCGGAAACAGTGAAGACAACCCTCTTCCCAGGAAGCTCAAACTGGGAGTTGGCTATGTTCCATTTGAAGACGAGCTCACCTCCCTTCTTGTTGTGGCAGATTACACGAAACTTCTTGTAGATGTGAAGGATGGAATATCCGAGGAAGTAAAAGACAACAAGTGGGGAACAGGTGCCGAGTTCTGGTACTACAGCCTTCTTGCTCTTAGAGTCGGTTACGTGCACGACACAGAGGGCGAGTCAACCATCTCCGGCGTTTCTTTCGGTGCAGGCCTCCAGTGGAACGACTTTCAGCTTGACATGGCGTTTGTTCCCGTAGATGAGTCCCTTCAGGGATCGGGTAAGTACAACCAGAAGTACAGTCTGACACTCCAGTTCTGATGGGTAAATATCTTCTTGCAGCAGCTCTGGCCTGCGGAGCTGCTTTTGCTTCTCCACCTTTCCCAGGCAGTTCCGTACAGGATATTCCCGAAGGTGTGTCCGACGGGTATCCCATGGAATCAAATCTGGGTACTCCCCTGTTCTTCGATGCAGATACAACTATAAAAGTCTGTGTACTCAAAGTTGAGTTTTTGCCGGACTACACCAGCTCCACCACAGGCAACGGAGAGTTTGAGAGCGACAACGCAACAGTAGCCAATCTCTTGAATCAGATATCCAGTTATTACACAGATGTAAGCAACGGCCATCTGGCGCTTTCTCTTGTCCAGTTCCCGGCGGGAAGTGGTGCCTTCAAGCTAGATCACCAGATGGGCTTTTACGGGGCAGATGAAAAGAACGGTCTCGGTCAGTGCCAGCTCTTTCATGATGCGGTTCTTGCAGCAGACAGTCAGGTTGATTTTTCCGGATTTGATGCAATTATCGTAATGCATGCCGGAGCAGGCAATGAAGCGGATATTCGGCACAACAGCTCTGATGATATACACTCAATGTTTGTGAACTCTTCAGATCTTAAATACCATCTTGGTACAGGTTTTGTACAGACAAACGATGGTGTGAGGGTTCGTGAAGGCTGTATCGATCCCGAGCGTGAGGCCCAGGACAACTTCGGTCTGGGAGTTCTTGGTACTATAGTTCACGAATTCGGTCATCAGCTTGGCCTGCCTGACCTCTACAACACCCATACAGGTGCTGTGGGAATAGGAGGCTGGGGTCTGATGGGTTACGGACAGTGGCTGATGAATGGTTACTGGCCTGCAGCTCCTTCTGCGTGGTCAAGAGCGGCAATGAACTGGATTGACCCCGTTGAGATAGATCCGGGTGAATATGTATCAGAGCGCATGGGAATTGTTTACAAAATACCCCTTAACTCAAGCGAATATCTCCTGGTTGAAAACAGGCAGCGTGATCCCGACGGAAACGGGCAGTGCGGCCCTCACGAGCGGGATTACGGTCTTCCAGGTTCTGGAATACTGATATGGCACATAGATGAAACCAGACTTAGCGCTACATACAGGCAGGCAAATACTGTCAATGTTAACCCTCTTCACAAAGGTGTTGATGTAGAGGAAGCAGATGGTATACAGGATCTCGATTACGGTTTTCCTACCTGGTTCAGTATCGAGGGCAGCAAGAATGATCCCTGGAAGAAAGACGGTTATGCCTGGGTGTTTTCCCCTGAAACAACGCCTTCTTCAGATGCATCGTGGGGTGGCTACACCGGTGTAAAAATAGATGTTCTGAGCAATTCATCCAACACAATGAGTTTTTTGTACAGCCTTCAGGGGGTTGTTCCGGGGTGGCCTGTTGAATTCGGAAAAGCACAGTACGGTTCAGTTTTCTGGAACCCGCCTCAGGGAGAATTTGTTACTGTGATTACCGGCAATCGCCAGCTCCTGGCTGTTTCGGCTGACGGAAGCTCTTCAACTCCTGTTGGAATGAATGTTTCCGCTCCTGTTGTTATTTACCCTGTAAACGGAGCAGAGTACCTTGTGGTTCCAGAAGCAGACGGGGAAATACACATGCGTCTTCCCGACTGGTCGGAGCCTGAAGGGTGGCCTGTGAACCTGCCAGCAGCTGCGGTTCAGGTTATTGCGTCGCAGACTATGGACTGTATTTTCGCAATACTGGAGAACAGGGAAGTGTACAGGCTTCACACTGATGGAACTGTATTTAACAGGTGGCCCAAAACCTTTGCAATGGATATCACAGGTGCGTGTGTTTTTCCGCACGATACCGATCCCGGGTTGATTCTGGTTACAGCAGACGGATCTCTTAGAAGGCTATTCCCCGGTGGCGGCGGAGTTATCGGTTGGCCTGTGCATCCCGGAAGCGAGAACACAAGCCTTCCCATAGCGGCGGATTTTGACCGCGATGGAGATGTTGAGACTGCCGTTGTTTCAGGTGGAAAACTCTGGGTTTACGATGAAGACAGTACAGGTGAACCTGGCTTCCCGGTATCTCTTTCCGGCGAAATTCTTGCCGACCCTTTCATGGCAGATTTGAATTCAGATGGTAACATAGAGATTCTTGTTGAAACAACAGCTGGTGTTGAGGCTTTCACATCTTCGGGAACTGCAGTAAGCAACTGGCCGTTTACAACACAGGTTGACTCTCTCGCCTTTGAGTATAGCAGGTTTACCTGTGGTTTCGGAGGAAGCGGTTTCGCCTGTTCACCTCTCAGAGACGGAAGGGTTTTCTTTTTCAACGAAAAAGCAGAATCACTTGGCGGCAGTCCGTATTCATTTGGAGACTACCCTGTGGGTGTGCCAATCCTTCACAAATTTGAAGGTGAAGATCAGAACAGACTGATGTCTGTTACGTCAGACGGTACTTTCGGAGCCTTCTACACTTCATTTTCACCTGACGGCTGGAACACAGGTATGGACAGAGGCGGAGAAAGATGCTGGCCGAAGGCAGAGCTTCCTGCAGTTGTGTCTGCAGGCAGTTTGCTTGATGAGCAGGAGTTCTTCGTGTGGCCCAACCCTGTTACTGAAGGAAAGGGTTACATCAGGTTTCGACCGGGAGCGGATTCCCGGTACAGAATCCGGGTATTCAATGTTGCAGGAGAGCTGGTATCAGACTACAGCGGAGACGCCCCTGGAAGGGTTCCATGGGAGGTTTCGTGGAACACTGAAGACCTTGCGCCCGGGGTATACTATGTCTGTCTTGAGTTAACTTCATCGGGAGAGACGGCAGAGGCCCTTTTCCATGCTGCGGTGGTGAACTGAAATGAAAAAAACTACAGTGTTACTTGTAATAGCGTACTCGGTTGTTTTCGGTGCGAATAAAACTGCAGTGCTACGGTCTATCGTTTTCCCCGGATGGGGTCAGATAAGCATGGGCCATTCCACAAGGGGAGCTGTGTTCATGGGTATTGAGGCTTCCATCTGGGCTGGTACAGGTTACTCTTATCTGCAGGCGGTGTTCAATCGCGGCGACTACAGGAACTTGGCCATGGAACGGGCAGGTATTGATGTGTCATTCCGCGACAGGGATTTTCAGGATGATGTTGGAAAATTCACAAGCAGCAGTGAATACAACGACTACATCAGAAGCCTTGCCAGACACTACCACCCTGATGATCCCGAAGCTCAGCAGCAGTATTTCAGTAGTCACTGCAGGTACGGTTCAGATGGCTGGAGCTGGACAAATTCCTCTTCCCGCGAGAACTACCATGATGCTCTTCGAATAAGCAGAGAATGGTTTAGAAGAACTGTTTATGTTGCCGCTTTCGCCGTTGTTAACAGAGCTGTAAGTGCTATAGATGCTTCACTCCTCGATCCATCGAAACCCGGCATCTACACCGAGATTGGTTTTCCCGAAAGTGCAGATTTTTCATCTGTACGATTCACAGTGGGAGCGAGATTCTAATGATAACATATTTGCTTCTTTCCATTGCTGTTGGTATGGGGCGCTACGCAGTAGACGGTACATTTCACTTTCCGGATGTGCAGCAGATGGATCAAAGACACGATCCTTCCATGATGCCCACAGGTCCGCTTGCAGGCAAAGATGGGTCACACCAGGTAGGCGACGTTGTTAACTTCTGGGCAATTGATGAAAGTGGATCTGTTCCCATGTTCTACCTCACCAGTGCAACCTGCAGGTTTGCAGGAGATCTTTCCTACATATTTGTAGAAGACACACAGTGGGAGATCAGGTTCAATCAGAGTGATGTTGATTCGCTGGCAGCAGCTCTTGAAGGAGCAGATGGAATCACAGCAACCGACGCAAAGTACTTTGGCAACATCCCGGATCTGATGGATGACGATCCGAGGGTGTACTACCTGATTCTCGACATACGGGATGGCTACGGAGTCAACGGTCAGAAATGGTACATTGCCGGGTTCTTCAGCCCCTACAACATGTTTACAGAGTACGAGGCCAGAAACTACTACGGCGGGCATTCCAACGAGGTTGAAATGCTGTATATCGACTGCTATCCCGCCAGGATGGAAGACGCTACACAGACACACACAGCCAGCCATGAGCTGGTTCATCTGATTCAGTACGGTATAAAACCGTTCAGCGGTGAAGAGCTATGGGTTCTGGAGAACCAGGCGCAGACTGGCATGTTCCTCTGCGGTTATCCTGCCTTTCAGGTGGAAGCCTTTATTGATTTTGGGGGAGTTACACCGATAAAGTGGACAGAGTTCACCGATGGGGAGAAAGTGGTTGCCGGTTACGGAGCAGGGTTCCTGTTCTTTTCCTACCTCTTTGAAAACTACGGAGGTAAAGACTTTATATGGAACAGTATGCACGGAACAACACGGGGGATACAAGGTGTGATCGATGCCATTGAATCCGCAACCGGTCACTCTATAAACATGGAAAGCATACTATCAGACTGGATGGTTTCATGTTTCGTGGATGACCCTTCCCTTGGTTACGGGTGGAACAGTTTCAGCATCGCAGATTACGACACCATAGATCCTGGAAATCGCCCCGGTCTGGACTACACTGGGGTTGTTTCAGATACTCCCTACAGCGACCCGTGGCACAGTGTTGCAGGTTATCAGGGCAACTACTACAGTGTGGGAGACGACCTGTCCGGCAGCCTGAGAGTGGAAGGTACCGGAATTGGTAATCTGAATGCATTTTTCTTCAACGGGACTACTGTAACTGCGCTGGATGCAGGCAGTGCCTGCGATGTTGCTGTAAGCCTTGAGCACCCGGGAACGCTTATGCTTCTGTGCAACAGTTTTGCCGGTCTTGATCTAAATATTGCAGCAGGCAGCACAGGCAGTGGAAACTTTGCGGTTTTCCCTAATCCCTGTCTGGGTGACCTGTATTTTCAGTTTGTCTCTACCGGAGAGCCTGTTGTTCTTTCAATGTTCGACCAGTCGGGAAAGCATGTGGAAACTGTAAACATGACATCTCCCTCCGGCGAGACTGTAATTACCTACACCGGAGCTTCGGAACTTGCTTCGGGAATCTACTTTTACCGCTTCCAGCAGGGGTCCAGAACGGAAACCGGCCGTGTTGCCGTGGTGCGTTAGTGCATTCCTGATTCTTTCGTTCAGTTTTCCGGATACGCCTGTAAAAGATCTTGAGATAGACAATTGCGGTACAGTCTGGTTGTTGCCCGTTTCTAATCCTGTGGTAATCAGGCTGGATTCACTGGGCAACCGGCAGAGTTTTGAAACAGGTTTTGCCGGGCTTCCGTCTGGTCTGGCTGTTTCGTCATCAGGCAGATGGGTTGTTTGTTTTCAAAATCCTGGGATACTTCTGGAATACGATGAAGACGATATTCTGATTGATGAAGTATCCATGCAGGGTATTGGCGATGTTCTTATGCCTGGATTACGCATCTGGGCTGTGGACACTGCCCGGGGTAATGTGGTTTATCCCGGAGGAGAGATAATTGCCAGAGACTGTGCCGGAGCTGACTCCAGACTGTGCAGAGGATCTTCAGGCAGCGGAATGGTTAGCGGTTCAGCGGGTGTTTTCATCGTAGAACCCGGTGAACTTCCAGTAAAAATTGCAGAGAGCGGTTCAGCGTGTTACAGTTCCCTGGGAATACTGCTTCTTAATACCGGTATCCTCAGTGTATATCAGGGAGACACGCTGCTTACAGACCTTTCCTGCTCCTGCATATCAGCTTCTCCCAACGGAGACATCGTGGTTCTCTGGGGTGGCGGAACGCCTCTGGTACTTGAATGATCCCTTTTTCGGTACTGCTTTCCATAGTTGGCTACGCATTCACTGTAATCAGTTCCGGCCTCGATTACACAGCTATTCCCGATTCAGTGTGGCTTGTGCCTGGATCGATAACAGCAACGGTGCACGGCGACACCCTCAGTGCTGTGCAGGCATCACGAGGGCCGTCTGTGGGGCTTGTTTTTACCCCGGTTCCACCAGCGGGGGATACGGTTACAGTTACTGCCGACACTCTGAGCATCAGTGTTCTTCCTGTTTCAAAACTGTCAGTGCAAGCTGCAGGCCAGGGGGAAACTCTGGAGTTACCCAGGTTTTACACTGGAGACAGCCCTGTTTCTGAAGGCTTGTTTATATCCGGTTCCAAAAGGCTTGGTGTCTCAGTGGGCTCCGGGGGAGGTATCGCACAGGGAACCGAGCTTTCAATAGAAGGTATTCTTGCCCCTGGAATATCAATCAACGGAAGAATTACCGACAGGGATATTCCGCTGGGAGCATCATCATCGGAGGCTCTTTCCGATCTGGATAAAGTATACATCGCCCTTGATGGCGGGCAGTGGAACGCTGAGATGGGTGACTTGAGCTGGGAAAGCAGGGGAGCAGTCGCCTGGCGCAGCGAGGTAAGCGGTTTTGGCGGCCATATTAACCCTGTTCCTTTTTTCAACCTGTCAGGCGGTTACGGAACCACCGGTTCAGAGAGGCGCAAAACAGTGTTTCTTACTGAAGAGGGGCTTCAGGGGCCCTATACTTTTGCCTCTGGAGGTGGTGTAACCCCCGGCAGTGAACAGGTCTTTCTTGACGGAGTTCGACTTCAGAGAGGTTCAGGAGCCGATTACGAAGTAAACTATTCGTCAGGTTCAGTAACATTCACAACAAAGAGGCTTGTAAGACGCGACCAGAGGGTGGACATCTCCTGGTACAGAGAAGGTGACGGATTCAGGAAGAATCTGGGCAGGGTGGAAACCGTGTTTGAGGTGGGGGAAGATGTCTCGTTCGGGTTCTCAGGTTTTTCGCGGGGTGATAACACAGATGTGCCACTGGGTTTCGTTATGACCCATGAGGTTGAACAGGCACTTGAAAACGCCGGTGACAACCCATCAGATGCCTGGATAGATGGTGGTACATACGCGGGTGAAAACAAAGGCAGCTACACACTGGACAGTCTGGGAATATACAGGTGGGCGGGATTGAAAAAGGGAGACTGGAGTGTGGAGTTTCAAACACCACCTGAGGGTGCGGGAGACTACGTATACGATTCAGCCACCGGAGGGTATTCGTGGGCAGGTGTTGGCGGAGGAACCCATTGTGCCAGAAAGTATATTTCAATTCCGGTTGCTTTAAGTATTGCAGGTTCAACACTCTCTTTCAGCTCCGGGTTTGCACAGAACATCAGCTTGTTTGCACATCTTTCAAAAAAGCAGGGCAACCTTTTCAATACAGATGCAACAACCCGTGAGGGAACTCTCTCCGGTGGAGAAGTTACACTGAACACCTGGGAGTCGGGGCCGGTACTGAACCTCAGCGGCAGGTACATTTCGGAGGGATTCAATCCCCCTGATGATATTGATTCAGACTCAGACCTTGAAAAATGGGGTCTTCCTCCCGCCTGGAAGGGGAAAGACAGTTTCATTCAGGGTGAGGCAGGAGGAGACAGGCTGCTTGCAACTGCAGGAGAACGGTTTCTTGAAGGTGATGGAACATCAACTATCGCTGGAATTAACTACATACCCTTTGACGGTACACTCAATGTCTTATTGTCTCTGGGCGGTCTTTCCAGAACCGGTGCAGATTCACTGACCGGTGGAAGGCGGGGGGTTGCTTCCGCTGATGTGTCGTTGAAACTGAATTCATTTACACCGTTCATGATATCATCTTATACCGGTGAAAGCTGGGCAGACAGTCTGTCTGGAGGACTGGCTGTCTCAGACCTGGGAATTACAGCTGAAACAGGCAGCTGGGTATCAACAGCAACTGCAGGTGGAGAGCTGGATATGAGAACCGGTATTACCCACCCCAACAGAACTCTGCGGCTGGGAATTGTTTCCTCCGGTTCCGGTGTCGCATGGAATGCCGGTGCAAGCGTTCAGCACTCTACAGGCTGGTTTGAAGGCGGTGGTACGACGAGTTCTGACGCAGTAAAGGCAGGTTACTCCGGCAGAACTGCAGGAGTGTGGATACACAGCCAGTACAGTGCAGGCGGATACAATTCCAGAATGATGGATATAATCTATACCTGGGTGGGCAGCGGCAGGGGAAGCTACAGCTACGACCCTGAAACAGAAGAGTATTACCCTGACCCCTCAGGCGACTACATCCAGTCATACGTTCCCGGCCATGGGGAAACCAGAGTTCTTGAGTCATCTCTTGAAGGAGGCTTTTCCTGGGCGGATT
>CAZRXU010000102.1:0-9336 GCA_964604135.1 uncultured bacterium | reverse complement strand
TTGAATTCATTGAAAAATAGTGGCAACAAATATCCCTGCACCAGTTTTGATACGGCAGCCAGTTACAGAATTTCTTTCTTTATTTTCCTTTCAAGCTGCGCCTTTGTGTAAGTGGGATTTCCCCTGATCTTTCTTATGCTGTACCACGGCTCACTCATCTGAAACCACAGCAGTGCTCTTATTCTCGCAGTTACAAAGGGATGGGTAGAGAGTAAAAAATAGGGTGAAGGGCCCGCTTTTTCAAGATCTTTTACCTGATCCAGGAAAGCCGTAATATCAAAGCGGATAAACTTGCCGGAAAGCCCGCTGGCAACTTTCATCATAGCACGGAAAGCCGCTCCGGTGTCTCCTGTTGCAGCCAGCCCGGCTCTGTCTGCCGTTATTTCCCTTGCCCGCCACAAGGCAAGCGTCTTCAGCTTTTTCAGAGGGTCTTCAGTATCATCTGGATCGGGATAAGAATTGTGGCTGAAAAGAGCGTGGCCAAGCTCATGGCCAAGCACGAAAGCCATCTCCTGAGGATCCAACCTCTCTATTAAGCCAGAGCTAACAAGAATGGTGGCATCTTCTGCAGAGCTTCCAAGACAGTAAGCTTTTGGGGAAGCATCGCTGAATACGAACAGCTCAAAAGATTCCCCGGTAACAGCTTTGCTTACTGAGACCATTACCGGGCTCAATGCCGGAAAAAGTTCAGGTATCACCTTAACTGCAGTTGCAAGAAGCTTTCTTTTCATCTCGCTGCCATCGTGGCTATCACCTGTACACAGCCCGTACAAAGACGGGTCATCTCCTGCAAAGCGAACATCTTCTTTGAAGCTCACTCAGCTCTCCGCATCGATTTCAGCCCTTTTTTGTGCGATAAGCCGAAGCATCTCGTCGGCCTGATCTCTAACTTTAACATCTGAATGGGTAACCCTTGCCGACCACTCTCTGTACTGTTCTCTCAGATGCTTCTTCTTCTGTTTTGAAGTCCATTCCAAGTTAAGACCCAGAATACTGTTGACATCCTTTTCTGAGTGCATGTTCACAGGAAGAATCTTCTCTGACAGCTGCTTAACCCTCTCGGGATCAACTCCTAGCAGCAATGCGATTCTGTTCACAAGCTTCAGTTCCTCCGGGCCGGCAACACCATCTGCGGCCGCCACGTTCATGCAGAGTTCCACAATGTCGTACAGATCTCCTTTGGGAAAAGAACCCAGGGGATACTCGTTTGCTATATCCTCACATAGCATCTCTATTTCATCTGGCTTTATTGAAGTACCAAGCCTTTCAGCAACCATAAGAGCACGGCTTAAAGATCTTGTTGTTTCTGCTTTCAGGTTTTCAGGAAGACTTTCTATCCTGGTATCCATCCAGTTTCTTACAAGTATTTTCTCTACCTCGTCAAGAGAACCATCCACGGCTCCAACAGCAGCGGCGTACTTCAAACCCAGTTCTTCTGCTTTGATCCTCATTCTGATACCGTCTACATAACCCAGCGAACTGTTCTTGTGGGTGTAGATGAATGTTGCCGCCGCAGCCGGACTCTGTGTCATACCAAGAGGGGTAATCAACAACCCAAACTGCAGCTTTCTTTTCCCTCTGGCCGGAAATGTAAGAAGATCAACGGGAACAGACAGTATCTCTATCCATGAGTCCATTACGCTGTTCGCGTAGGGCATCTGAATCATGTGGGTCCACATGAATACCTGGGAACCTGTCATCTGAAGTTCCGGAAGAGAACACAGAACGGGCTTTCTTTTGTCTTTTTCTTCCCCCTGGGTTACATCCCACAGATACAGGCTGAACACTGCTGTCAGCATATTTGGAGGCATGTTTATTACACCTGAAACAAGTACTGTAAGGCACTGCATATCTCCAGATCCCATGTCTTTGATCCTCGGTAGCACTGTCATGTAAAAGCCCGTTTGATAACCCTGAGGCACTGGAGGAGTATCGTGCGACTGCGGTTTAGACGTATTGGCTGGTGAGGTATTCTGCTCTTTGGCAGATTCTGTCTGAGTATTAATTCGTCCGCCGTTTTTCTTAGCCGCCTCTTTGATTGCCACTGCAATGAATATGAATAGTATCGTTCCGCAGCACAGCACACTGCCTCCGTCTTCGCTGCTACCTGCGTATGCTGCAGATGAGATACCAAACAACAAAAGCAGAAGTCTATTCAAGGGAATACCCCTCAAGCTCTTTTGCTTTCAAGACTACCTCTGTACCAGACATTGACCCTGCCTGGGTATCTATGTCTAGAACCAGTTTCTTTCCAGTTCCCACATCTTCGAACATACAGTGCATTCTCTGATCGGCATCGTAGCTGTAAGTAACCTTTACCGGCTGACCGGCAGGCCTTCCCGGAGGAAGCTGGAGGCTACCGAAGGCAACTACGTTCACTATATCAGCATCTGTGGATGCCGTAGAATGCTGGGTTACACGGGCATCCACTGAAACCTGCCCTTGGGCTGCTGTGTAGAAAGTTTTAGTGACTTCGCATGGGATAGGAGTGTTTTTCTTAATCAGCACTTCGTTTATTTCCACATCTCTGTCTAACTTTTTGTCTCTTGACATAACAAGCGTTCCGTAGCAGTGGCTGCAAACTTCCTGCAAACCTATATCCCTGAGGGCAGAGGCTATTCCCTTACCAACTTTTGTCGGGTATTCATCCATAAGGCGAAGACCCGCATGAATGGCAGCACCCATGGCAACACACTCGTCTACATTAACGGCGCTGGTCGGAGGAGAACCAAAAACCTTCTCCAGCCGGTCTTGAATCACAGGAAGGCGGGTGCTTCCGCCAACAAGCAGCACGCTGGAAACATCCTCTGGCTCGGTCTCTGCCTCGTCGAGAACATCTTCCACAAGCATTCCTATTCTGGCCATAAGCGGAGAAATAGATTCTTCAAACTTCTCTCTGGCCAGTTTGAATTTGCACTGCCCGCTGTCTCCATAAAGAAGAGCTGAGGCTGATGGCCGCTTGGCCAGTGTTTTCTTGATGGATTCGGCTTCCACCATAAGCCTTGCCCTGCTCTCATCATCTGTTAGCAGGTTACCGCCGGTCTCTTCTTTGTAAGTCTTTTCCATGCTCTTAAGTATTGCGCTGTCAAAGTCTACACCGCCGAGTTGATGATCCCCTCTGGAGCACAGAATATCCACCTTCCGTCCGTTAACATCCATAAGGGTAACGTCGAATGTTCCTCCCCCAAGATCGAAAACCAGTATTCTGCCGCCAACAGAATACTGGGTTGCATAGTAAAGTGCGGCAGCTGTAGGCTCGTTGATTATTCCAACAACATTCAGCCCGGCAAGTCTGCCAGCATCCATGGTTGCTTTTCTGCGAACCTCGTCAAAGTACGCCGGTACTGTAATAACCACATCAGTGATTTCACCAACCTGGGCGCTACAATCCTCTTTCAGCTTTCTGAGAATGAATGATGAGAGTTCCTCGGGAGACCATTTTTTGCCGTTTACCTCTTCCGGAAAACTGTCTAGACCCATAGATCTCTTGATCCATCTGGCACCCTTTTCAGGTTCACTCGAAGCGGCATTAACGGCTTCTTCCCCAACAAGAACAACACCATCTTCAGCAAAAAACACAGTAGACGGAGTTATTCTTTCTCCGTCGGAGTTGGGAACTGTTTCCGGCCGCCCCATTTCGTTGAGAACTGCAAGTGCGGAAAATGTTGTTCCAAGGTCTATCCCAGCGATTCTTCCCATTTTATCCCCCAGAAAGTTTTGTTTGAATGAAACCCATGCGCACATTTCTCTCGGAACTATATATCATGCGGGAACCACAGTAAATAAGACGGGTTTGAACAACCCCGGAACTGGTGCTATATTGGCCATTCAACAGAATTGGAGGTGGTTAATGAAATATCTTGCTGTAGTTTCGCTTTTTGTTATTTTCGCGGCTTGTTCCGAGTCACCGAATTCTCCCGATGGAACGCTGCCAGTGGTACAGAACTGCCGGATTATGGAGACGGAAAGTGGTGGCGACACAGTAGTGATCGCGTGGGACTCACTCACCGTTGAGGTAGACGGTTACAGTGTCTGGTTCTCAAACACCGACCCAGGCGACTGGAGCATAATTGCCAAGGTGGAGGGAACGACCACACAACACGTTGCAACAAGCACTGGCTACTACTGTGTAAAGGCCATCAAGGGTATAGATTCTTCTGAAGACAATTCCAACAAGGCAAATAACAGAGCATCATTCTATCTTCTTTCAGACACACTTACAGTAGGTGCAATCGACGGGATTAGATTTGAAGATGCTCAGACAACCACAGGCGATGCAACAGACGCCGGTTTTGCACAGGACTTCTACATAGCCAAATCCGGAGATACAATCCTCATGTATCGTGGCAACAGTGAACCTGCCACATACCCCGGCGGGTCTAACTCGCTTCTGGCAGACGCTTCCGGTCATGTTGCCCCTGCTCCGGGAGACGCAGCCTGGAAAAACTCAGCAGCAGTTCAGAACGGAGCAGACTACTTCGTGGAGCTTGAAAATGGAGATTTTGCCTACTTCATGGTAGACACAGTTGCTGCCGACTATGTTGTGATCGGCTCTTCACAGTATCAGGCAATCGAGGGTCTAAGGCTTTTCAACGTTTTTGTTTTTTAGGCATATCAGTACTGCCTCCCCTCACGGGAAGGCAGTACTTTTTTTTAGACAGCATAATTGACTGCAACAGACAAGAGAAAGCGGTGTTCGTAATCGTATGGAACTGTACGGTATTTTCATTGCTGTAATCAAAAAGCTTACAGTAACCTCCGCAGTAGCTTTTGTAATGGCTTCTGCCGTGGCAGGGCTTTTTACAGGCATTGCCGACACAGTTCAGTACTTCAGGTATAGCAGGGGGTTTCCGGAAACAGACTTCACAATGAACCTTGTTGCCGGAATTGCCGCTTTTCTAATGCTGGCTTTTTCTGTAAGAACTGCAGTGGGGCTGCGCCGTCACAACACAAGAATTGTGCTTCGTTCCATGACCGCCTCAACTGCGACAGCTTTCCTGCCCAGACCACCGATCGGGTGTCGGCAGTGCGGCTGGATCTGTTTACCTACCTCGGCGGCCTTGGCACACTGGCAATCATTCTGTTCGGCCTGTCAGCTCCTCCTCCATATGCCCCGAACAAAGCACCGTAACACAATGGGCAGCTGTTAACAACCCGACCCCCATCAGAAAACTTAACCAGCGATCATGTACCCTGTCAGGGAATAACTGTCGCATTCTGCCCGCTCTTTCAAGCCCCGGTGGCATTACTGCACAGCGCTTATTGTCAGACACGCTAGGAGACGGTTTCGTACCTTTTAATTTTCGTATAAATGATTAACGCAAAGGTAAGAAGCCATACTGCCAGCATAGTGTTGGTCTGCCAGGAAGAAGATGTGATATATATGTCTACCTTATCGACATGCGGGGCTATTCCGTATATAATATTATTATATGCCGTGTTTATAGGCAGTAATACTGTTAATATCGTATTCAGCAAATTACTATTTGCCTCGCCGGAACGCATCATGCTTACATGGGACAACACTTGCACAATATGCATAAGCATGGGAATAACAATTGAAATTGCCAGAGATGAACTGCGTTTGTTTAGTAGAATAGAAGCTACTATATACGCGAGCAAAACCAGCATTAACTGAATTACTCCAAAGGCCGCTACAAGTAAATTTTGTGGTGATGTATGAAAAATAACATTTCCCACAAATGCCAGCATTACATATAGGGAGAAGGACAGTACAGCTGTTCTTTTTAGCAGCCGTACTATCATTCGCGCGAAGATCTGCTCTCTGGTGACAGGGAGAGAAATCCACACTTTCATTCTGCCGCTGGACAATTCCCCGGCAATCACATTACCTGCCATTTCGGCAATATAGAATACCTGGATGAAAAACAGAATTCCCGAACCCAAAAATAGCATTACCCACGCAGAATTCAATGTATCTATGTCATCGTTCGAGCTTATTGCAACATAGCAGATACTCAGTAAAACAATAAACGAGATGAGAGAAGTTAGCATTGCTGTAACATCTTGCTTTCGATTAATCATCGGTTCTCCAGAGAAGCGATATACATATCCTCCAAGGTAGCTGGGGATATTCTATCTCTGTTTTGAAAGGCCCAATCCTTCTTATGATCTTTAGCTTCAACCAGGAAATAGTCATCAATTTCACATATTATTCTTGCCATCTCACCAATACCCTCATGATAGCTATCCGTGGGTATTCTTCCCATAAAAGAGATATCTTCCATGTTTCCTTCCAGGCAAAGTCGACCGTCATGCATTATCAAGTATCTGCCACCTTGTCGTTCTGCTTCATGAATACGATGACTGCTTTGAAGAACAGTACAGCCTTGATTTACCAGGGTGCTAATACGCTTTCTTACTATTCTGACATTAACCGGATCAAGTCCCTCCATTGGCTCATCAAGAAGAATCAATGACGGGTTACCCGATAAAACAATAGCGAGCATTAGAAGTCGCTTCTGCCCTTTAGACCTGCCACCCATCGGTTGCTCTGAAAGATGAAGACAGTCAAATGCTGTAGCTGTTTCGTTGAAATCCTCAAGAGAATAATCACCACTATAAAAGAGATGCTCTTTTAAAAGCTCTTTCGCCGTAAACGTTGCAGGCATTTCCAAACTGTCTGGAAGATAGCGTAAACCCTTTCTGGCCTCTGGAACAGAGCAGTTTGTACCGTTAATTGTTATTGTTCCGTTATTAAGAAAAAGGTTATTGGTTATTAGATTCATCAGTGTGGTCTTTCCAGCACCATTCCTTCCCAGAAGTGTGGTGTTCTCGGCAGAGGGGATATTGCAGCTGAACCCATCTGCAATAGCACAAACACTCCCATAATGCTTAGAGATATTTGTAATTCGTATGCAATGTTTATTGTTTTGCATTCCAGCCAGTTAGCTCCTTATTATTTGCTATTGTCCATATATACACCATTTTCACTGTATATTATTTTGGATTCAGCCATACTCTAATAGTATTACCTTATATACTGATCATTATAGCTACTGTATGCTTTGAATTTCATATTTGCTTACGGTATTATTCAGCGGATGATATGTATATATTGTATTGTTGACACTTTCAATACAGTAGCAAACGTCTGGTATGATAAATGAGCCTATATATTCTCCTTCAATAGAATAGCGATCAATTACAGCAACATCTGCCAACCTTCCAATTGCCTCCCGTGTTATCGGGGTTCTATCTGTGGTGAGTGGTGTTAATAAAACGTATATGATACTGTCATTGACTACTGCTATATCCCTGATATGAAGCCACGATGCAGTTTGCGTATTGTCAGGAAGATCATACGGAAGTGTTCGCGTTTGATATTCAACCATTTCTTCGGTATTGATGTTGTATATACGTATGTATCCTTCCATTTGCAAAGCAAGAACCAATACGGAATCACTAATTGCACTGACCAGCAGTGTATTATTATCTTGCGATCGCCCTGATGAGTATTCCATATTCCATGACCCAAAAGCCTTAATTACTTCGTTTGTTTCTCTGTTAAAGAGAGTTATCAAGTCGCTGCTTGCCAAACTTGTTACGGCTAAAATTGTATCGCTCATAATCTCTAACCCATAGGGGTGCATCATTTCCATGTACCCAATGTATTCTCCACAGTCTGTAAATATCTCTACTCTGTTATTTCTCATGTTTCCGACATAAACTATTGAGTCGCTTATCGCAATGTCACCAATTCCTGAAAAATGACCAGGACCTTCTCCGCTTTCCCCAGCTACCCATAACACATCTCCGCTATTTGAATCCATACAAACAATTCTTTGACCTGATCTGTCGGCAACAATCACTTTATCTGTGCTTGCAGCCACTGCCGCTGGCGTGTAATAAACACCAGCCTCATCCTGATCATATTGCATGACAAGTTCAGCAGTGATCCGATTTTCTTCTGATCGTAATCCAGTATCACTTGACTCTGCCCATACCTGCCAGGAAGACAATGTATCGCCCGCTGATTCGGCATTCGAAATCCTTGAATTTGCCCCACCCCTACTGCCCCCACAAGCAACACCTGTAATGATCAACTGCAGAACAGCTATGCAAGCGATGTATCTCATTGGTCCTCCCTCTTCCCAATTGGAATTGAACTTTCACTCTCTTCAATTTTACTGTTGTGCTCAAGGAATAATGGCAGTTGATACTGTGACAGATGGCAATAGTATTCATCACTGCATGCACGATAATTATACGGTTTGCTGCTGCTATGCGCCATGCACCCTCCGTTGCACATCAAGCGGACTTTACAATGAGCACACTCCATCCCTCTACCAGCGTGATACTCGCGCAAAGAACGCAATATTTTAGACCCTTCCCAAATCTTTCTGAAAGAATACTCTCTGATACTCACCATTTCCCATTCTGGGGCTGCCATGAGCAATCTGCAAGGGTTGTCGAAATTAACACCGATTGCTTCAGCGACAATCAGAGTTTACTGTTTTCTCAGGTGAACCATCCCAATAAGTCGGGAAGTGGGTATACTTGACATAGCTCAAGTTTCGTACGATAATCCGTACGTAATGATTGGAGGTTCTTTTGACAAACCTTACTGTAACTGAAGCAAGAAAAAAACTGTACACTCTTCTTGATGAAGTAGCATTGTCTCATGAACCTGTCCAGATTGCCGGCAAGAGGAACTCAGCTGTTCTTGTTTCCGAGGAAGACTGGAGAGCAATAAGGGAAACACTATTTCTTCTTGGTATTCCCGGAATGAGAGAGTCCATCGGGGAAGGGATGAACACCCCACTTGAGGAGTGTGCTGATGGACTCGACTGGTGATTTGGCGACTGGTTTACACCAAACAAGCCAGGAAAGACGCAAAGAAGATTGCAAATTCAGGATTGAAAGAACAGACTGAAACGCTCCTGAATACTGTTTCGCTGAATCCTTACCAAACTCCCCCATCATTCGAGAAGCTTGTTGGAGATTTATCTGGTGCAATATCCCGCAGGATCAACATTCAGCACAGGCTTGTATACCAGGTGATTGAGAAAAAGCATACAATTAAGATTCTTCGTATGTGGACTCATTACGAATAATCAATTCAGAGTTAACAGTTAACCTAAGATTCTTTTCCCCTCCCTTACCGCCTGAGTGACTGCTGTGAGAACCCCTACAGTTGCAATCAGTTCTGTGCTTCGCTCGGCACCGGTTCAGTCTGCAACTCAAGGATATATATCTTGGGGGCTACAGAGGGATCGTGGGGAGTTGCCAGAAAACCGTTTCTGCTTATTCCGATTTTCCACCCTCCTTCGTCCTGCCAGTCAGACAGTCTTGTTTCGCACTCGAACAGGAATG
>CAZRXU010000101.1:0-9348 GCA_964604135.1 uncultured bacterium | reverse complement strand
CCCGGCCTGTAAACTCACCAGAGTGTGACCATTCGACTCATGGTTGAAGCTCCAGCTTGAATTCTTACAAAGTAGACCCCGGCTCCTGGTTTGGAACCGGAACAGTCTCTTCCATCCCACACAACCGTGTGGCTGCCGCTGCACATCACCTCGTGAGAGAGGCTGCGTACAGTGCGACCTGCTGTGTCGAAGATGTCAACACGAACTTCCGCTTCAGCCGGAAGATCAAACGAAACTTCAATAGGCCCTGCCGACGGATTGGGAAACACCGCTATTCCGTCTGCCCGTACCTGAGATTCCTCCTGGGCAATGCCAGTCATTCCCATGCTCCACACATCGTTGAGAGGATTGCCACTGCCTTCCCCTCCCATAAGCCAGATTCTGTTGTTGTACACGGCACAGGCATGATCTATTCTTGCAGCCCATGGAGCCGAACTGGTCACACAAGTCCAGCTGATACCATCGGAAGAACACCATATGTCATTGTATTTGGTCGAAGACTGAAGAAGACCACCTCCAATAACCCACATTTTGTTATCGTAAACGATAACTTCGTGACCCATTCTGGCACCCCAGGGTGCAGAACTGGTTGCACAGGTCCAGTCTGCGCCATCGGTTGAATACCACACATCGTTGTAGGCAGTGAACCCGGCTGTGAGGTAAGCGCCTCCTCCCATTAACCACAGCTTGTCATCAAAGGTGGTTACCCCGGGACACACCCGGTAGGTCCAGGCAGCTGACGTTGCCGTACATGTCCAGCTCACTCCGTCGGCAGAGTACCACACATCATTGAAGTAATTGCTGGCTCCACACCCTGCCATCATCCATAATTTACCATCATACACCGTACCACCTGCACCCTCACGGGCCTCCCATCCGGGAGAATCGGTAACCATATTCCAGCTGCTTCCATCAGACGACTGCCATACCTGGCAGTATCTGTCTCCTCAACAACCATCACGGCCGGTGTACAGCCATATCTTCTCGTTAAACACAACACAGTTCATGCTTGAACTCATTGGGTAAGGAACATCAGAGTTAGCACATGTCCAGCTACTTCCGTCCGTTGACCACCAGATATCATGTCTTTTAACATTTAAACTATGGTACCCGTTAAACACCCAGAGCTTGTCCTGAAACGAAACTGATGAGAGAGCCTTGCGTGTAAGCCAATCAGCCGATGAAGTCTCGCATGTCCAGTTCTGAGCATAGCCAGCTACTGTGAATACAATCAGAACCGCCATGAGCAGGAATCCTGCTCGCCCCCTAACACTTAATGCCATATTTTCCTCCTGTTCAGAGACAATACTGCGGGGCCATGATCATACTGTTGTTACCCCGCACAATGGTAACAAACCATAACCTAAAAAAACAACGATGGTCAAGTACCTGCCATCCTCGTGTAAACGGCAGTCGGCGTTGCTCGACCAGATTTGTAATTCACCTAAACAGTTTGAGTTTTCACTTACTGATTTCTGAGCATATCCGCATAGTGTCTGCTCAAGTGAAAAAGAACCCAGCCGTCAAAACCCAGGTCTTCTGCAAGTTCCATCTGCTCGGAAATTTCAGATGAAGAACAGTGATAATCATCGCTGTAGTTTATGAGACCGCAATAAACTGGTACTTCTCCTGCCAGTTCAAGCTGGGGTTCGCTCCATGCGACTAGTTCGGAATCAGACATGGTGTAGTTCATGGGAACTACAAAATCAAGCAGGCCGTCGGCTACCCAGTTTTCCCAGTGCTGACCAAAGTAGTTCATTTCCCTCTGCCTGGGAAGTACTGCGGCAGAAAGCATCACAAACCGGTCAAGCCTTCCCAGTGAATCCTTCACAACCTGAACAGCACTGGCAATGATCTGCGAGCGCCATCTGTTGTATTCGTTGTGCATAATTCCACCTCTGGCGCAGTCGCCGGGCCAGGAATAAAAGCGGTTGCCCGACCATTGGGAAAACCTGTTCCTGCATCCGCTGCAGAAACACACCCTGTCGTTTGCATACCTGATGTAATCCAGATGTATTCCGCTTACAGGTGCCGACAGGGCCAGGTTCACACACAGTGAGGCAAAAAGCTCAACATTATCAGGGTCGGAAGGACACAGCCAGTTCGATGCATCTTCCGCTTCCGAAAGCGATACCTGCAACCTGTTGTTCTCCTCTAAAGACAATTTAAGCGAGTCGGGGGATTTTGAGATTTTCCACATTACAACCCATGCATGTACATCAATGTTGTAATTGCTGCAAGCCTCACAGCATTCTCTGAGACCTTCGATATCGGTCTCCAGGCCGTATGCCGCACAGTAGAACACGGTGTCGTAACCGTTTTCGGAAAGCAGAGGAGCAAGCTCGTTCCAGTTACCTGTGTTGTAATCCCAGGCACTCCAGATACCGTGCATGGCAAGCAGTATCTGTATCACAGACAGCATGTGCATCCTTTCTGCTGAATCATCCTGTTCTTATCAAGTAAATTCTCGACCCTGAAATTCAGTTGCCTGTAAAAACCACCCTGTACGAAGAGAACACTGAAGATGTCTGTAAAACCGCGAAATAAACACCTGGAGCAACCCGTGTTCCGCTGCTGCCTGTACCTGCCCACACCACCTGGTTTATCCCGGAAGTCTCCTCGCCATTCTGAAGGCAGCTGACCAGCCTGCCACAGGTATCGTAAATTTTAAGAGAGACAGGCTGCCCGTTTTCTAGAATGTAGCTTAGAGTTGCGGTTCCTGAAAACGGGTTCGGCATCACCTGAAAAAGAAAATCCTTTAGATCAGTACCCTGCTCAATACCGGTGGGGTTGTAGATGTACTGTACGTACTCCGGGTGGTCAATGAATGGGTTTCTGTTGTGCTGTATGGCATACACCGCATCATTACGATCCAGTTCCTTGTTGCTTACAGGGTCGTTCTGGTGCCATTCCATCAGCATATCCACAGCCCAGTCTTCAAGGTCGGCTCCATCGGTCATGGCGCTTCCCGCCCATCCGGAATCTTCCCCCTTGTACCTGGTTGCCATGTAGAAATAGTTGCGGGCAAAGTCTCCCTTGTACTCGTCAATGGGCTCGAAAGCCATTCCCGAATACCCGGGGGTGTTTGAATACCCCAGGCGGCTGCCATTCTGCGACACCCATGTGGTTGAACCCACCTCGGCATAGGGATAGTTGCTTCTGCGGTTGTTCACATAGATGTCTGTAGGAACAATATGAAAAAGGTCGGTGTTCATAGGGGCCTGGTTGTTGAACCAGCTTTTGGGCCATGAGTGTTCTCTGTTGTAGCCATCTCCCTCCTGACTGGCTGACCCCCCATGCTGACTAAATTCATACAACACCTTGTTGGAGTACATGTCCCAGACGTATTCCTGGTTACCATACCTGTCGTCTGTGGTTTCAAATGCAGTCCAGATGTAGCTGTAGCTTACCACTGTGTGGTTGTCAATAATGCTGTGCAGCGCCCACTGAAGAGTTTCTCCCGAAAGCCCCTGTGCGGGATCATAGTATCCGGAGGGAATACCTGCAGCGGAAACAGCGGGAAGGATCAGGGCAACAATCAGCGCGTATCTGTTCAAAAACATGTTTACCTCTCGTCCATGCCGGTACAATACAACTCTTCTCCTGTGCAATAATAGCACAGAATACTGCAAATCACAAAGCGGAAACACTTCAGGGGAAAGATCAGGGAAGCATGTACTCGGTAACTATACCGATGTTTTCCCCGGTTCGATCAAGAACAGTGCTGATACAATTTCTTAGTGTTGCCAGCACGAGAGGTTTCCTCAGAAGGGCGGCGTAACCCAGTTTCTGATATCTCTCTACGTCGCCAACACCTATGCTGGAAGAGCAGATAACTATTTTTACATCGTGACCATCTGCAACGCTGCTTCTTATAAGACCAGCGGTTATCTCTTCTTCTTCCTGCCTGGAATCGCCGTTAAGAACAACCATATTGAAGGAACTGCTCTGGTCTCCGGGTTTTCTGAGTTCCAGAAGGGCGGATGCCCTGTCGGGAACCGCTTTCACCCTGCAGCCAATATACTGAAGCATCCTTCTGTACATACCGCGAAGCTGTCTGCTGCTTTCAATTACCAACACACAGGTACCCGGGCGAATATCTTTTTGTTCGGCAATTCTGTTTTCGCAGGGCGTAAGAGGCACTGTAAGCCAGAAAGCTGTGCCGGACCCCGTTTGGTCCCTCCAGCCGAAATCACCGCCGTTTGCCCTGGCAAACTCTCTGCAGGCAGACACACGGCCTGTGAATGAACGCTGGGATTTATCAGCTGATGTACTGCTGTTTTCTTCCGGAACAAACCCTTCTTCAGGAAAGCCAACGGAAAACATCACATCTATAATCTTTCCCTTGGTGGAAGCACTGGTTACACCAAGTTCCACTCCTCTCACTGACTGCCGGGACAGAGACAGGTCAAGCATAACCTGCAGTACGCTTTCAATTCCTCTTGCTGGCCCCTGAAAGCACTCGGGCAGCAGGGAGTCTACCGATACATTAACACTGATTTCCTCTTCCGCAGACCACGACTGGAAAGGTGAAACTGAAAGAGACAGCACCTTCTTCAGAATAAACCCTATCTTCTCCAGAGGGAGCGGGTTTCGTTCCATGGCCATTGTGTTCTGAATCAGGCGCACGGAATTAATAAGCTCTCTGTAATCTGTTTGAACAGAAACAAGAAGATCTCTTGCAGGAGAAGCCTGTTCCTGCTCTAAAAGCACATCCACCACACCGGTGATTCCACACAGAGATGCTATCTTGTCTGTGATAAACCTGCCCATTACTTCTCTTCTTTTTAACCGCTTTTCCGCCACCTCTGTGGCATTTTTTCTGAGAATACCAACTTCGCGGAGAAGGGTGCTGTTCCGCCTGCTGATATCTTCCCTCAGAGTTTTTACTTCGGAAACATCGATGAATGCTTCAAGAAGAAGCTCTTCAGAATCGAGCTGGATGGGAATAACAGATTTGATAACCGGAATTGTATGCCCGTCTCTGTGAAGCACAGAGTGTTCGTCTCTGTCTATCTTCTGATTCAGATCAATTATCGGGCACCTGTTGACAAGTGAAGGACACAGCGCAGTAGAGCAACTCTCCCCTATAAGTTCGTCCTGACTTCTGCCGATAATAACAGATGCCCTGCGGTTTACCTGTCTTATGCGTTTGCTGCCATCGACCAGCACCACACCTACTGGAAGATTGTCAAGTATCTGCCTGGTGGTTTCATGGGCTTTTTTCAGTAACCCGGCAGTTTTTACTTCACTGGTCACATCTCTGTCACCACCTCGGTATCCCCTGAGTTTTCCCTCTTTGTCGAATACCGGCACACCGCTGGTTGCAACAACAATCTCCCGGCCGTCTTTGGTAATACAGGTATTCAAGAGGTTTTTGAAGCTCTCGTTTAAAAACGCAGTTCTTATAAAAACCGATGCCACTCTATCTGCCTCTTCTTCTGTCATGGCTTCAAAGGGAGTTTTCCCGAAAAGCTCTTCAGAAGAATACCCCATAACATCCTCTACAGAAGGAGAAACAAAGGTAAAGGTACCAGAGGAGTCAACTTCCCACAACCAGTCGAACCCGCAATTAGCTATATCCTTGTACTTCTCTAGAGCCTGCTGTAAACGGGCCTCTTCATCCCGGCGTTTAGAAATATCTCTGATAACAACTATGTAGCCCTCAACATGGCCGCGTGTGTCGACCCTGGGAGAAAATGTAAGTTCCACAGGTACTGAATCGACTCCCCCGGTAGAAAGGGAAATCTCTACTGACGAGAAAGATTTCAGCTGCTTCAGAAGCCCCCTGCTCTCTTGACCAGCCGCATACTGAAAAAAATCGTTGTTCAGAATATTCCGTGCAGAAGACTGCTTCAGAAGTGAGACAAAAGACGGATTAGCATACTCAACAACAAAATCACTGTTAAGCAGAACAACCCCATCACTCATCTGCTGAAACAGACTGAACTCCGGATTATCGCGATTCCTGCTCACAGAGAACTCCTTTGCCGCAGAAGTATTCTATCCAATTGCTTCAAGAGCGTCTTCAACCGTTATTTCCCCGCTGTGAAGCTGCTCGAGTATCTGCATTGATGTGTGTTCCGACTTCATTGTGTGTTCAAGAACATTAAACATTTCCTCGACCCTGGCTCTGACCGTGGGATAGGAAACACCCAGCAAGCGCTGAACTGCTTTCAGGTTTCCTCTGGCAAGAAGAAACAGTTCAAGAAGCTGTCTGTTCTCAGTATCCAGTGAGCAAAAAGGACACACGGAAAAGTCACCGGATACTTCGGTTCCGCAGTTTGAACAGATGTACTTAACAGGATTCAAAACCCCGCCGCAGGAAGGGCATCTCGAAGGTGCTGGTGTTCTATTCATCTGCACTTTCCTCGATAACAATTCCGCCGCCCATGGATACAACGGAAAGTTCAGAGCCTCCGTCGCCGTAGCGGACAGCAATCTTCGATTTTCCATAGCCGTTTCCGGTGTCCGAAACAACACTGGCATTTTCTCCCGTTGCGGTAATAGAACCTCCCAGTGTGCTTGCCTTCACCAGAACGGGTACTGCCTCCAGCAGATGAACTGAAATACCCCCGCCCATGGTTTTTGCTTTCGAATTTCCCTTCCAACTGGAATCAAGGGATATATCAAGCCCGCCACCCATGGTTTTAATGAAAAAGCTGTCTCCCGGTCTGGTGATTCTGATTCCTCCACCCATTGTCTTCAATTCCACAGGAATTCTGACATTGCTGGAACTGATTCCACCACCTCTGGAATACACCTTCACTGAGCCAAGACAATCCGGTACATAAACGGTCAGTTCGCCACTGCTCCAGAACATGATTCTTTTGTTGTCTTTGTTGCCCATTTTTACAGGCGTGCCATCATCTACAGAAGCTCTGATGGTATTGTCTTCGCTGCGTACAAGGGCAACTGACATGCTTCCACCTCTGTGAACACTTCCCCGAATAATCAGTTCGCCTCCAGGTTCTGCAGCCTCATCGACAAACTCCACATCTTTCAGGTTGACGTTTTCATATTCTTCGTAAGATTTTTTACCCTTAAAAATATCACCAATTGTTGCCTGAATCATCGGACCAATTTCACTCAGCACAGAAGAAGTACCGGTACCCCGCTTTCTACCGCTGGTTTTGTCTGTGTGAGCTGTACCCAGTGCTTCAAGAAGCTTTGCTCCCTCTGCGGCAGTTATTGTGCCGTCAGCCACCATCTCGAGAACTCTCTCTTTTTCTCTACCCATACCAGCACCTTTCACTTTCAGCGATTCATTGTTTATATAATGATAACGCCATCTTCTTTTTTGTCAATATGCTGATACTATTTTATAAACTAACGCCGTTTTCCGTTCAAAGACTTGTCCAGTCTGGCAACATGATCGTAGATCTCTTCCATCTCGGCAAGAAGCCTTCTTTTCATTTCGTACAGACTCTGCTCCAGTTCACCGGTAGCCTGACCGAACCGATCGATAAACTGGGCATTTTCTGCGTCTACAAACAGAGCCAGAAGCCTGTTCGGGGTAAGAGGGTCATTTCTGGCATCGCCTCTAATTTTGTATGTACCACCTGATGTGCTGTAGGGTTTGTTCCGGCCTGATGGAATTACAACTCTCAGGAAAGGCCTGGTTCCCTCGCTGTTCTCAAGTATTACAGTAACCTCAACAGGCGGGACACAGCTGCCCGCCTTGCCCAGTATAGACAGTTTAGCCCTGTCGCCAATCTCGCAGCCAACTATCTCGGTTGTCTGCCTTCCCTGGGCATCTTTGTTTTCCCGAACTCCTAGAAGAATGGTTCCGCCGGTTTCACTGTTGGCAAATGCCACCAGATCATCTGAAGAAAGGCCCCCCACAGACTCTTTGAAGTCGAGCTCGCGGTTCTCCTGACTTCCAAGCAGAACCTCAACTTCTTCAGAAAGCCCAGAGTATTCCGTTACAGATTTTATACCTGTCAGTGCAGCCTCTTCATCCATGGGCTGGTGTCTTCCCATTCCGCCTGGTATTCGTAATCGCAGAAAAATACCTTCAGATCGGCCTGATATTCGTAATCCACGTAGTGAATTGACACATCAGCCTGGTAATCGTAATCGCAGAAATACCAGATACAGTCTTCGCCATCAGCCTGGTAATCGTAATCGCATACCCAGATCGAGGCATCTGCCTGATACTCGTAGTCTGTTACATAAACATTGAGATCGGCATTGTACTCATATTCGGCAATATAGATAGACCCCGCAGATGCTACCCCGACAGCAAGCAACAAAAACACAAAACAAACTCCATGCATATTGCACCTCCACAATTAGCAAGATAATTACAGGAGGTGTCTTCCACAAGGCTGCAGTGTATCACCGACTGCGGGGGGCAAGGCAGGTTCTAATTGAGGATGTAACACCCTGCGGAGATTCTTCCGATGGAACTGTTACGAAAGAATACTCTGGTTCGCAGATTGTACTGAAATCCCCCGGGATTGTCTTTCAGTACTGCGTCGAGCCCTGCAAAAGCAGAAACTCCGCTCTGCACCAGCGGGTCTTCATTGCAGCAATCGCTGGAATTGTCAGGCACTCTCGCATCAAGTGCTGCCCCACCTGTAAGCTGAATCCTCCACAGTTCAGGTGAGTATAGTCCAACCTGGGAACTCACATAAGAGTATTTGTTGTTCTCGTCTGCCAGTAAGCAGTATCCAACCCCAATTTCTGTCCAGTGGATCGGCCTGAAGATTCCACTTACACTGAAACCTGCAAAATCGCTGCTGTCTGTGCTCAGGTACTCAAAGCCCGCATAAACTCCAATTGTTCTGAAAACATCCGGAGATGAATCCACTTGAGGCAGGCTGTCGGAACCCATCCCTGCAATGGTTGACACCGTCATGTAAAGCAGAATTGCAATCAAAACTCTTCCCCTCTGTTGAACCTGATCTGATCGATTTAGCGCAGTACCCCTTACTCCATATTGAAATAAACAGTTAGTATAATGAATGAAAGATTCTTCATGTTTAAATATGGATAGATTATCAGAGTTCTGCAAGTCTCAGGAATGACAGAGTTGATTACCGTGTGGTCATGTAGATCCGCAAACGCTGCAGTGGGATTTATTGATCATTTAGTGTGATTCCGGTTTCTTTGATAAGAGACTGTCCATATACTTTCAAGAACTTGGCATCTGCATTCTTTACGGAGGCAAGCACCGATACTACTCCGGAATATGCTTCCACTCATAAGAAACATGCCCTCCGTCAGATCTGCTTATTAACACCCTGACGAGCACCGAGCCTTCGAAAATTGAGCTCTGCTATTGATCATTACTGGGTAACAGAGTATTTTCGTTTTACCCTTTTTTGTAAGGGTGTAAATTTG
>CAZRXU010000100.1:0-9562 GCA_964604135.1 uncultured bacterium | reverse complement strand
CGACAAGAAACAAGGAGTAAGAAACTTTACATAATACCGACAAGAAACAAGGAGTAAGAAACTTTACATAATATCGACAAGAAACAAGGAGTGAGAAACTTTGAGCTCTCTGCTGTGAGTATTACTCAACTGTACAAAGCTCGCTGGCAAATCGAATTGTTTTTCAAATGGATCAAAGCATTCTGGGGGTATACAGAAAATTCAGTAAAAACGCAGATATGGATTGCTGTCTCAGTTTACGTGCTTGTTGCCACTATCCGGAAAAGGCTTGACCTGGAAGAGTACAGCCTCTACAATATTCTACAGGTTTTAGGCGTATCGCCATTTTGTTATACTGTATGTTATTGTCTACAGACTTGGGGCATGATAGTACAAGAAAGGATGATATTATGATTCTGGCAACTTTATTGTTCTCTTCAGTATTTTCGGCTACAGGTATCACAATCTCAGAACCGGTGCACTGCGCAGCATACAACATTGATGAACTCCCGGCCTTTAGGGCGATTGTCGAAAATGAAAATATTATTCCGGACTCAGTACATTATACCTTGAATGGAGAACCGGTTCTTCAAGTTCCAAGACTCAGTACAGACTGGCCTACATACATGCAAAACTATGTTCACCATGGTTATTCTGAATCACCGGCACCAACAGATAACACAATTTTGTGGACAGCTCATGTAACCGGTGACTTCCATGAGTTTCCAACACCGGTTGTGGTTGATGGAATCGTATACTATCCATCCGATCGGGGTACAGATTCTCTTTACGCTCTGGATGCTGCTACCGGAGAATTGATCTGGAAGTACAGTGTTGGCATAACCGATGACGCTGTAACAGTTGATAATGGTTTTCTTTACACTGCCAGTGACTCCATTTTCTGCCTTGATGCACTGACAGGTGAAAGAATCTGGGCAAGCGGAGAAGCAAACGGGACTGGAAGTACTCCAGTTGCCATGGAAGGTAAAGTATATTGTGGTATATCATTAGCCAGATTGAGTAAAATCTCATGTTTGGCAGCTCTGGACGGGTCGAATATATGGACCACGATTCTGGACAATTGTGGGACAGTTAGCTGTATGACTGTATGGAATCAGTATGTATTCGTGCCAACATATAGGAATAATGGTGCAGCATTTATATATGCGCTTGATCGGGAGACCGGTGATATTCTGTGGGAAAATGACGACAGCTATAAAGGCTATTGGGATTCCTCTCCAGTAGTTGTAGACAGTGTAATCTATATTAACGGGGTTGATGGAATTGCCAGGGGAATTGATGCTGTTTCAGGTAATACTGTATGGGAAAACACTGTTGGCTACACCACAGCAACTCCAGCATATCACAACGGCAGACTGTACTTTGCAAATGACGATGTAGATTCCCATTTTTACTGCCTTGATGCGCTTTCAGGTCTTTCTATCTGGGCTGTATCTGGAAATCAACACGGATCGTCCGGAATTGCGGATGGAACAGTATTTTATGGAGACAATTCAAACTCACCCGACTATTGCAGAATAGTAGCTATGAACTGCGAAACAGGGGCCGAAGTATGGTCGTACAGCCCTGACAGTACTACCTGGATTGCCAGTAGTCCGGCGATTACAGACGGAGTTGTTTATATGGCAATACATGACTGGAATCTTTATGCCTTTGGAACAGGTTTGAAGTACACCTACTTAAGTGATTCTTTAAATTCCCAGATTGGCTGGAATGAACTGGTTGCTACTTCTTACTACGCTGGAGAAGCTGTAGCCAGCGAAACAATCAGCTACTTCATCAACTCAGCAGGGATAGATTTTGCTCCATCGCTGAATCTCGAACTTACCGGATACCCGAATCCTTTCACTGTATCAACTTCAATATCATTCTCCCTTGCTGATGCAGGATTCACCTCTGTTGGAATTTATGACTTATCCGGTAGAATTGTAGTTGAACTGATGGATGAAGCTCTTTCTGCAGGAAATCATACAATCGAGTGGAACGGGTGCTACCAGAGTGGCGAACCAGCTTCTGCCGGGCTGTACTTCTGCCGGATTGAATCCAATGGAGTTATTGAAACCACTGGGTTATGTATGCTTGAATAAGGCTTCATGAAGAACCACCTTCAGTTACACCTGGTATTCCAGAGTAGCGTCCACATACCGCTGCCATCAGGGTGCGAACTGTAGCGTATACTTCCAGCCTCCGCATAATCCTCAAGATAGTTGTGTAACTGAGTCGCTGAAGGGACGTTTTTCACTATGAAGAATGGTTTTCCATTCAGTTCTCTCTTTGCAATTCTGTTCCCGTATCTGTCTGCTGTATGATCCCTTGCATCGCTGTCTTCCAGTTGATCGATAAACATAACAGGCGAGCCGGGCTTCAGCGACAGGCAGAGAGCAGAAAGGAATTCATCAATTCTCTGAACCGGTATGTGACACCAGAAAAGAGCGCAGAAAGCCCCATCGTATCTGTGATGCTTCCGGGAAGCACTGAACGCATCAGAAACTCCAAAACTGATGTTTTCCAAATGAGACAGCCTGCGTCTTGCAACATCAATCATTGATGAATTGACGTCCGTCGCATACACTGATCTGGCGGAATTTGCTACAGATTCGGTCCAGAATCCTGTTCCGCAGGCAATTTCAATTACATCCAGACCACAGAAGGTGTTCTGAAGAAGATCAATCTCATTCTTCAGAACAGCGTCTGCCCCGAACCTGCTGCCGTAATACTTCTCGTGATAGTATTCCGATTGCAGTTCGTAGTATTCAGCCGTAATTTCCGCCTGTTTTAACAGATTTATCTCTTTCTGTTGGCTATTCCCAGTATCAGCCCGAGAACAAGTGACCATGCAGCAGCCAGACCAACCTGAACATCATGGTTCTGAATGCTGAAAGTAACAGTGTGGGCTGGAATCCAGAACCACACAAGGCTCTTTATAGCAATGGCCATTCCCCTGTAACCTTTTGTTCCCTGAAGCAGATTGTCTTCCCATCTGTGGAAAAACATCATCTGCGGGCCGAACAGCAGGTTTGTAAATGCACTCATACAGAAAGCACTGAAAACAATGCTTGTGACGGGCCAGTTGAATTTGGCGAAAATGGCAGCAGTGAATCCGTGCATACCTATAAAACCGACCTTGATAAACAGACCAAGTATCCCCCACCCAATCATTTTAAGGATGAATTTTACAGGAGTGTACTGGAACTTTTTGCGCATTACGCTGGCGGCTATCCAGTCTCCCACCATTCCAAGAACGGCAAATTGGATAAATGCCGCCTGAAAAGGATACTCTGTGATTGTGTTGAGGTACCACTGAAAGATCGCATTCATCGGTTATTCCTTACTGGATTTGAGGTCTTGGCGCAGCTTGTACAGAAGTTCTTCTGCGGTGCTCTTATACTTTTTAAAAACAGAACTCTTTGTTTCACGGTCTGAAGAAAACTTTTCCAAATCTCTCCAAAATCTGAGAACACGCCGGGCAAGAAAGCTGTCGATGTTCTTATCACTGAGAAGCTCATCCAGCTCTTCGTATCCAAGGTAACCTTTTTTACCTGTAAGTGTTTGAGATAACTCCGTTTCCAACCCTGATAGAAGCTCATCCAGATCCTCGGCACTGCCTACAGATGCCAGTCTTCTGTTTTTTCGCCTTACGGCAACCCCCAGAACAATCGTAAGAGCAAGAACTCCTGTTACGGAAAATACCAGCAGAAACACAGATGATTTCCTGCCGGTTTCAGGGTCAAGCTCAATTGTTCTGTTCTCCCATGGAATAGAATTAACACACAGAGAACACGGTTCGATTACCGATATATTATATGTGCCGTCAGTTCTGTCCAGCCACACCACAGAATCCGGCCCGAGAACACATGTTCCCGTTTCCTCCGGTTCCAGAATAAAATCCCACCATTTTTTGTTTCCTGCCTCTCCCTCATCAGATTGTATCAGAATGGCGTTACCGAGAATAGAAAGTGAAGGAGGATTCTTCATATAAATATTTCCCGGTCCCAGACATGTAACTCTTACACACAGCTCTCCCCCCTGACCCGGAGGAGAAGGAAGCTGTTCAACTTCTACTGCAACGCTGTCCAGCAGGGTTCCATCCCAGTTGTCCGGCGGATTGTTCGGGAATGGATAAACAGGCAACACAATGGGAGCACTTTCAATGGTCCATTTGGCCACCTTTCCCCACCTGTCGTAATTAGAGCCTGTTATGTCTGCGGTGAATACAGGTGCCAGAAGGCTTCCAGGTGATGCAGGAGCCATTTCAACCTGGGCAAGAATGCTTCTGTTTACACTGTCGTGTTTGTAACCCGCTGTTTCCCAGTCACTGTCTGGAAATGTTTCCACATTGAGGATTGCTCCCAGTTCCGGGGCACCCCACCAGTATGTGACATCTTCAACATTGGTTCTGCTGTATATGTAGTAGTCCAGAACAAGTCTGGTTCCCGGGTATATCTTTCCTCCAGGATCGTGCAGTGTTCCTGAAAGCCACACTTCTTCATCGCTGTCGGAGCTTTCCTCAGACCCGTTTGTGCTGTGGCTTCCTGATGTTCCCGAAGGTCCACTCACATACACGGTAAATTCATCAATGGTGTATCTGCCAACGCCGCGAAGCTCAATCTGAACAGGACCTATTGATTGAATGCTGTCTCCTGATGAAGATGCGGCAAAAACAACCTCCAGTACAACAGTTTGTGTAAGCTGCCTGCCCTGGGGTGTTGTAACAGAGGAAATGCTTGTAAATGTTGAGCTTCCAATTCTGGATATGCCGTCAGATAGATTTAGCTGATTAGCAGATATACCTGAACATCCTGGTTCAGCAGTGGTTATACGGAGTGAAAAGGTTTCACCAACCCTTACAGAGTCCGGACACTCCCACTCAAACGGCTGACTGGAACCGATAAGAAGCAATACTATCAGACCTACCAATTTGGAACTCCTATTGCTGCACCTGTCCGGCCTTTGGTTGTGTCGTCGTCAGCCTCTTCTACCATATCAAGAATCATCTGTGCAACTTCGGGAGACATTTCTGAACCCGAGGGATGAGATAGCTGGTTGTTTTCGTCATTGTCGGACTGGTCCTGGTCGCTCTGGTGATCCTGATCGTCTTCAGGGTGGTCTTCATCAGGGCTGCCGCCATCAGACTGATTCTGATTGTCGTCAGAGTTGGCCCGGTTGTCGTCTGGCTGGCCCTGATTGTCTTCGGGCTGGTCCTGATTGTCTTCAGGCTGGTTTTCATCAGGGTTGTCGTCATCAGATTGGTTCTGATCGTCTTCGGACTGGTTCTGGTTATCGTCATGTTGATCCTGGTTGTCTTCGGACTGATCCTGGTTATCGTCCTGTTGTTGCTGGTTGTCCTGTTGTGGTGGCGGTTCATTCTGCGCAAGCCACTTCAAAGCTACCTCGTAGTTCTGGCGAAGGTTCTCGGAAGATTCCCCTGTGGAAATTTCAGGCAGAAGCATTTCGACTACGCTTTCTACTCCGGCGTAGTCTCCACCTGCCATGGCGTTACCCAGCCTTGCAGAAGACTGTGCCTCTAAAAGTGTGTCTTCCAAAAATACACCATGGGGGAAATCGGAGAGAAGGCTGTCTGCTGAGGGATAGTCGTTTGTTACAAAACATGATAACGCATAGTTGTAGACTGCACGGGGATTGTCTGGCATTCTTTCAATGATTTCTGAAAATACTTCAGCAGACTGCTGATAGTTTCCCTCTGCAGCCAGAGTGCTCGCTTCAAGATATAAATCGTAAAGAGGTGTACGAAGAACAGAGGAAACCACGGTGACTGCGATTATTACTCCAACAGTCATGATTCTCTCCCCTCCATGGCTGCTGCCGCGAGAATAAGCAGCAGGGCTGCTCCGAGGAAATACTGGTATCTTCGTGCTCCTGCTGCACCTGCAATATCGGCATCCACCTGGGCAGAGCTTCTGCCAAGCAGCTCACGGACAGGATCAGACAGATCCCCAGCTTCGGAAATTCTAGTGTAGAAACCACCTGTTTCCTCTGCCAGACTCTGCAGCCATTCCTCTTCAAGTACAGTTTTTACGGTATCTCCCTGCCACACAAGCGGGCCATTTTCTCCTGGAACAGTTACAGGAGTGTCTCCGCCAGTTCCAACAGTGATAAGGGCCATTCTTCTGTCTTTTGCCTCTTCCACAGCATCATCCATCGTGTAATCGTGAAACCCTCCGTCAGAGAAGATTATTCCGACCTGCCCCTCCAGGTCCATATCAGGCAGAGCAGTTGCCATCACTTCCACAAGATTGCTCAGGGCAGTGCCCTGCGGAAGAGCTATCTCATCTCCAGGACCTGATGGAATTCTGTCTAGAATGAAGTCGTTATCCATGGTTATAGGTACAGCCAGTCGGGCGTGACCGCTGAACAGAACAAGGCTGAATCTGGTATCAGGCATTAAGCGTATAAGTCGCCTTATCTCTATGGCGGCTCTTCCAAGCCTTGACGGAGCTTCATCGTCGCACCACATAGACCTGGATACATCAAGAGCTATAACCACATTTTCCCCTCCACGGGGAATGTAGGCAGGGGAAGTTCCCCATACAGGGCCTGCTGCGGAAAGCGCAAGAAGAATAATTGCAACAGAAAGAAGCACAGTTGAGGTTTTGTGCTGAGCAGGAGGAATGATTCCCATCCGCTCCCACAATACAGGGCGTACGAACCGCCTCAGCCTTTTCTCGTCGCTGCGGAACCAGACCTGCCGCATCCACCAGTAAAGAGGGCCGAGAAGCGCAAGAATAATTAACAGTGGTCTCTGAAATTCCATTACTGCCCCCCTCCTGTTATACGGAATGCTTTCCATCTTGAGTATTCTCCAACAGCCAGCAGAATAAGCCCCCAGATCAGCCAGCCCAGATAGTGGTCTCTGTAAACAAACAAACCTCTCTCCGGAAGCGTTGATGCCTCAAGTGAATCAATGGAAGCGTAAACGCTTTCAAGATCGTCTTTGTTATACACATTGAACAACCTGCCATTGTTTATTTCAGCAATGGCAGAGAGAGTTTCCCTGTCTACTTCATAGCCGCTGTCTGCCCTGCCTATTGCAACTGTGTAAACTGCAATACTGTCTCCATGCAATGTGTTAACTGCCTGCGCTACTGTTATCGGGTCTACCACACCAGCGGTTTCCACACCATCGGACAGAAGAACAATGACCCTTCTGTCTGTACTGGAAGAACCCAGCCCACGGGCAGCGGTGGCAAGGCCAGAACCTATAGCTGTACCATCGGTAAGAAAACCAAGATCTGCGTTGGCAATAAACCTCAGAAGGGTTGAATGATCGAAAGTAGGCGGACATATTGTTATTGGTTCCGCCGCATACAATACAAGACCTATCCTGTCATTGGGTCTGTTGTCTATGAACTCTTCAGCTGCGTCCTTGGCTGCTTCGAGTCTGTTGGGATTGTAGTCTTCCGCAAGCATACTTGTGGAAACATCAAGAGCAATGACAATATCCACACCTTCACCAGCGTCAGGCAACCGTTCAAAACCGGTCTGCGGCCTTGCAAGCGCAATGAACAGCAGCAGAAGCCCTGTCCACGGCACAAATTCTGTAAAAAACATTCCCGAAGTAACAGTTGGCGTTCCAATAAACGGACCGGTAAACATCGCTCCTCTTCCACGGTGAGCCGATCGTTTCCTCAGAACAGCAGCAATGATAATCACTACGGGGTACAGAAGAAGAACCTGCCAGAGAGCGAATCGCATCATCTTGACCACTCCCTTCTGATCTCTGCAAGTTTTCTGATAAATCCGGCAGCACGTTCACGGGAACTACCCCAGTCTGCAAATCTCTGAAGCGTGGTCTCTCTCACAAGGGGTGCTGATTTCTCAAGAAACTTTCTGCCATCTCCTGTGGAAGCAAGAGCTCTGGAAATCTGACCAAGGGTAAGTGCCCTGTTCACAATGCCGAACCTTCCTGCAACGGTGGTTCTGTACTGGGCATCAACCTCTGTGTAGAGATCAGCCCAGTGGCCGTGAATAAAATGTTCAGATTCAAGCAAATCAAGGGCTTCTTTTTCTGCTGCCTTCCCCTTGGGAATGTGAACTTCCGGTCTCAACTCTTCAGCCTGAGCCTTGTGTTTCCGTTTGAGCAGAATCAGAACTGCAGCCGCAACAACCACAACTCCCGCTGTAACCGGCAACCACGGGAAGCCAGGAGGTGCACCCCATACAAGCCAGAATGACATGTTCCTTGCGTAGTCTTCAGGAAGACCAGGTGGAATATTCATGTAACCTGGAAAAGGTGGGAGCGACGGAACCATAAGGGAGTCAGGAAACCAGCCTCCGACAGAAATATGAGGAGGATTCAGCAGCAGAGTATCACCTGTATCGTTCCATGCTGTTATAACCGGAAGAAGAAGGCTGTCGGTAAACGAAAGGGGTACAACCTGAAAAACTCCGCTGTCTGATTCAACAACAGTGAACATATCGCATGAATCAAGTTCCTCACACATATACCCCCGGGGAACAGAATAGTCTACCGTTACCGGCACTCCCGGACTGGCATCAGACACCGTGAGAAGGAGAAGCACGTACAGCATCAGTGAGCTCTCCTTCTCTTTCTAAGATAGAAAAATCTTCTTAGCGGTAGAATAAGATCGTCTGCAGTGGAAATACTCACCACATCCAGTTTTGTGCGTTTGCACAGAGATTCTCTTTTTGCTGTTTCTTCCTGAACTCTTTGCGCAAAAGCCCGTTGCCAGGTTGAGGACGATGTATTCACAACAGACTCTCTGCCCGATTCCGGATCCCTGAATCTGATCTTACCCACATCAGGTACGCGAAGTTCTCGCGGATCAAACACATGTATACCAACCATATCGTGTTTTTTAGAGAAGACCTTCAGCTGCCTCTCCCCTTTCGAACCGAACCTGAAATCACTTACCAGAAATATCAAAGCTCTTTTTTTAAGAACTCTTCCAAGAAACTTCAGTGCACTTTCAACATCTGCTTTTTCCCTACGGTCACCTGCTTCAATTACCCTTCGGATAATTGCCAGAGAGTGAGCTCTTCCTTTGTCGGGAGGCATGTAGTCGTGAACTCTGTCGCCGTATGTAAGCAACCCGACTCTATCGTTGGTTCTTGCGGCAGAAAGGGCGAGCACTGCAGCGGTTTCCGCAACTCTATCTGCTTTTGTAATGTTGATCGAACCGAAGTTGAGGCTTCCGGAAACATCAACAACAAGCATAACAAGAAGCTCACGTTCCTCTGTAAGTATCTTGACGAACGGTGTGTTGGATCGGGCGGTTACATTCCAGTCTATAAGTCTTGGGTCATCACCTTCCACATAAGCTCTGTAGTCGGAAAACTCCATACCCTGCCCGCGGAAAACAGACCGGTAGTCTCCGCTTGCAAGCTGGTCCACCAGTTTCCTGGTATGAATTTCAATTCTCTGTACTCTGCGAAACAGACTGTGAGCAGTTTCCATTGAAGCTACCTTCTGGTAACGGGAACCTTGTCGAGGATACTTGAAAGCATTTCCTCGACGGTAACCTCTTCGGCTTCTGCCTCAAAAGATCTCATTATTCTGTGACGCAGAACATCAGGAGCAACT
>CAZRXU010000099.1:0-9821 GCA_964604135.1 uncultured bacterium | reverse complement strand
CCCACAGGGTTTTTACTGAAAAAGTTAAGGCTGAGGGTCTGTATGTGGTTAAAAAGTTCCGTTCGCACATCGTACATTGAACGCTGCCCTGCAACAACAAGAGTCATGACGTGGCCGTACCCTGCAAGAATACTTACCAGAAGAAGACCCATAAATACAAGGGCAAGCCTGGTTATACCGGAAACATCCTTGCCTCGTATACTCATAAGTTTGTCTGGTGGTACTTTGCCAAGATCCCGCTCGGGAACAAGCCAGTAATCACCCTGAACACGACCTGTTTCCCCCTCGAACCTGTCTGCCGGGAACAGATAGTAGGTTTCCTGAGCAAGGTGCCCCCCTGATGAAATGAGGTAAGAGACAGCGGGATCCATTCCATCCATTGAAGCTTTCCTGATAAGAAGTGAATCCGGTGAAAGAAAAACAAAATCGCCTTCTGCTGGTTCCAGATTAGAAAGACTGTCACACGCAGCAGGTGTATCGATGTACACCTGATAAAGCCGGGCCAGATACTTGTCGATTCCCTGCTTGGTAACATATGGAAGAAGCAGCTCCACTCCCGAGGAAACAAGCATAAAGAACATTGCGAGGAATATCAGTTTGCGGTGAGGTCTTACGTAATGAAGCAGCCGCTTAACCAGTTTCGAATCGTATCCTTTTCCTTCAACAGAGTCGTCTGCGAATGAACTGTTTCCGTGGGGAGGCATTAGCGATCACCTCCTTCAGTTCTCTTTTCAACTTCTTCCTCAAGCTGCTGCATCCTGTAAAGCTCGGAGTAGTAGCCCTCTTTTCCCAAAAGCTCTTCGTGCGTTCCCTTCTCTACAAGTTTTCCATGGTTCAGCACAAGAATAAGGTCGGCATGCTGAACTGTGCTTATTCTGTGGGCAATAAGAATGTTTGTAAGCCCGGAAATCTCTTCCTTGAGTTTTTCAAGTATTGCAGACTCGGTTTCCGTATCAATGGCACTCAGCGAATCGTCAAGCACAAGAATAGACGGTGAAATAGCCAGCGCTCTGGCAATGGCAATTCTCTGTTTCTGACCGCCAGACAATGTAATGCCCCTCTCACCTACCATAGTTTCATACCCCTGGGAAAAACCCTCAATTTCAGAGTGAATCTCTGCGAGCTCTGCCAGGTGTTTCACTGTCTCCAATGGAAGGCTGTCGACTCCGAACGAGATATTGTCTGCAATAGAGAGGGCGAACAGGAAAGTCTCCTGCGGTACATATCCGAACATGCCGCGCACTTTGCTCAACTCCCGCTGCCGTATATCAACACCGTCAACAAAAACAGTTCCAGAGGGCGGGTCGTAGAGACGCATGAGCAACTCCACAAGTGTGGTTTTCCCACTGCCTGTTCTACCGACAATTCCAATGGTCGATGAAGCAGGAATACTGAATGAGATATCACTGAGCACTTCCGCAGTGGTTCCGGGGTAAGTAAACGACAACCCCTTCACCTCAACCGCAGGTTTTGGCTGATCTGAAACAGGGCCGTCTGCAATAGCCGGTTTAATGTTCATTATCTTTTCGAGCCTGCCCATACTTGCAGCACCGCGCTGCAGCAGGTTAACCACCCATCCAATGGCCATCATAGGCCAGGTAAGCATAGCCAAGTAGCTGGAAAAAGCCACAAACTGCCCCAGAGAGATAGACCCTCCGATAACAGCCCGCCCACCAACCATAAGCAGAATAGAGCTGCTCATCATGGCAAGACCCATTACCAGAGGCTGCATAAAGCCCCATATACGCGTAAGCCTGATGTTTTCGTGAACGCACTTCCCGGCTTTCTCTGAAAGAAGTTTTCTTTCAGACTGCTCGTCACCATAAGCCTTGATAACCCTTATGCCGGAGAATGACTCCTGTGTTTTCTCAGAAAGCCCGCTGAATGCCTTCTGAACAGATTCAAATCTGTCGTGCAGCATTTTGCCGAACCTTGTAACAAGCAATGTTATAAACGGCAGCGGAATCATTGTTATCAGTGTAAGACGCCAGTCTATAAGAAGAAGCATAACAACACTGGCCACGCTCATGAAGAGAGCATCAAAGGAAGCAATGGTTGCCATACCCGCAGCCATCCTTACAGCGTTTATATCGTTGGTGGCGTGGGCCATAAGGTCGCCCACCTTCGTGTTGTCGTAGTACTGCGCAGGAAGCTTCTGAAGATGGCTGTAGAACTCGGCCCTTAAATCCCGCTCAAGCCTGCGGCTGGCCCCAACTATGAAGATCCTCCAGAAAAACCTGAAAATAGCCATGCCCAGAGCTATGGCAACAATGGAGAAACCCATGCGCCACACCAGTGTAGAATCCGCCGTTCCCCTAGCAAGAGCATCTATAAGCTTTCTGAATATCTGAGGTACAAGCAGCTGCAGACCATCTACGCCAATCAGCGCTAAAACACCGCCAAGCAACGCCTTCTTGTGTTTGAATATCCGGGAATAAAGGTTCTTTAAACTCGACCGGTCAAGTTTTGGACCCCTGCCTTTTGCTGTAGCCAAACATCACCCCCGGAATTAAAATGAACCATGAATATAGAGCAGACTTCTAGAGAGTGTTAATTTAAAATGGAAAACACAGGAAATTCCAGGAGTTAAACAGCAGCCCTGCGGTACAGCAATACCCCTCTTCGCCCTATGTGGTTAATCAGTTCCTGATTATCAATATGATCAAGAATCGAAATATCAAAGGTGTAGGGCAGCATCAGATTGTCCAGGTCAATGGAAATACTGTTCAAAGTATGCAGGTTAAGACCTTCTCCTTTCAGTGTGATATCGATATCGGAACCGTTCCTGTAGTTTCCCATGGCCCTGGAACCGTACAGCACCACTTCTTTCAACTCGCTGTAGTTCTGGAACACATTTACAATGCTGCTGATCACCTGTTCTGAAAGACCGTATTGCTTCATTACTGAATACTGCTCAATTTCTCTCCCAGAGCACAGAACAACTCAAAATACCGGGAAGTTACAGCAGAACACACTTCCTTCGATGTTTTCTCATTGTAGGTATGGGAGGTCTTGTTTCTGCTTTTCAGCATATCCATCCACCCATCACCATCTTCTATAAGCTCCAGTTGAAATGCCTTTCTGATAACATCACGGAACCCGTAGATTTCACTCTGACCGCTGTACTCCAGGAAATCTTTCAGTGTTTTCCATGCAAGTTCAAATGTGTATTCAAACGATTTGATCAGGCCCTGCTGCTCAAGCTCAGACAAACTGCCTTTTTCTATGAATCTGCTCATCTGATTCAAAGCTTTCCGGTAGTTCCCAAATCGCTGTTTCCAGCGAACATCTTCTGCAGGCATCACAACCTCCTGTCACAGCATCTTTTCACACCGGCAGCGATCTGTCAGTAGTCGCTCATATCTTCGACGCTGATAATGGAATAGTCGATCACGTAAACTTTCTGAAGATCCATCCGGACACAGTACCCCTCTTCAGTCAGCCTGCCCCTTACTGCGGTAAGCTGACCGTACTCGGGCACGATGTCGAACGCCTTCTCTCCCACCAGAGCAAAGACCTCACCGGATGCCTCATCTGTAATAATAACACTTTCAGACCTGGTTCCTGCTGCAAGCACCTCAACTATTCCGGTAATGCTTACAGTATCGGTCTCCGGCTGCAACTGCTGCGTGTCGGTTGTACCGCAACCGGCAATAGCAGCCAGCAGGAACACACCTGCCGCCTGCGCCAGCAAGAACTTCATTCTACTCTCCCTTCAGAGACCACGGCTCGAATTCGGAAAAATCAACAATGGTACTGTCTGCGATGATACCCCAGCCTGCATCCTGTGCCCAGTTTGACAAAGCACTGCTGATCTCCTGAACGGTAAGGTTTTCAAAGGAATCCTGCAGCATGTAAGATGTACGCCAGTCTCCAGCTGCTATGTAACCGTTTCCAAGCATCCAGCACTGAGTGTCCATAGACTGAGCTCTGATGCCCTGAAGTGTCCGGCTGTTGTTGGCAACACCTGTTACAAGCGACTGGTCAACATTGCCGTCTGCCACATCCCTGAGCACATCAACCATAAGTTCAGCTGACTGAACAGGCTCTGTTGTGCTTATGTACATATAGCCCCAGTTCTGCCTGTAGCTGTCTGTAGCTCCTCCGTTTACAGCGTATGTAAGAGCATTGTCGGTGCGAAGCACCTGCCACAGCAGCTCGTTCACAACATCCATGGCAGTAACGAAGGCCGGAATATCTGCATCGCCTGTGGGAGGTGCCATAAATTTCACCACGCAGTAGGCCGAAAGGGTTTCATCGTTCTCGCAAACCAGTGTATCGCCGTCAATGAAGAACTCCGGCACAGAAGGAAGAGCATCTCCCCCTTCGGGAATTCGGCCAAAGCTGGCTTCCAGTATTTCGGCAAGTTCCCCGGGTGGAGTGGGGCCAGCGTGTGTAATTACAATATTGCCACTTTTTACCCTGTTTGCAAGCCACTCCTGTGCATCCTCACCGGTAAAAGACTCTACTGTTGAAGGAATACCATCAGGGCGAAGCATGTAGGGATGACCTGCTCCCATGAACCCACGGTTGGTAACAAGCCAGATCCGGTTGTCAGGATCTTCAAGCTCTGCCTGAAGTGAAACAAGCTGTGAACTCCGTACTCTTTCTACAACCTCCGGGTCAAGCTCCGGCTCCAGCAAACAGTCGGCAAACCCGTCCAGCAGCAGAGGAAGATCTTCAGAGAGACACTTCAAATGGTATCTGGAGTAGTCGTAGTTGTACGAGGCATTCCAGCTTGCACGGGTTAAGTCCATAATCTCCCGCCATCTTTCATCGGGATAGGTATCGCTGCCTGTCATTGCAGTTTCCAGGGCAAAAGACTCAATTCCCTGATTGGATTCATCAAGCACACGGGAACCGCCTACAAGGAAAAAACTCACACCTTCAACTTCCCCGCCTGTAACGTTTCTGGAGATGACATGAATACCGTTGCTCAGATCAAACTCGGTAACATTCCCCGGCACAGTGGCCAGAAGGCTCAGTACTAATGCAATGGAGATCATTCCACCCACTCTCCTTCCGGAGTAAGAATAAACACAGCTGAAGGCTTGTCTTTAACCCATCTGTTCAAAAAGGCTTCCACGTCGTTAACAGTCACAGCGGCAAGGCTGTCGGGGTAGCTGTTGTAGTAGTCAAGGCCAGCGCCTTCCACCCACCAGAACGGCAGTGTTTCAATTGCCATGTCTCTGCTGGATTCTTCGTTGAACAGCCGTTCCCTTCTAAGCTGCTCTGCCGCCTGCTCAATTCCCTCTTCTGTAAAGTACCCTTCAGTAAACATATCATCAATCTCCTGCCGCATCATCTCAAGCCCCTGATCGGCAAGCTCCGGGTCGATGTTTCCACCGAATGTAATGGTGGGTTCAAACCTCTGGGAATAGTAGCTGGCATACACATTCAGGAATGGACCGTTTGCGACGAGATCGTTGTGAAATTCCCCACTCATTCTGCTCATGTACTGCCCCCATGCGTCGGCTGCATAGGTCCAGTTCTGCTGACCGGCCATTGATGGACCTGCGTAGACAATACTCACCGAGCCCATACCTTCAGGGCCTCCCACATAAACCGTTGTGTCTTCCGGAATTGAAATATTCAGCCCCAGGTCAAAGTAGTCGCTGTTGCCTCCGTACTCCCAGTTTCCAAACATCTCTTCAACTGCCGGCAGTACTGTTTCCATGTCGAAGTCGCCGGTGATGATCAGTGCCGAGTTATCCGGCGAGTAATACTTGTGCTGGAACATGTGCATTACCTCAGGGCTGGCAGACTGAATTACATCAGGGTCTCCTATGGAGCTGCTTCGCCAGGGTTCGATGGAAAGAACCTGTTCACGCATCCTCCACAGGTTCCAGTAGGGGCTGCTGGTGTTCCTCTGATACTCGTTCATTATCACAGTCCGCTCGTTAACCATCTCCTCCTGATCAAACAGAGGGCCAGTGATGGCATCATACATAAACTCCAGCCCCTCATCAAACAGGTCTGAAGAAACGGTGAGGTAGTAACGCACTACCTCATTGCCTGTTGTACCGTTACGAATCACTCCAAGCTCTCTCATCCTGTTGTTGTATGCAGTCTGGTCGGGCAGAGCAGCATTACCCTTAAAGAACATGTGCTCGTAAAAATGTGCCAGACCGTTTGTTTCCTCGGTTTCACAGCTTCCACCTGTGTTAACCACAATACACACAGTAACAACAGGGGAAGAGTGATCCTCTCCCATGATAACATCAAGACCGTTGGACAGTTCGCTTTCAACAATAGGGAAATTCATGGAAAGCATAAAAATCAGTGAATACAGCACCGTTAATCCTTTCTGCAGAGACAACTGACATTCAGGCAAGCATTGATTATAAGAACATGTGCAACACAGGTAAAACAGGAGAACCAAGGAGAGCAGATTGATACAGGTTAAACCCACAGTACAAAGCCACATACACCTCTGCCAGACTCTGTTCAGAGGCATGGCTGAAAACAGAACTCTTATTCCATGGCTTGAAGAGCGGATCTGGCCGCTTGAAGCGGCGCACACACCGGAGACCCTGGCTGTTTCCGTTATTCTCTCTCTGAGGGAAATCATATCAACAGGATCCACAGGCCTTCTCGACATGGGCAGCGTTCAGCACTCACAAACCACCGTAAGCATTCTGAAGGAAAGCGGTATAAGGGCAGTTGCCTGCAACGCCCTTATGGACAGGGGGCCGGACTTTATAAAGAAACCATTGAAATGGCTTGTAAAAGAATCAGAAAAAACACAAAAAAGCTGCGGAGGCCTTGTTCAATACGGCCTTGCTCCCAGGTTTGTTCTTTCCTGCTCACCTGAACTATGGCAGTGGCTTGAAACAAAAAACGAAAACACCGTCAGAACAACCCACGCTGCAGAAGCCCCCGGGGAGATGGCAAACAGCTGGATAGCTGAACGCGGCGGCAACATCCACCTTCTTAGCAGCCTTAACTTCCTCTCTCCGCGAACCCTTCTTGCCCACTGTGTTCACCTTCAGCCGGGAGAGCTTGAAGTTCTCAAACAGACAAAAACCGCTGTGGTTCACTGCCCCTGGACAAACCTGTATCTGGGCAGCGGAATCGCCAGTGTTCCGGAACTGATAAAAAACAAAGTAACAGTGCTTCTGGGCAGTGACGGAGCCCCCTGCAACAACCGCCTCGACCTGTCCGGGGAAACCCGCCTTGCAGCAGGTCTTGCTTCTGTAAAGGCATCACCGGGAACAATAAGCAGCAGCACATGGGCAGCAATAAGCGGCACCGATGCGGCAGACTTCTTCAACTTCAGTAACTTCCGGAATGATGAGGTTTACATCGACCTTACGGAAACCGAGCAGGAAGAGCTGGAACTGGCACATGACAAACAGCGCTACCTCAATGATATCCCAAGAGCCGGCAGTGTTGCAAAGGTGGTGTGCAACGGCACAACACTCTTTGAGCACGGTGAATTTCCCACACTGCCAAAGCTTCCAATGAGTATAAAACAGGCGAGAGATACAGTCTGGAACAGAGCTCTTTCCCTTGGTATGAAACCGTGACTCCCCGAATATTCCCTTCACATCCGGCTGGAGACAAACTGTGACAGCAGTTTCAGTTGCAATTCCAAGGCCAATACCTGTAACCTACACCTATCTTCTGCCTGAAAGCATGCAGGGAGGCACTCTTGAGGGATGCCGTGTTGTTGTGCCGCTTGGCCCCGCAAAGATTGCCGGTGTCATCTGGTCTGTTGAACACACCGTACCGGAGGATCTGAACAAAAAACTGAAAAAGGTAATACAGAGGCTGGACCCCGCGCCGCTTGTTTCAAAAGAGCTTCTGGAACTGCTAAAGTGGGCAGCCGATTACTACATGGCGCCACCTGGAATGGTTGCGGCAGCAGCATTTCCCCCGGGAATGCAGGGCAACGCTGTGAAGAGGATCAAACTGCACAGCAACTCGAGTCTTAAAAAACATGCAGGCCAGCGGAATATCATTGACTACAACCTTCTGAAGACCCTGGTTCCAGACAGCCTGCCTCTTGATCGTATTCTCGCGGAAGAAGCTGCCTCAGAAAAGATAGAGATATGGTGGCAGCCTGTAAAACTTCCACCGGACAGACAGATCACAATTGTAGAACCACTTGTTTCCCCGGAGCAGCTTACATCAGCAGGGCATTCACTTAAAAACAGAGCACCCAAACAGGCGGCACTGCTGGTTACACTTGCCACCACAGGTGCCGTTCCCAGAACAGAGCTTCTAAGAGCAGCCGGGGCCGGCAGGAATTCACTTGAAAGGCTGCGCCAGCTAAAACTCATAAAAGAAGTAGTTAAAAAGGTTCCAAGGGACCCTCTGCTGAACACCCCCGACCTCGAAAACAAACCTCCCCCTGTGCTGAACAGCCACCAGACAGAGGTGATATCATCGGTAACACAGAGCGGTGCTGGAGCATACCTGCTGCACGGTGTAACAGGCAGCGGCAAAACCGAGGTTTACCTCAAACTCATTGAAGACCGGATTAAACACAACAGAGGCGCAATTGTTCTTGTTCCGGAAATATCCCTTACACCTCTTGCTGTGAGCAGATTCAACAGCCGTTTCCCGGGAAAGGTTGCCGTTCTTCACAGCGGTCTTTCAAAAGGCGAGAGGCTGGATGCCTGGAGCATGGTTCAGAGAGGGGAGCGCACAATAGCAATAGGCCCCCGCAGCGCTGTGTTTGCCCCTGTAAAAAACCTGGGGATAATTGTAGTGGATGAAGAGCACGATGACAGCTACAAGCAGGGTTCAACTCCCAGATACAACGGCCGCGACCTGGCTGTTGTAAGGGGCACAATCGAAAAGATCCCGGTTGTTCTGGGCACTGCCAGCCCGTCAGGTGAGAGCTGGCAGAATGCACAGCACAACCGCTACACACTGCTCTCTCTGCCTGACCGTGCCACAAAAGAAAAACTCCCCAGAATTACACTGATAGACTCCAACAAACAGGAGTTTGCCCTGCTCTCCCGAGAGCTTCTGGCAGCCATAGGCAAGCGCACTGCAAAAAAAGAGCAGTCTATCATTCTCATCAACCGCCGGGGCCACTCCCCAATTCAGATGTGCTTCGCATGCGGCCATGTTGAAAAGTGTCCCCAGTGCGACCTTTCCTTAACCTACCACCGCCACGGTGAAATACTCCGCTGCCACCACTGCGGCTACTGGAAAAGTGCAAGAACAAGGTGCCCGAAGTGCAGCGGTGAAGAGTACACAAGGCAGGGCCCCGGTATTCAGAAGGTACAGGATGCCCTGAAAGAACTTCTGCCGCAGACCAGGGTGATAAGAATGGACGCCGACACCACAACAACAAAGTCTTCCCACTGGAAGATCATCCGGCAGTTCGCAATGGGAGAGGGAGATGTTCTTCTGGGTACCCAGATGGTGGCAAAAGGCCACGACTTCCCCAATGTAACCCTTGCCGCTGTTATCGGCGCCGAGATGGGCCTGTACATGCCTGATTTCAGAGCACAGGAGAGAACCTTCAACCTGCTTCTTCAGGTTGCCGGAAGGTCAGGCCGGGGCGACAAACCCGGTGAGGTAATCATACAGACCACCGACCCTGACAACCCTGTAATACAGATGGCCTGCAGCCACGACTACAAAGCCTTCATCACACAGGAACTGGAAATGAGAAAAACACTGCACAACCCGCCGGCCTCACGCATGGTAAGGCTTCTCTGGTCTGGTAAAAACGAAGCAAAGGTGAGGAAGGCAGCCGACGCAACCTGCGCCGCACAGCTTCCCGCCACCTGCACACTGCTTGGCCCCAGTGAAGCGGCACTGGCAAGAATATCAGACAAGTACCGCTACAGCGCCCTGCT
>CAZRXU010000098.1:0-9852 GCA_964604135.1 uncultured bacterium | reverse complement strand
CTCAATTCCGGTATACTCGATCAGCGTACATTCAATGCTGTTCAGAAATGGAGTGTGGTAACTGCTGAAGCTTTGCAGGATCAGCCTGTACTGCATGTATGAGGTGGAATCGGCAAGCATACCTGAAAATGCTCCACTTGTTGAAAACACGGTATCTGACCATGCCCCCATGGCTGATGCGCTGGCCGAACTTCTGAACTGGAAACCTGCAGCGGTTCCAGGCGGTTGCACTATATTGGCGCTAAAGGAATCCCAGGTTGAAACAGAACCGGCATACAGAATAGACGATTCAAGACAGCCAACATCAGGATATCCGTATTCCCACCATGTAATGTCATCGTATCCCGATGAAGCTCCGAGAATATCAACTGATCCGTCTCCGTTGATATCTGCTGCAAAGGCAGCCATCGTACTGTCATAACGATTATCAGTATCGGAGGAATCAGCTGAAGCATCGTGGCCCCGGGTTGTTTCCACCACATGCTCAGCCCACACAGTTCCTGTGCCATCCACGTTTTCCCACCAGACTACATCAGCTCCTCCGGTGGCGGCTCCCAGTACATCAATGTCTCCATCCGAATCAATATCGGCTGCGTGAATGGACAGTGCACCATCGAAGTACTCATCTATGGTGTGTTCGACCCAGACAGTACCTGATCCGTTTGTATTTTCCCACCATGTAACATCGTCTGCCCATTCAGCGGCTCCCAGAATGTCTGTGCGGCCATCACCGTTGACATCGGCTGCATAGACGGAATTTGCGTGATCGAAGTCGCTGTCTACTGTGTGTTCAGTCCACGCTGTGCCAGAACCGTTTGTGTTTTCCCACCAGGTGATGTCATCGGCGGATTTGGCGGCACCAAGTACATCAATATCTCCGTCTCCGTCTATATCTGCTGCGTGAACAGACATGGCACCATCGAAGGTGCCGTCTACCGTATGCTCAGTCCACGCTGTACCAGCCCCGTTTGTGTTTTCCCACCAGGTGATGTCGTCAGCTGCCTTGGCTGCCCCCAGCACATCAATGTCGTTGTCGCCGTCTACATCTGCCGCGAAAACGAACATAGCACCGTCAAAGGAGCCGTCTACAGTGTGCTGGTTCCAGGAACCGCCTGCGCCGTCTGTGTTTTCCCACCAGATGATGTCATCTGCAGCTTTTGCCGCCCCAAGAACATCAATGTCATTATCGCCATCCACATCGCAGGCATAAACAGACATGGCACCGTTGAAATTACCGGAAATCATGTGCTTGTTCCATGAGGTTCCTGAGCCGCCGGTGTTTTCCCACCAGGAAATTTCGTCTGCAGCTTTTGCCGCCCCAAGAACATCCAGATCTCCGTCAGAATCAACATCGGCTGCAACAGCAGCTACAGCACCATTGAAGTTACCGCTTATCAAGTGCTCGGTAATATTTGCCTCAAGCCGAACAATACTGTCGGTATCGTCAATGCTGGTGGAAGTATCGTACTTGGTTCCCCAGTTGAAAACAGGTCCGGGAACACCACCTCCCCCTGACCAGTCATTCTGAACCACAGTCTTTGAAAAAGCTACGACAGATAATACACCAATGACACACAGCAGTAACCTCATGATGACCCTCCCTGATAACAGTCTGATTGTCTGTTTGCGTAACAGACAACAACAGATTGACCAACATGCAAAGTATCAAACCATCATTGGTAAAAGTCAATGATAGCAAATGAAATTACAGTGCAAACAATTAAGCAGGCAGGGGAAATCATTATTTATTCCCTTTATATCAAAATCTTGTCGGCATGACGGAGCGTAATACCGGCAGCATAGGCAAGGTTAACAGTTTGCTGTGCCCGGGCAGAATCTGATGAACCCTGATAAAAATCCTCTGCGAAGATTCGTCATTCTGGGGAATTGCCGCACCTGCCATTGTGTGTGTCATGGTTGAGTAGTCTACTTTGCTTGGTGACTGAAGACCCGCATGGTTTCCAGCATAATAGCCCATCACCCATATCTCCGCCGCCTGAAGCGCCGGACAGACTGCCAGAACCAGCAGCATATCCTATTCAAGCACAACCAGCATTTGCGGATCAAAGAAATAGTCTGTACTGATAACACAGAAGTAAACACCGTCCTTAAGCCCGTGAAAATGTACGGTGTGCGTTCCAGGTGAAAATTCCTGAGACAGCCTATCTGTAAGCCGTCCTGAAATATCGTATATTGAGATTACAACAGTTTCCTTTGTTACGGTGGTTATTTCCGGAGAAAAGGTACCATAAACAGGATTCTGCGGTATTGTGAGGGTGAAATCGTGTTCATTAAGAGTGCATTCAATGCTGTTCAGATACGCAGTGCGGTAAGACAAGTCGGATTTCAGGATCAGTCTGTACTGTATGTATGGGGTTGAATCGGCAAGTTTGCCTGAAAATGCTCCACCTGCTGAAAATACGGTATCTGACCATGCTCCCATATCTGATGCGCTGGCCGAACTTCTGAACTGGAAACCTGCAGTGGTTCCAGGCGGTTGTACAATGTCGGCAGTGAAATAATTCCACCTTGAAACAGAACCGGTATACAGAATGGATGATTCAAGAAAACCAATAGCAGGATACTCGTATTCCAACCATGTAATTTCATCGAACCGCGATGAAGACACGAGTATGTCAACAATTCCGTCTCCGTTGATGTCTGCTGCAAAAGCTGCCATTGTGCTGTCAAAGCGTCCATCAGTATCAGTTGAATCAGCTGAAGAATCGTGATCTCGGTTCTTTTTCACTACATGCTCAGCCCACACAGTTCCAGCACCGTTTATGTTTTCCCACCAGACTATATCATTGCCACCTGTGGCTGCTCCCAACACATCAATGTCTCCATCTGAATCTATATCGGCTGTGTGTATGGATAGAGCAGCATCGAAGTCGTCCTCTATACTGTGTTCAACCCAGACAGTACCAGACCCGTTAACATTTTCCCACCATGTGACTTCATCTGCATATTCAGCAGCACCCAGAATGTCTGTGTGGCCATCACCGTTGACATCAGCAGCACAGACGGAATTGGCGTGATCGAATTCATCGTCTACCGTGTGTTCAGCCCACGCGGTACCGGACCCGTTTTTGTTTTCCCACCAGGTGATATCGTTGGCGGTGGATTTGGCTGCACCAAGTACATCAATATCTCCGTCTCCGTCTATATCTGCTGCGTGAACAGACATGGCACCATCGAAGGTGCCGTCTACCGTATGCTCAGTCCACGCTGTACCAGCCCCGTTTGTGTTTTCCCACCAGGTGATGTCGTCAGCTGCCTTGGCTGCCCCCAGCACATCAATGTCGTTGTCACCGTCTACATCTGCTGCGAAAACAAACATAGCACCGTCAAAGTAACTGTCTATTGTGTGCTCGGCCCATAATGTACCAGACCCGTTTTTGTTTTCCCACCAGATGATGTCATCAGCAGCCTTTGCCGCTCCCAGAACGTCGATATCACCATCGCCATCTACATCACAGGCATAAACAGACATGGCACCGTTGAAACTGTGTGTTATCACATGTTTGTTCCACGAGGTTCCCGAGCCCATGTTCTCCCACCATGAAATTTCATCATCAGTTTTGGCTGCCCCAAGAACATCCAGGTCTCCGTCCGAGTCAAGATCGGCTGCAAAAACAGCCACAGCACCGTCGAAGTTACTGCTGATTAAATACTCTGGAACATCAGCCTCCAGCCGAACAGTGCCATTGTTGTCATTAATGCTGGTGGATGTATTGTACTCGGTTTCCCAGTTGAAGACAGGTCCTGGAACACCACCTCCCCCGGACCAGTCGTTCTGAACCACAGTTTTTGAAAGTGCGACAGCAGAAAACACACCAAGAATACACAGCAGTAACCTCATGATAACCCCCTCCAGCATCAGCCTGACCGCCTGTCTGCGTAGCTGGTAACAATTTGTTGACAGATACAAAATATCAAGCTATCACCGATAAAAGTCAATGATAACAAATGAAATAGCAATGTAAACAATTCAGCAGGTAGAGAACATCAATGTTATTTCCCTAAAATATAGCGGAGAAAAGTATGTATCTCTGTGCGTGCACTAATACAGACAGTACTGCCGTAAAAACTCGTATTTACGATATATGATTTCAGTATTGAGCAGTGTGAGATTGCCGGGAAAGGTCAGGCCATTGACAGAAAGAGATGGTCTTTTTATAATTAACTAAATGGTTAGACCAAATAGTTAGTGGAGGAAAAATGTCCACAAAGAAGATGGATGAAAAATCTATACTAGACGCGGCAGCCGAGGAATTTGCGGAAAAGGGCTTTAGCGGGGCCAGAGTCGATGAAATTGCCAGGCGGGCAGGAATTAACAAAGCTATGCTGTACTACCGCATTGGTGACAAGGAAGAGCTTTACAGGCGTGTTGTTCTAAGAGGGCAGAAGGGTATGCACGATGCCCTGCTGAAAGCAATTGAAGCTACAAATACGGCACCGGAAACAGTTGCTGCCATGCTTACCGGAGTTGCTGAAAATGCTGCTGAAAACAGGTTAACGCCTTCAATAATTCTTCGGGAGATAGCAGGCAACGGCAAAACACTGCCGAAAGAAGGTCTTCAGGGAATAAGGAAGTTCATGGACACCATACGCTCTATGGTAACAATGGGCGTGGAAGAAGGTTCTTTTAGAAGTGTCGATCCTGTTACTCTTCAGTTTCTGGTAACCGGGGCGGTGTTCACACTTTCTCTTACTGCAGAAATGCGGCAGCAGTTGAACCCTGAAAACCCGGGGCCTGTTACACCTGCCGAGATTGCTGAAGCACTTGGAGATATCATATACAGCGGAATAGTGAGGAGATAGAAATGAACAGAACAATGCTTATGCTGCCGATTCTCCTTGCACTTGCATGCGGTGGTGGCAGCGACAACCTTTTTCCCGGAACAATAGAGATCGTTGACGTAAAAATTTCCGCCAGAGTCGGCGGCACAGTGGAACAGCGGATGGTTGATCAGGGTGACATGATTCAACAGGGGCAGATTCTTGTAAAAATAGACCGAACAGAGTACTCTATTGCCCTTGCCCAGAAGGACGCGTCACTTGCAATGGCCGAGGCAAACCTTCAGACTCTTGTTGCCGGAACCAGGCAGCAGCAGATAATCACAGCATCGTCAGAGGTTGAAGCGGCCCGTGCTGCCAGAAATCAAACTGCAGAAGATCTTTCAAGAGCCAGAGAGCTCTTCTCGGCCGGAGCAGTTTCCGGCCAGATGCTGCAGGCTGCAGAAACTGCTGCTGTTCAGGCTCAAACGCGGCTTACAGCTGCTAGCCAGGTGTACTCACTGGCTGTAGAGGGAGCCAGGTCTTCCGAGATTGAAGCTGCTGAAGCTGCGGTAGAGCTGGCGGAAGCTGCCAGAGAACTGGCACTGCAGCGTCTTGAGTGGACTGCAATAGCCTCTCCTCTTTCCGGAACAGTAACCGGAACAAACATCGAAGAGGGCGAGAACACCGCACCGGGAATGACCATGGTTACAGTAGCAGCAATGGATACGGTAAAGGCAGTATTCTACATTTCCGAGCCCTGTCTTACAGCTGTTGAAACAGGCAGTATCGTTACCGTAACTGCAGACTCTGCAGACGAAACCGGTAAGACTGCAACAGGCAGAGTTACACACATTGCGAGCCAGGCGGAATTCACACCGTCGCAGGTGGAAACCCGCGAGGGAAGAACCAGTCTGGTTTACCGGGTTGAAGCAACTGTTCCCAATCCGGATTTCGTGTTTAGGGCAGGAATGCCGGTGGATGTGGAGATCAGCCTCTGATGTCGGTGATTGTCAGAGTTAACAATTTGACGAAACACTTTCAGGAAGTTCAGGCTGTAAAAAAAATCTCTTTTGAGGTAACAAAAGGTGAGGTATTCGGGCTGGTGGGGCCAGACGGAGCGGGGAAGACCACTGTAATGAGAATTCTTGCAGCCATACTTGCACCCGACAGTGGATCAGCTGAAATTCTGGGTATGAACACAACATCGAACAGAGAGAGAATACACGACAGAATAGCATACATGAGTCAGCGTTTCGGTCTTTACCAGGATCTTTCAGTTGAAGAGAACATAAGGTTTTACGCAGACATGTACGGTGTAGAGAGGAAGCAGCAGGAACCAGGAATAAAGAAACTTCTGGACTGGAGCAACCTAACACAGTTCAGAAAGAGACCGGCAGGTAAGCTTTCAGGCGGTATGAAACAGAAACTGGGTCTGGCCTGTGCCCTTGTACACACACCGGAGCTTCTGCTGCTTGATGAACCCACAAACGGGGTAGACCCGGTATCGAGGAAGGAATTCTGGAGCCTTCTTTACAAGCTGGTTGATGAAGGTCTTACCATTATCATGACCACAGCTTATCTCGATGAAGCGGAAAGGTGTCATCGACTGGTATTCATGAACAAAGGCGAGATAACAGCAAGGGGAACACCTGACGAGATTGTAAGCCTGATTCCAGGCGGTGTTTACAAATTCAAGTCGGGCAGCCCGTTTGAAGAATCCAACCTTCTCTCATCAGAGACCAGGGCAGTCTCCACAGTTTTTGGCTCGCAGGTTCATGTAATGGGCGATATAACGGAAGAAGACATAAGAAGAGCTGTTAAAAGACCGGTACAGATAACAAAACAGAAAGGTTCAGTAGAGGACGCCTTTGTTTACCTATCGGAAACAGTATATGACTAAGAAAAACTATGCAGTAATACTTGAAAACCTCACCAGAAAGTTTGGTGACTTCACAGCGGTAGACGATATTTCGTTCTCGGTAAACAGAGGTGAGATATTCGGTTTTCTGGGTGCCAACGGTGCCGGTAAATCCACAACTATAAGAATGCTGTGCGGTATTCTCAAGCCAACATCGGGCAGGGGTATTGTAGGCGGCGTTGATATTTCCAGAGCACCTGAGAAGGTAAAATCGTTTATTGGCTACATGAGTCAGAAGTTTTCTCTGTACGATGACCTGACCGTAGAAGAAAACCTGAACTTCTTTGCGGGCATATACGGCGTGAAGAACAGGAAAGATGCGGTGAACAGGGCTATTGAGAGTGCCGGACTTGCAGGCAGAGAAAAGAAAATGACAGGCAGCCTTCCTGTGGGCTGGAAGCAGCAGCTGTCACTTGCTAGTGCAGTTATGCACAATCCGGACATTCTGTTTCTTGACGAGCCAACGTCAGGGGTTGACCCTGTAAGCAGGCGAAAGTTCTGGGAAACAATAAGGGCAAAGTCTGATGACGGCACAACTGTTTTTGTTACCACACACTACATGATGGAAGCAGAGTACTGTGACCGCCTTTCCATAATGAGGGCAGGCAGGGTAATCGCACTTGGTTCTCCCGATGAGTTGAAGCGCAATAACGGCAGGGACACACTTGAAGATGTGTTTGTTTCTCTTGTTCAGCAGGCAGGAGACAGAAAATGAACAAACAGCGTTTCAGTGCCATAGCAAAAAAGGAGACCATACATGTTTTAAGGGACCCCAGAAGTCTGGCCATGGGTATTGCAATACCGGTTCTGCTTCTTGTTCTTTTTGGTTATGGACTGTCTCTTAATGTGGAAGATGTACCTCTGGCAGTGTGGGACCAAAGCCGTACAGCAGCCTCTCGGGATTTGATCCGTGATTTTACGAATTCAAAGGCCTTTCAACCTGCCGGTGTATGCCATTCTCAGCGGGAGACTGAAGACATAATTCAATCGGGTCATGCAACTGCAGTTCTTGTTATTCCTCCTGACTACGCGGAAAAGATAGCAGAGCACCAGCCGCAGGCTGTGCAGCTTCTTGTAGACGGCAGCGATTCCAACATGGCAAGGCTCTCGATTATGTACGCCGGTGGTATTGTGAAGAATGAAGCTCAGTCTTCAGGTGTGAGTATTATCACAGCTTACAACCCGGCCATGGATACCACCTGGTCTATTATTCCCGGCCTGATCGCCATCATTGTGAATGTAATAGCAGCAATGCTTACCTCTCTGTGTGTTGCAAGAGAGTGGGAGAACGGCACAATGGAACAGCTGATATCAACGCCAATTCGAAAGGCGGAGTTCATACTGGGTAAACTGGTTCCCTACTATGCTATTGGCGTTATAGATGTTGTGGTGGCAGTGGTAATGGCATTGTTCCTGTTCGGGGTACCCCTTAACGGAAGCCTTCTGGCACTCGCAGGGGTAAGTGCTGTTTTTCTTCTTACAACTCTTTCTGTGGGTGTTCTTATAAGCACCGGGGCGAAAAGCCAGCTTCTGGCCAGCCAGCTTTCTCTGATAATCACCTTTCTGCCGGGCTTTATTCTGTCCGGATTCGTTTACGACATAAAGGCAATGCCAGGCGTGGTAACGGCGATCACAAAACTGATTCCAGCCACGTACTTCGTGTCTCTCCTCAGAACCATTTTCCTGAAGGGTACCTGGGGCGCTGCTCCATCGAAAGAACTGGTGTTTCTTGCGCTGTTTACAGTGGTTATTCTGGCTGCAACCATGAAAAAGCTAAAACTGAATCTGGACGGCAGGTAATGAGCAAAAGACTGAAATTCATGTTGAAGAAAGAGCTGCTTCAGACACTGAGAGATCCCAGAATGCGTATTGTTATCCTTGTAATGCCCATATTTCAGACGCTGGTTTTCGGCTACGCAGTAACCACCGATGTAAAAAGCGTGGATACAGCGATTGTAGACCTTGCCAACACGCCTGCAACCAGGGCAGTAGCAGATCAGTTTGTGGCGTCGGGCATCTTTGTTCCTGTGTGGAAAAGCAGTTACAGAGATGCGTGGTACGCCATGGATCAGAGTGAAGTTCAGGCCATGATTCTTATAGATGAAAACAGCAGTATGCAGTTTGTAACAGACGGTTCACGTGGATTGTCTGCAGGGGTAACGGCCGGTTATGCCGCTGCCATTCTGGGCAGGAATCAGCAGGTTCCTGTTGCCATCGAATCCAGGGCGTGGTACAACCCCATGCTTGAAAGCAGGAATTTTTACATACCAGGCGTTATCGCTATGATGGTGATGGTTATCACATTGATACTGAGCAGTATGGCTGTTGTAAGAGAAGTAGAAATAGGAACCATGGAGCAGATCATGGTAACCCCCATGAAGAGGTGGGAGTTCATAGTAGGCAAGCTTCTTCCTTTCGGTGTTATCGGTATGGTGAATGTGCTGGTTGTAACAGCAGTGGCTGTGTTCTGGTTCAGCATCCCTCTGCAGGGAAGTGTGCCACTGCTACTTCTTGCAGCAGTTCTCTACCTTATGAACACACTGGGTATGGGGCTTCTGATCTCAACAGTCAGCCGCACACAGCAGCAGGCCATGCTCAGCGCTTTCTTCGTGATTTTCCCGGCATCTCTTCTTTCCGGCTTTGCCTTTCCCATAGCAAATATGCCTGCTGTTATCAGGTTCTTCACACTTTTCAATCCCATGCGATACATGATGACAATCCTTCGTGATCTGTTTCTTAAAGGGAATGGTCTTGGCATCCTCTGGCCTAACTATCTGGCCATGCTTCTTCTCGGTACAGCACTGCTTGCCACAGCCACGCTGAGGTTCAGAAAAACCGGCTGAGAATTGAATTCGACCTGTGGCCAGAAACAAGTCGTTTTGTAATAGTGGAGAATCAGGTATCAGGAAGAAAACAGAACAAATGCGGAATTTTGTGCAGTACTGATTTAAGCTGTGCAAGATGAACCAGCCCCTGCCAAATGACAGGGGCTGGTTGTTCAAGGTCTGGTGAAGGGGGTTGCTACCTCACAACCACCTTTGAGGTGTAAGTGTCAATGTCATCAGACTCGACCATTATCAGGTAAACTCCGCTGGGAACAGTGTTCCCGGAGGAATTGCACCTGTTCCACAGTACCTCACCTGTTGATGAAG
>CAZRXU010000097.1:0-9932 GCA_964604135.1 uncultured bacterium | reverse complement strand
GCCTGAAGGGCTGTCCAGTGGATGTTATCTGGTACGGCTTGATACAGCAGACGGATATTCTGTCAGAAATTGCGTTTTGTTGAGGTAGATGCTGGTCGGGGCGACTGGATTCGAACCAGCGACCCCCTGCTCCCAAAGCAGGTGCGCTACCGAACTGCGCCACACCCCGACCGCAGCCCGATTCTACACAATTATGATACCGTGTGGCAAGGTTGACTGTGGTTGCTCTGTACATGATAGTTACACATCCCCGTATAAGTACAATGCGTTCGACCCAGAAGGGACAGCAAATTGAAATATTCGTTCATACTGATTCTTGTTGTGGCATCTGCTGCTGTGGCAGAATGGAATTCTGTTATCGTACCTGAAGTTACAAGTATCGATATAGACTTCTTTAACGACAACGGTTACGACATTGAAGCCGTTTTCCGGCCATCAAGGGTGCGGCTTTACGTAAACGAACAGCAGGAAACAACGCTTCAAAACATGGGATACAGAGTGTACAGAGAAGAAACACCTGCCCCCATTGTGGCGTATCCGACAATTTCAGAGGTGTATGCCTCAATGAATGCTGTTGTAGCCAGCCATCCGGACATTGCCAGAATTGAACAGATCGGCAGTTCAGTACAGGGTAGAGAGCTGTATGCAGTTGTTGTAAGCGACAATGTGAATGATGACGAGGCAGAGCCTGAGATCAGAATAACCGGTAACATCCACGGAGACGAAAAAACTGCCGGTATGTCTGTGCTGAATTTCCTCGAAGTTCTTACAGACAACTACGGAACAAGCGACATGTGCACCTACGTTGTAGACAACTCTGAACTCTGGGTGATCTGCGTTCTTAATCCTGATGGTTACGTCAGCAATGACAGATACAATGCGAACAGTGTAGACCTTAACCGTGACTTCAGCTATATGAACCCTTCTTCCTACTGGCAGGGGCCTGAAAGTGTTGCAATACGCGATCTTACCATGCAGAGCTGGCCTGCGCAGAACAACTATATCAACAACTTTGCCACAGGTCTCTCTTTTCACAGTGGAGCGGAGTGTTTTAACGCAGTGTGGAACTACAGTACCTCTGCTACTATCCAGGATCTCGAGTTTGTAACTGCGCAGGGTAATGCCTATGTAAACCATCCCAGCATCATTGATTACTACGGAAGCTACATTCTGTGGATTCCAGGGGCTTCATGGTATGCAACGGAAGGTGATGTAAACGACTGGTCTTACGGCGAAGTGGGAACAGTTGATCACACTATAGAAGTTTCTGAAATTAAGTCAGATCCGGACTGGCCAGGCATTGCAAACGCCAACTACATGCCAATGCTGGAATTCTGCATAACAAGCACGTACGGTATTTACGGCACTGTTCTTGACGGCGCAGGCAACCCTCTGGATGCCCTTATAGAAGTAGAGAAAACAGATGGATTTGATTCCACTGCACTGCGCTTCTGCAGAACTGATGTTGCAGATGGTGGATACTCAAAGCCGACAGTACCTGGAACTTTCAACGTTGTCGCTACAGTTGCCGGGATTGGCTCACAGTCACAGAATGGTGTGGTTGTAGGCTCTGAAGAAATGATCCCTGTAAACTTTGTGTTTAGTACAGGGATAGAAGAATCATGTTCTGAAAAAGTATTTATCCGTATATGTGTTGCCCCCAATCCGGTTACATATGCATGTAATTTCTCTATTCCAGACACGGGTATTGATGGAAAGTTAATAATTTATGATATTTCCGGTAGAACTGTGTATGAAAAGAGCATTTCCGCCGGTGTTGTAAACCATACGTTCAATGCCGGTGAAACACTTCCTGCGGGGGTATATCAGGTGAGGTATACTTCTGGTGGGCATTCTGCATCCACCAGGATGGTTGTTGCAGACTGATACGGTTTCAGATAGAAAGGTAGTGAAATGGCACATAAAAAATCGTCCTCCAGTTCCAGGAATGGAAGGGACACTGCTGGAAGAAGGCTTGGTGTTAAGGCACCCTCTGGGCAGTATGTAAGCGGGGGAACCATTATTGTACGCCAGAGGGGTACAAGAATCCATCCTGGTCTTAATGTGGGCAAAGGAAGCGATGACACCCTTTTTGCAAAGATAGAGGGTCGTGTTAAATTCCACCGCATGGGAGCCAGAAAGGTTGCTTCCATAATCCCAGAAGCCTGAAGTTCCGGTGAGAGCCAGAGCTGATCTTGTTCTGAGGGATATCGGGCAGCTCCTAACCATGAATGGCAATGGAGATGCCGGAATCGGTCTTGTTGGCGATGCCGTTTTGTGTGTGAAAAACGGAAAAGTGTTGTGGGCCGGGCCTGCTGTGGAAATGGATGCGCAGGTCAGAGTTTCGAGCGATACTGAAATTGTTTCAGCCGGGGGTGGCGTTGTTACCCCCGGTTTTGTTGATTCGCACACCCATCCTATTTTTGGTGCAACCCGTCAGGAAGAGTTCGCGATGCGGGCTGCAGGAGCTGATTACAGAGAAATTGCGGCTGCTGGCGGTGGAATACTCAACAGCGTAAGAAAGACAAGGGCAGCCTCGGAAGAAGTGCTGGAAAGCAACATGAAACATCATCTTGGAATAATGCTTTCATGCGGCACAACTACCGTTGAGGTTAAAAGCGGTTACGGGCTGGATCTGAAAACAGAATTAAGGTGTCTTGATGTGGCTGGTCGTGTTGCCGAAAAAGTTCCTCAAACCTTAGTTCCAACATTCATGGGTGCCCACGAGGTTCCGGAAGAGTTTGCTGGAAAACCTGACGAATACATAGATTATTTGATTGATACAGTTAACCCAGCGGTAAAAGAGCAGGGGATTGCGGAATTCGTAGATATATTCTGTGAGAAAGGTGTTTTTACACCGGAGCAGGCCGAGAGATATCTTTCTGCTTCAGCAAAACAGGGGTTTTCACTGAAAATACACGCAGACGAATTCTTCGATACAGACGGAGCTGCTGTTGCTGTAAGAACCGGTGCCGCAAGCGCGGATCATCTTCTTTCAATATCGGATGACAACATTCGCCGCATTGCAAACAGCAGTACTGTTGCAACACTGCTTCCCGGAACTGCTCTGTTTCTTAAGAAACCGTTTCCCCCGGGAAGAAAACTTCTGGATGCCGGTGCAACGGTTGCTGTCGCCACAGATTTTAATCCGGGAAGTTGCTTTTGTGACTCAATGCCGCTTATTGTTAGCCTTGCTGTATGCCAGTGTGGGTTTACTGTTGGGGAGGCTTTGGTGTCCGCAACTGTAAATGGTGCTGCAGCACTTGGTATGGAAGATCGCAAAGGTCGTCTGGTGCCAGAATACGACGCAGATTATGTTGTTTGGAACTGTGACGATTTTAGAACAATACCGTACCATTTGGGTAATCCGGATGTTGTGGCGGTGTACTGTGCCGGTCTAAAGGTATATAGTACCTAGAACACGGATAAAAACGGGGGGAGTCTGCCAGTAATGACTGAAAATGTCACCTCACTTAAAAAGAAAGCTCACGATCTGGTACAGAAGGGCAAGCTGGATAGTGCGCTGAAGATTTTTAACCTGGTTGTGAAGGAAGATCCCCAGGACGCGTCTGTTCACAACAAAATAGGTGATATTCTTCTGAAATTGAAACAGGACGAAAAGGCAAAAGAACACTTTCTTACATCTGCAAACCTCTACAGTGATGAAGGCCTTCAAATGGTGGCACTTTCTATTTGTAGAAAAATTATACGAGCGTTTCCGGATGAAATTGAAGCCCATCTCATAATGGCGAACTGTTTCAGTCAGCAGGACAAACGCGAGCAGGCCCGCAAATCATATGTAAGTTACTTGAAGGGTAAACCTTCTCTGGACCTGCCCGAAGTCGCAGGTGCGCTGAAAGCACTTACTGCTCTTGATCCGGAATCTCCTAAATGGGTAAATAATCTTGTCAAGGTTGCGTACAAGCAGAAAAACGAAGCTTTTCTTGACTACGCGGTTTCAATTTCCATGGAAAGAAATCTGCCTGATTTTGAAAAAGCTGCGCAGATGCTCAAGAAACTCCAGGCAAAACTTCACCCTGCCCCCAGAAAAAAGCCGACAAAGAAGAAGCCGTCTGAAGAGAAAATTGAACTTGACAGCAGCGCGCTGCTGAACAACCTTTCGTTTGATCAGGATGACCTGCTTCAGAATGGTAAAAAATCATCTGAAGATATTCAACTGGAATCCCTTTCTGACTTCTTAGAGAAGCCCCCTGAAACATCTGTTGCTGTTGAAAGAGATCTGGACGACCTGGAACAGGATGTCGTACCAAACAAGAACAATCTTTCATTCGATAAAAATGATATTCAGAAGGGTAGAAGCGAGTCCTCGGACGACATACTCAAAGATATTACACACGATGATGATGAAGACTGGAGTATGACCGAGCTTGAAAACGCTGGGCCCCAGAGAATCGGAGAGTACTTTGTAGCCTGCGGTCTTCTGAAGGCTGGAGATGTTCTTGAGGCACTGGAGAAGCAGACAGAAGGTCCAGAGGATGCAAGGTTGGGCGATGTACTTGTTTCCATGAATCTGGTGTCTGTCAGGCAGGTGAGAGAGGCTCTTTCAAAACAGGTTGCAGATATGCGCAATCGTCTTGAAAGAGACCCAGGCGATGCTCTTGGCTACATAGAAATGGCTAACCTTCTTCTGGACGTGGGTGATTTCTACGGAGCTGTGGGGGCTTACCTCAGAGCTGCAGAAATTTACAGAAACGACGAGAGAGACTACATGGTGTTTGAACTTCTTGAGGGAGTTCTTGACATCTGTCCGGAATCACTGTCTGCAGCCAAGGAAATAGTCAGGATCCGGCACACCATCGACAAAGAGGGTCAGTCGAGAGCATTCTATCGTCTGGCGGTTGCTTACCTTCTGAACGACAGCCAGTATGAAGCTATTGCTTCACTTGAAGCTGCTGTTGAAGTATGCCCGGATTACAAAGATGCCCTGGAGCTTATCAATGGTTTGCGTCCAAGTGAACACAGCGAATCTGGTGTTACCGGTGTGGCAGATATTCTTGATGACATCGACAACATTAAAATGGATACCTCGAAAAAAGCTCTAGCAGACATTATCATGGAATTCAAAAGAGGTGTCGACTCCAGTATAACAAATGAAGACTATGCAACTCATTTCGACCTCGGCATCGCCTACAGGGAGATGGGGCTTTTCAGGGAAGCAATTCAGGAGTTTGAGAGGGTTCTGGTCAGCCCCGATTTCAGAATCAAGGCCAGAGAGATGCTGGGGCGATGCACATTTGATATGAAGAGATATGATGAAGCTGAAGATCATTTCCGCAAAGGGCTTGTTCTTGCTTCAACAGTAGACAACAAGAGTTCAATTGTAGGTTTCCATGTCAACCTGTACAGAGTTTACGATTTTACGGGAAGAAGCGGTCACGCCGAAGCGGAGATGAAACTCGCAGTTGAGCTGGATCCGGTTATGGCAAAGGCGCTTCAGCTGGAATAAATGTCTTTCCCCGGAACATCCATTCTGAGAATAGAACCTGTGTCACCTGCTGCCAGAGCTGGGCTTCGTGCAGGAGATGTTGTTGTGTCGTGCAATAGTTACCCGGTGCGAGACTGGGTTGATATGCTTGCCGTATCTTCCCAGGTTAGTGTTTCGCTTTTCATTAAGCGGGGGCCTCTGGAAAGAACTGTTGTATTAAAGCGCAGACCAGGCGTTTCGTGGGGAATAGAGCTGGATGGTTCCAGAGTACGGAATTGCAGAAACAAGTGTGTTTTCTGTTTCGTTGATCAACAGCCTCCAGGGCTTAGAGACTCTCTTCATGTAAAAGATGACGATGTAAGGTACTCATTCGTCAACGGAACATATATCACACTTACACAGCAGCAGGCAGATGAAGCAATGGCACGGGGATTTAATTCACTGCATGTTTCTGTACAGACAACAAACGCTGTTCTAAGAGGGAAACTGCTGGGATTACCTGGTTCACTTGAAATTCTTCCCCTTCTTGACGAACTTTCAGAAAACGGGATTGAAGTGCAGGCTCAAGTGGTTGAAGTTCCCGGATGGAACGATGGGGAAGAACTCGAGAACACAATAGCTGATCTTTACACCAGACGCAATGTATCAATTCTCGGAATCGTACCTGTTGGGCTTACAAAGTGGAGGGAAGGCCTTGAACCTCTATCAAGACCGACTGCCGTTCAGGCCGCACAGACGCTGAACACAGTAAAAAGATGGCAGAGCAAAGCACTTAGGTACAGAGGCAGCCCATGGGTGTACGCCGCCGATGAGTATTACGCAATCACAGGTGAAGATGTACCGCCGCTTAGTTTCTATGGCCGCAACGCACTGATATCCAATGGTATAGGTTTGCTGGCTGCGATGATCGAGGGCTCAGGGAAAAGAGAATTCTGCGGAGAGGGAACAGTTTTTACAGGAACAATGGCAGCGCCCTATATACAGAAGGCTCTTATGCTTTCTGACTACAGAGTTGTTGCTGTGGAAAACTCACTTATGGGCTCCGAGGTAAGCGTTGCAGGGCTTCTTTCCGGAACTGATATAATAGATGCGATAAACAACAACTGTGTTTCCGGAGAAAAAGTGTTTCTTCCTTCTGTTATGTTCAACCACGGCGGGGTAACACTGGATGAGTATACACTGAACACAATAAAGCAAATAACAGGGTTGAACACAGTAAGCGTAAACGCTGTAGAGGAGCTGCCCTGATGCCTATCTCACTTGCTGCAGCAATATTCACAGTTTTGATTACCGGTATGGGAATTGTCTACTACAGATACGAGAAGCAGGCTGGAATCATTAAGAAACTGGAAAAACTGCTTGCAGATTCAAGTCGCGAACTGGCATCCATGGAAATACTTAAATCCCGCTTTCTCAGCCGTATAGGGGATGTACTGCTTTCTCCCCTGAAGAAGATTGAGACATCATCTAAAAGGCTGGCGAGCGTAGATACAGGCATCCCGGAAAGCATTCTTTACGATCTGCGCAATCTTTCGGAAGAGGTAAGGTCACTCATAAGAATCATGAGCGTGTTCGAGGAAATATCTTCTGGGGGCGATGACAAATCTGTGGAATCTCTTAGGGCAATGGGAGCTGAAACGGTTCACATGGACGATATTGTCTCTGAGGCAGCTATGAGTATTGCAGAGGATGCCGCCGCGAAACTCGTTTCCATGTCTGTTGCGATATGCGGCAGTGTAAATGTTTCAGGTAGAAAAGCGCAATTGTATGAAACTGTTTCATCAATTTTCAGAGAAATTCTGAAAAAGGCTGATCCAGGTACTGTAATGAACATAGAGTTAAGAGTTGATAACAATATGGAACTGGAATCGAAATGGGAGAGTAAAGAGCACCATGAAGTTTCTGAAGAGCAGGACCTGCCGGGGGCAGGATTTATAAGACTGGTTGCCTCATCACACGGCGGCTGGCTCAATGTAGACATTGAACACGGGAGTATCACTTTGATTCTTCCTATTGCTGGAGAAAACAGATGAACAGGGAAATTTTCAGAAAGTATGACATAAGAGGCGTGGCAGACAGAGATCTTGATAATGATACAGTATCAAAACTCGGATATATTCTGGGTAAGATGGCCGCTGGAGGTGTTTTTGCCATAGGCCGGGATTGTCGCCCCAGCGGGATAAGATTAAGAGACCAGCTGGCAAAAGGGGCATCTGCCGCCGGTTGCAGCGTGCTTGACCTGGGGGAACAGACGACCCCCATGACATACTTTGCCGCACACACACTGAAGCCGGAAATAACTGTAATGATAACCGGAAGCCACAACCCCGCCGAGTACAATGGCTTTAAAACCATGAAGGGGCTGCACACACTGTGGGGGGATGACATTGTTTCCATAAGAGAGCAGGTGGCTGCTGCCGAAAAAGTAACACTCACAAAAGTTGAGATGCAGACTGTTTCCGTGCGCGAACACTACATGGACAGGCTCAGGTCGGAATTTGCCCCTCCTGTTTCCCTGAAAGTCGCCGTAGATGCCGGAAACGGTACCGGTGGAGACTGTGCGATAGATCTGCTAACCCAGCTTGGTCACAGGGTTGTACCGTTGTTCTGTGATCCAGACGGATCTTTCCCGAATCATCACCCCGACCCTACCGTGGTGAGCAATCTAAAAACTCTTCAAGAGACTGTACTCAGTGAAAAGTGTGATCTTGGAATAGCATTCGACGGCGACGCAGACAGGCTTGGAATAGTAGATGAGAAAGGACAGATTATTTTCGGAGACAGAATACTGTGTGTTCTGGCTGAGGCCCTGCTTAATGACAACCCAGGTGCAACTGTTATAAGTGAAGTAAAAGCTTCAAGTGTGTTCTTTTCACAGGTGGAATCTCTGGGAGGCCGGGCTCTGATGTTTCCCACGGGTCATTCAATAATCAAGGAAGGAATGCACAGGGAAAATGCCCTTCTTGCTGGTGAGATGAGTGGTCACATTTTTTTCAGAGACAGGTACTACGGCTACGATGACGCTCTTTACGCAGCACTGCGATTTCTGGAGATAGCTGAAAGGGCGGAAGGCCCTGTGTCTTCTCTTACAGCCCATCTTACATCGGTTATGGCCACACCGGAGATCAGAGAAGAGTGTGAAGATTCTGTAAAGTTTGTTCTTGTAGAAAAAGTGAAGCAGCTTCTTCTGGAACAGAACTACCCGGTAGACGATACTGACGGCGTAAGAGTAGAGTTTCAGAACGGTTGGGGGCTTCTCAGAGCATCCAACACTCAGCCGGTGCTTGTTATGCGTTTTGAGGCTGGAACATTTGATCAGCTGAAAGAGTACGAAGAAAAAATAAGAACCATACTTCATACAGCCCGGGAGGATTTGTGATGGCCAGAGAAAGAGTTGAACAGGTAGAAAAAGAGGTTACAGAGGCTGCCTATATGCTGGAAGAGATAAGAAAACAGTTCTCGTCTGTGGTTGTCGGGCAGGAAGAGTTCAGAATTGGGCTGATGACAGCCCTTCTTTCAAACGGACATGTACTGATTGAGGGAGTACCAGGCCTTGCCAAAACTCTTGCAGCCAGCACACTTTCGAAGTGTCTGAATGCTGATTTCAGTCGTATTCAGTTCACGCCCGATATTTTGCCTGCAGACATTACCGGAACCATGATATACCAGCCAATGAAGGGAACATTCGTAGAACGAATGGGCCCTATATTTGCCCAGATGATTCTTGCAGATGAAATCAACAGAGCTCCGGCCAAGGTTCAGAGCGCCCTTCTGGAAGCGATGGAAGAGAGACAGGTTACCTTTGGAGGAACAACTCACAAGCTTCCTGAGCCATTCTTCGTAATGGCAACACAGAACCCCATCGAGCAGGAGGGAACCTATCCTCTACCTGAAGCTCAGATCGACCGTTTCATGATGAAACTGATAATAACCTATCCCACACCAGACGAGGAAATAGAAATACTAAAGAGAATGGGGGGTACCCACAGGCCTTCGGCTTCTCCTGTTCTTACACCGCAGAGGCTTCTTGAACTGCAGAATCTTTCAAAAAAAATACTGGTTGAAGATGACATTCTCGACTACGTGGTTCGTATTGTAGACGCAACCAGACATCCAAAACTGCACCGTCTCCGCGACCTGGAAGACCTTATTACAGTGGGGGCCAGTCCAAGAGGATCTCTTTCAATACTTGCAGCAGCAAGGTCGAGGGCTCTGCTCACAGGCCAGGCTTTTGTTACACCCGATCTGGTGAAAGAAGTTGCTCCTGATGTACTGCGTCACAGAATAATGAGATCGTTTGAAGCAGAAGCCGAAGAGGTTACCGTCGAGGAGATGCTCTCCAGCATCCTCGACAAGGTTCCCGTTACAAAAAGGTAGCCTAAATGGAAACTGCTCACAGTCTGTTTCGAAGAGTACAGAGAATAGAGATACACACCAGGAAACTGGTGGATCAGCTTGCAAGCGGGGACTACCGTTCGGTTTTTCG
>CAZRXU010000096.1:0-9973 GCA_964604135.1 uncultured bacterium | reverse complement strand
GATATGGAAAGCACTTTTGACGATACTGAAGTGATACTTCGCGAGATCAGCGTTATGCTGCCAACGCTCAACAGAATGCTGGAAGGTCTTTTCTCCAGCTCCAGTGGAGAGGATGTATGGAGATGAAAATAGCTAAAACTCTTTTTCTGACGGCTCTCATGGTCAGCTCGAGCTGTATTACAGTGAATGTTCCCCTGGGTGGGGGAGATTCGGAACCGTCTTTCAAATGGCAGCTGCAGTGGGATGCTCCCCAGGAAAACGGTGATGTTGTTTTTTCCAGCGCTATCCGGGTTAAAGACCTTGATGCTTCAGGCAGCTATCAGCTGTCTGGAATGGTAGTGAGGCGCATGGATGGTACAATTACAGAAAGCTCCAGCAACCGGTGGGCAGCAAGGCCGGGTTCAATGCTCGGTGAACTGCTTTCAAGAGATCTGCTTCTTTCCGGGAAGTACCCTGCAGTTTTCAGAACTGCGGCAAGCCTTGACAACATGGTTACCTTAGAGGGCTACGTACGGGAATTTGGTGCAACACAGGTTGACAGCCTTACATGGATAGCTGTTCTTGATGTTGATGTTACACTGTTTGGAAGCAGAGGATCGGTAGTGATGCTTCAGAACAACTACAGGTACGAAAGAAGAATGGCTGAACCGGGATTTAAATCTCTGGCCGATCAGATGTCGGAGCTTGGTGCGATCTGGTCTGAAGAGGTAATAAGTGACCTGGTATTTGTACAGATACACCGATAGGAGTACCGTTTGGGTTTTTTCAGTAAGAAGAAAAAAGCAGATACATCAGGGAACACCAGGAGAACTGCACCGCCGTTCGAAAACATGAACAATTACATTGTAATTGTGCTGGACAGCTGCAGGTATGATTCGTTCATGGAGGCAGATCCTTCCACCATCATGAAACTCGGTGCAGTGGAAGACAGGTACAGTTATGCAACATGGACTGCCCCCTCACACTACAACCTGTTAATGGGTCTTATGCCGCACACAAGCCCCAGGGGTGTCTTTGCAAGCGAGTACTACAAGCACGATTTCATAAAGTACAACGAGAGGCTTGGAGCGGAGAACATAGAGTTCAAAAGCCTTGTTCCCCGGTTGTGGCTTCCGGATTTTCTTCAGAGAACCATGGGCTACAGAACACACGCAATGGTTTCTCTTCCGGTTCTTAACAGCATGACACCTGTTAACCGGGGATTCGATACTTTCAGGCTTATGGACAAACACAACGATATGAACGCTATGCTTGACCTCATGACGTTCCCGTCTGACAGACCCAGTTTTTACATGCTGAACGTGGGGGAGACCCACTACCCCTATGCCAGACCCACGGAAGACAAAAACGAATGGCCCCGTATAAGCGGGGTTCACGGAGTGTTTAAACATCTTGACGATCACATTGTAGACGGATGTATTGAAGAGAGCACCACCGGAGCAAAACAGTTCTTTGACCAGAAGGAAATGGATATGCTCAGGGGCCGTCAGGTAGACACGGTCAGGTATCTCGACACAGTTTTCGAGAAGCTTTTTGATATTGTTCCGGCCAACACATGGATAACTGTTACAGCGGATCACGGGGAACTTTTCGGAGAAGATGGGTATTTCGGACATGGCCCTATTTTTTCAGAGAAGGTTTTCCAGGTTCCGTTTCTTGAGGGCAGAATAAGATAGAGAAAGGAGACTGTATGTCAAAAAAACGAACCATGAAATTCAAAGCGGAGACAAGGCGCGTTCTCGACCTTGTTATTCACAGCCTTTACTCAAATAAAGATATTTTTCTCCGCGAGCTGGTTTCCAACTCATCCGATGCAATAGACAGACTCAGGTATCTTGCTCTTGATGAACCCGATCTTCTGGAAGAAGAGTACGCACCTGAAATTGTAATCAGCTTCGACAAAGAGGCAAAAACACTTACTGTGGCAGATAACGGCATCGGAATGAACGACGAAGATCTTAAAAACAACCTTGGAACTGTTGCATCTTCAGGAACTATAAAATTCCTTGAAGAGGCGGCAAACAACGCAATACAGCCGGAACTTATCGGTCAGTTCGGCGTGGGTTTCTACTCGGCTTTCATGGTGGCAGACACAGTTACTGTTCACAGCCGAAGGGCAGGGGAGGATACCGGCTGGGTATGGGTAAGCGGTGACACGGAAAGCTATACCATACAACCTGCTGAAGACCTTCCTGTGGGCACGTCGATTACCCTTCAGATAAAAGAGGATGCCACAGAGTACCTCGACAGCTGGAAAATTGAATCTCTTGTTAAGCACTACTCGGATTTTGTAAGCAACCCTGTGTTTGTATTCAAGGAAGAAACAGATGATGACGGGAACAAGCAAGAGAAAAAGAGCCAGATCAATACTGGAACCCCTGTATGGCTCCGTTCACAGTCTGATGTGGATGATGCCGAGTACAACACCTTTTACTCTCACCTTACCCACGATTACTCAGAGCCCATGGACAGGTTCTGGTACCACGGTGAGGGAACCACAGAGTTCTATGCACTTGTGTTTGTTCCCGCCTCAAGGGGAATGGATATAATGATTCCGGACAGAAGACCCGGCCTCAGCCTGTATGCCCGCAAGGTAATGATTATGGAAAGGGCTGAAAGCATTCTGCCGGCGTATCTGCATTTTATCCGCGGAGTAGTTGAAAGCCCGGATGTTTCACTGAACGTTTCCAGGGAAATGCTTCAGCAGGACAGGGTTCTTAAAACTGTAAACAAGGTTCTTACCCGGAAGATTCTTGATCACTTCAGTGAGATGCTGGAGCAGGACAGGAAGAAGTACGACAAATTCTTTGATCTCTACGGTGATTTTCTGAAAGAGGGCGTTTATTCCGACTATGAGCGTAGGGAAGACCTGGCCTCTCTTCTTCTTTTCGATACATCGAAATCAGAAGGGCAGACACTGCTTACAGACATCGTCGAAAAACTGCCTGAAGATGGTTCCATATACTATCTGGGGGGGGCTTCTCTCGATGAGCTGAAGAGGTCTCCACATCTGGAAGCTGCAGAAGACAACGATGTTCTACTGCTTCACGGTCCGGTTGATCTTCTCGCCATAGAGTCTCTGGCGGAATTCAAAGGAAGAAAGTTTGTTAACCTGGCCAGTGAGGCCAATGAAAAAGACCTTTCGAAAGAAGACAAGAAGATAAGAGACAAGGCTGAAAAAGAGCATGCAGGGCTTATTCAGTCTATCAAAGACATTCTTGGCGACAGAGTGTCAGGTGTCAGGTTCTCTCCCAGACTTCGTGAGACTCCATGTATTCTTGTTACGGCACAGGATGACCCGGGAGAGATGATGAAGATGATGATGCGGGCCATGAATCAGGATGCTCCGGAGTCAAAGAGAATACTGGAACTGAACCCTGCCCATCCTATTCTGGCTTCACTTGAAACACTGAGTTCAGAAGGTGAGTCTTCTGATTCTTTCAAAGACAGAGTTGAAATGCTTCTTGAGCTTGCAAGGGTTCTTTCGGGTTTGAAACCCGAGGATCCCGCCCGTTTTGGAAGGTATGTTGCCGAACTTATGGGTTAGCACCTGCAGTTCAATGCAGAGGGAGTGCAAATGCAGTATCTGATCATCGTTCTTGTGTCTGTGCTCCCCGGCTTCGGATGGCTGTGGTTTTTCTACAGAGCAGACAAGTACGAACCGGAGCCCAGGAAGCTGGTACTCAGAACTTTCCTTCTGGGGATTCTTCTGGCTATAGCTCTTGGTACCTCATTTGAGGGCTTGCCCTTTCCATGGGGCCCTGCACAGTATGCCGCTGTTCTCTGGGCTCCTGTTATTGAGGAATCAGCAAAATTCCTTATAGTGTTCTGGACGGTGTTTTCCAGAAAAGACTTCAACGAGCCCATGGACGGCATAGTTTACGCCGCTTCCGCAGCACTTGGTTTTGCCGCCTGTGAGAACGCTTTCTACGTTCTTTCTAGCTGGCACGGAGGCAGCCCTGAAATGGGCATGTTTACACTTCTTGCCAGATCGGTATTCAGCGTTCCAGGCCACGCGCTGTTTTCGGCATTTTTCGGTGCCGCCCTTGGCTTTGCAAAGGGGCGGAAAGGAGCCAGACCGGTTCTTGTTGTAGTTGCCGGTCTTCTGCTTTCAATGGTTGCCCACGGCCTGTTCAACTGGCTGAGTATGGAAAACATTCTCGGCGGGCTGCTGTTTGTTGTTTTTATGGGTTTATTGTGGAGGCTGGTCTACAGAAAGCTTGTTGTGCCAGCTCTGAATTCTTCACCGTTTAAGAGAGCGCTGGAGTAGACAGGAAGGTTAATGGCCAGAAAATTCAAAGTGTTTTCTCTGAATATTTCCCCCAAAAAGGGAACGGAGAAGCGTCCGGTTGAATCGGTTAGGGTTACTGAAGCAGGGTTTGAGAATGATGCCCATGCAGGTAACTGGCACCGTCAGATAAGCCTGCTTGATCAGGAAAGTGTAGAGTACTTTGCATCAACAAGCAACCTGACGATAAAGCCGGGGGATTTTGGAGAGAATATTACGATCGAGGGTATAGATATCACTCTGCTGGTTCCCGGAAAACTTATTGCGGGTCCCGGTGGATTGTGTCTTGAAGTTACACAGGTGGGAAAGGAATGCCACGGCGACGACTGCACCATCTTCCAGAAAGTAGGCAAGTGCATTATGCCTGCAAAAGGTGTGTTCTGCCGCGTTGTTTCCCCCGGGGTTTTGCACAAAAATGATACGCTTGAACTTGCTGAAACACAACAACAATCTGAAAACTGAAAGAAGGTTCCATGTCGATATTCAGCGATTTGAAAGAAGCTGTCACCAGGAACATTGACCGGATGACAGGTTCCGGTGCCCAGTACACTGATGCCCGGTGGTATCAGGATGACAGCTCTGAAATGCTTGTTCTACTCGATGGAAATCTGGAGGGCAATGACACTTCTGTGGAAAGCGGACTTGGTGTCAGAGTGCTTTACGGCGGGGCCTGGGGCTTCGCGGCAACAAGCCGTACTGCCGATGTGGATTCATGTTTCGACAGAGCAATGGCAAATGCGGTTTCCGCTTCAAAGCTTGTAAAGGTCAGGCTTGATATGGGAAGTAAGCCCGGTCACACCGGCAGTTATACTTCTCCCCATCAGGTTGACCCCATTGATGTGAGTCTCTCGGAAAAGGTGGATTTCCTCAGAAGTGTTGATGAATCCCTTACCGAAGACTGGATTCTTCGCAGAATGCTGAGGGTACAGTTCCAGAGAATGATTATTCATTTCTGGAGCAGCGAGGGTACCTACACCATGAAGAAGCTCATCAACACATTTGCGCACATGACTGCTCTTGCTCTGGACACCGATAATCAGATGCAGAGGCGTTCTAAAACTCTGGTGTGTGAGACAGGCGGTACAAGGGGCTGGGAGATGCTTACAAACCCAGCTCTGTGGAGCGGCCACGCGGAACGGGTAAAGAAGGAACTCAAGGAGATTCTCGCTGCTCCCGAGCTTGAATACGGCACTAGGTCGGTTATTCTTCTTCCCGGTCAGGGTCATCTACAGGTCCACGAGACCATTGGTCACCCCCTTGAACTTGACAGAATACTGGGATACGAGCTTTCCTACGCAGGAGGCAGCTTTGTGAATCTCGATTCTTTCGGAAAACTGAAGTACGGATCAGACAAGCTGAATGTCAGTGCATACGGCTCAATAGTGAACAGCCCTGGAACATTCGGGTTTGATGCAGAGGGAACACCAGAGCGTGATTACCTTCTGATAGACAAGGGTGTTCTGGTCAACTGCCTTACATCAAGAGCCATGATCAGCGAAGCCAACCAGAGAGCCGGACGGGAAGTGTTTACAGAAAGCGGAGGTGCCAGCAGGTCCACAGCATTCTACAGAGCCCCCATCGACAGAATGACAAATGTCAACATTCTGCCTGGATCAGACGGAACTCTGGAAGACATCATCAAAACCACTGAAGACGGAATAATTGTAGACAATCCCACAAGCTGGTCCATTGGATCGAACAGAGAGCACTTCCACTTTGGATGCGAGATCGCATGGGAAGTGAAGAACGGAGAGATCACCAGGGTTCTCAGGAATCCTTCCTATCAGGGTCACACCGTGGAGTTCTACAACAACCTCTCTGCAGTGGGAGACCAGTCTACATGGGTTGTGGAGCAGGTAGAGAACTGCGGTAAAGGCGAGCCCAATCAGGTTATGGAACTGGGACACGGTGTTCCTGTGATCAAGTTCGATAGTGTTCTTTCCGGAGAAAGGAAGTAGATCATGATGAACGATAAACTCCGAACCATGATCACAGGTGCAAGAGACCTTGCCAGGGACCGTGGGATAAAGGCATCCATACACTACCACCACGAGAACAGCCATCTCATGAGGATCGGTAACAATTCGGTAAGCCTTAACACCAGTGAAGAGCTGACCAGAATCGATATAGAGGTTATTGACGGCAGTAAGAAGGGTACACACACACATCTCGGTGAAATAGTTTCCACAGAGGAGCTGTTCGATATCATTCTGAAGGTTTCCGAAAAGGCCGCGAAATCGGCAGAGATGGATTTCGAACCGGTTCTTACGGTTATTGAAAGCAATGTGGAGCTGCAGAATAAGTACGATGAGGCCCTTGACCATCTGGACCCTGCTGTAAAAGAGCAGGTATACAGTTCTATCTTCAAGAGTGTTGGTGAAGACTACAACTACTCTGGCTCATGGTCCAGCGGAAGCACAGAAACATTTTCCGTTACCACTGCCAACAACAACCATGTCTGGCACAGGCTTACAGACCAGCAGTTCATGTGTGTTCTCAAGCACCCGGAGAAGATGTGGGAGCTTGCCAGCTGGCAGACGGGCTGGAAAGCTGGAGACATCAAAGCTGAAGCAACTATTGAAGAATTCAAAGCTATTCTTCCCACTTACGAAAACCACGCCGGTTTCAAGGTTGAACCGGGCAACTACAAAGTGGTACTTGGTTCCCAGGCGGTTGGTGAGCTGATGAGTATGGCTGTGTGGTCAGCATGCGCCGGGCGCACCTGGGAAATGAAAATGGCATGGACTGCAGACAAGAAGATAGGTGACCAGATACTTCACCCGTCTGTAACAGTTCTCGATGATCCCACAAGCGATCAGATCTTCTCACAGCCTCTCAGCGATTCCGGAATGCTTACAAAGACCCTCCCCATGATAGAGAGCGGCAAGTTCGCAGGTCTTCTGTACGACAGGAACACAGCTTCAAAGTACAACAAGAAGCCTACACCCAATGCTGGCTGCCTTGTTATGCAGCCCGGCAGTGGCCCTGCTGATTTCCTTGAAGCAGTGGAAGGCATTGACCGCGTTCTCTACATTCCGGCGATCCACTACATGAACATACCCAACATGAGCAAGGGAATATTCACAGGAAGCAGCCGGTTCAGTGCGGTGCTTGTAGAAAAGGGAAAAATCGTAAGCCCGATATTCTCAAGCAGAATAACCGACCAGTTCGATAACATCTTCGGCAATGTTCTTGAGATCTCATCAGAGACCATTAGTGTGAACACATCCAACACCTACGGCAGAAGAAGCCCCGATGCCGTATCGGTACCCACATGGATGCTGATCGATGAGGTAAAGATCACAGACTGCGCAGACAGCTTTTAACTGAGCGAATCAAAAACCCCCTTCAGAGGTAAAACTCTGGAGGGGTCTGCATCTTCATGAACAGCAAGCTGCTCAAGTTCCCGTTCATTCACGGGAATTCTTCCGATTCTGGCTATTGTGTTTGTCTCCCTGTGACGTATAAGAAGGGTCTTCCACTCGTACTGATTGGGAAACTCACGGGCCAGCTTTTCCGTGGCTTCAGCCGTTGCACAGGCAAAATCAGTCTTATCATCTGCAGTTTCAGCAGGGGTGAACCGCAAACTAAACCCCATATCCGGTGTTTGAACACATGAGGCCAGAAGAACACTGCACCCTGTTCTCTTCCACAGTTTCCACGGCGCTGAAGGAACCAGAACAGGCACTCCGAAGTTCTGTATCCAGGTTCCCCCGGGCCCTCCGTATGCAGTTGGTGCGTAGTGAATTATTCTGCCTGCCTGAAGGGTTCTGTACATCCATCTGGGATTCTCATCGGGGAAGTGCAGTGTGTTCCATCTTCTTCCAATAGAAAGCCTGCTCTCAGCTGCATAACGGGGCATATCACTGTACCTGCTGGTAATAACATCAACAGGGTACCCTTCCATTCCCAGAATAACATGCAGACTTCTCTCGTCTCCGAAGTGGGGAACAAGCAGCAGCAGCCCTTTTCCAGAGTCTACAGCTGAATCAAGGTGCTCCCGGCCTTCCCAGGTTACCCCGTTCCCAATATCCGCATAAACTTTCTTCTTTAAATAAAACAGGGCAAACAGGTTTCTTTCATGCACTTTCCAGTACCCTGAAAGAACCCCGGCTCTCCACTTCCTGTCCCTATCCGGAAATACACGCTTCAGGTGATCGTTGTACAGATTGTTCCGAGATGAGGAAACACTGCCGCGCAGAGCTGAAACCCAATTGGATATTCTCTCCACGCCTGAACCGCTCCGTGCCAGCTTAACTGCCAGTGCAATAAACCTGTAATAGATTGACGACAAACCCGATGCTTTCATCCCGTTCCTTTCCAGGTCAGAGAATGAAATCTAGCACTTCAACTGGCCAATGTCAGTTGTGAAGCAGGCACAGAGATACTGGTATTTTCAAACTGAGATGGGGCAAATGCAGATGATCTGTATTGTTCTATTTTGCCAGTCTGGCACTTACCAGCCTGTTGATGCTTACACCTTCTTCAGCTGCAAGCTCTGCAAGTCTCCTGTGTACTTCCGGTGGAATCCGCACCATAAATTTCCCGCTGTATTTTCTTGTTGAAAAAGGAACCGGAATATTCTCTTTGTTCTCTCTCATTTCCCTGATGGTATCTGAGATCAGCTCGCGTATCCCCTTAAGTGCAAGCTCCTGACTTTCATCCAGCCAGCTTAAACTGGGGAATTCGGTGCAGAGACCAACATACTCCTGATCCTCTTCTGACCGTGTTACTCTGTATGTGTAAAGATCATTCTTCAACAGCATCTGTCTTGCTCAACCTCTCTATGGCTCGAAGGACCTGTTTAACCTGGTAAGACTTTGCCTCGCCATGGCATTTTAAAAACAACATGGCTTGATCTCGACTGCCTGGGTTCTCCGAAGTAGTGTTTGCAAACCTTCAGCAAATCCTGGAAGGAAACATCCCTGGGATTCCTCCGTATTGCTTCTACCAGTTCTTCAATCTTTGCCATAAAGTATAGTATCAATATTGATACCGCTTGTCAACCCTTATTCTCTAGTCTGAGCGACCAATCTGTACCGTTCTCGATCGAGTCACGTTTGCTGCTGAAATCATTGATCCAGGAACGTAGAGCCACTCCATCTTTTAACAATAGCCTCAGGAAGTTCTCCGGTTTCATTCTTTGCTCGAAATCCAAACTCCTATAGATAAGTATTCTCACAATTGGCGATAGAGTATCCTATGAACAATTGTTGTTTACCCTTGACAATACAAGAGGTATGACAAATGGTATTACCGGAGGTGGTTTGCTTGAGCACAGCAAAAATAGCTATCAGCATGAATGAGAAGCTGCTTCATCAAATTGATGATCTTGTTTCAAAAGCGGAATTTCCCAGTAGAAGTAGAGCCATACAAAATGCAGTCAGTGAAATGCTCGAGAAGAGATACAGTAACCGTCTTGCACGGGAATGTGCAAAGCTGAATCCTGAAGAGGAAATAGCTTTGGCCGAGGAAGGTATGGATAGTGAGCTTGGATCATGGCCGGAATACTGAGAGGTGATATTCTCTGGGCTAACCTGAATCCTGCAATCGGGCACGAACAATCAGGGGAAAGACCTGTACTGGTTCTCAGCAAAGATGTTTTCAATGACCGCTCTGGAACAGTGATTGCTGTTGCCCTTACCAGCGTAGAACCCAGGGCTGGATTTCCTCTGACATATGAAT
>CAZRXU010000095.1:0-10220 GCA_964604135.1 uncultured bacterium | reverse complement strand
GAAACCGGCAATCAGGGCTTTCTGATAAAGTATGCACCGGAGACTGGTATTGAGTTTGAGGAGACTCCGGATGTTGCCGGGTTTGAATTTTATCCCAATCCCTTCTATTCCGAATTGAGCATTAGTTTCGAGGTTTCGAACGTTGAAGTTGTTGAACTTTCTGTGTTCGATCTTTCGGGTAGGCTGGTAAAGAGGCTTGTTGGCGATTTTGTTTCCTCTGGTGTACATCTTTCTGTGTGGAAACCTGATGATCTGGTTCCTGCAGGTTGCTATCTGATAACACTGTCTGATTCACATGCAACAACCTCTGGAATGTGTGTGTATCTGAAATAAACAGGGTATTATTTATACATATTCTGGTTGATTTCAGAAAGACATGATTCTATACGGAGCAGACAACCATTGCCCCAAGAGCAAGATGAAAGGCGGTATCAACCGCAGGCAGAGTTTTCCCGGATAGCTTGAAAGAGAGAACAGTGAGCAGAATTCTAACTGCCCACTCTATTTTGTAAACGAGCAGAAACAACTGAAAGTGCGGGTTTACAAGCTTGTGGCCTGTATCGCCCTCAAGAGTGCAGCTCATGTCTTCTGTAAGGCCGCAGAACGGACATGGATTACCGGTAATCTCCCTGTAGTAACACATCATGACTGGGGGGAAGGCTTTTTCCAGCAGAGGTGAGATCAGTGTGAATACAAGAACATACAGAAGAAATCCCAGTATTATCAGATTAAACGTTCTGTACTGCCGTGCTGAAGCTATTGTATTGTCATCTCACTTATCGAGTTTACGTCGCCGTTAACTGCGGCAAAAATTACGAAGCCGAGCATTACCAGAAGTGGAAGCGAGTTAAGTATTATGCCTGTAAGTGCGACGCCTGCTGGAAGGTCTGCGGCACGGTTCTTTCTGAAAGCAATGATTCCAAGGATGAGCCCGGCCAGGGCAGGTAGAAACACGAGTACATTCACGCAGGGTATGAATCCCACTATTGCTGAAATAATACCAATTACCAGTGATGCAACATCCATAATTATCTCCTTAAAGCTCAACCCTTTCATCTATACCCGTGGAATCAAGAATACCTCTGTTTCCGACAACGCAGACTTTCGAATTGGAGCTTCTTTTCTCAAGCAGCTCTGCGAACTGCTTTATCAGCGAAGCATCAACTGAAAGAAGTCGTGTTTTGTGTTCCGCAACTGTTTCCACACGGATTTCCTTCAAGTGTCTCATTATTGCCAGACCATTGGCCATGGACGGACGAACTGCAGGGTCCATGCCCTTTACACTGGCTATTATTGAATCCTCAAGGGACCTGGGGCTAAGGTCGATCTGTTGAAACCCCGTTCGGATTGCATTCTGGAAGACCTGCAGACTGTCTGCGGGGGACGGGTCTCTGTATGAATAGAAATTGATAGAGGTTCCTGCAAGATTCGATCCGGCACCGTAAGCGCCTCTCTTCACCCTGATTTCGTCCCAGAGGAAGCCCTCAGACAGCATACGCATCATTACAAAGCCAGCACTGTGCAGGGGATGGCTGGCAGCCAGACCCGGCAGTGCTACTGCTGCAAACGATGTTCCACCATTAATAACCACACCTGTTCCCGCCGGCTGAGCGGGAAACGCTGGTGGTGTGTGCTTCTTAAGCTTACCGTTTGATCCAGGCAGGCTGCCAAACCAGTTTGAAACTGTTTTCCCGGCTTTTGCAGAACCTGTCCACGCCATAAACTGAGGAGCTTTTTTCGTGAGGTGATCATGGATGGCCTTGAGCGCCTGAATTTCTTTTTCAACGGTGTCCTGTTTAATCGAGGCAATCTGCTGCAGCATAGGAATCCCATGTATAAGGTTGTTTGCCCACAGAGCTGCCGAAAAACCTGCCTGAGCCTGAAGTGTTGCAAAAACATGCCCTCTGGGAATAACGGTGCTTCGTGAGTGTTCAGCAAGCTCGGCGGCGACGCTTATGATTCTTGCTCTGTTGTTCAGTTCCGGGCTGAGAAGCCTCTTCTGCATCACATCAAGCATTGCCGGAAGGTCTTGTTCAAGACAGTGCCCGTCCATTTTAAGGATTATTCTGTATTCATCGATGGAAGTTGCGGTGGAGGAGATGGAGTTGACAGAGGCACCAATACCTCCAGAGCAAGCCAGTTCCTGTTCTGCCATGCTTAGGTAATCCATTCCTTCGGCACCGGTTCTGGTAATAAAACTGGCAAAAAACGGAAGGTGACCTATGAGATCCGCAGGCAGTTCCGACATATCAAAACAGATGTCGGCATAGCAAACTCCGGCAGTCTGCATTTCTGTTGGAAGGAAGAGCTTGGTGCCGGCGAATTCCTGTGTGTGAAACACAGATGGCGGTTTTGTGGACACATCGGAAATGCTTAGTTTGGGAAGAGTAGCCAGAGCTTCCGGGGAACTGGGTTCTTCCATGGAAGCAGCCAGTTTTCTTGAGCTTTCTGCAAGTTCCGAGAGCTCTTCCGCAGACATTGCTTCCTTTTTTTCACGAAGGGATTTGGTAACGTTTTCCTCCTGTTTTCTGAAGTAATCCTCGTCAGGGTAAAAGACACAGTCGATTCTATGAGAGTTGTTAAGGAGGTGTCGTTCAATCATCTCTTCAAGGAATTGAGGATTGTCGCTCATACTTTTTTTCAGGGTTTTTAGAAGGTGGTTCAGATCAAGTGATTTAAAAACATCTTCACCGTGGGTCCATGCAGCACTTACAGTGGACATAACGGAAAAAGGCCAGTTAGAGCCTATCTCTTTTAGACTCAATTCCTTGCGATGAAGCATATTTTTCACAAGTACAGGGTTAAGCCCACTTTCTACCTGCTTTTTAAGGGTTGTTTGAATCAGATCGAAAACAGTATCGGCATTTTCCCTGTCAACTCCCTTGAGCCCGATCACGAAGTTTCTTTGAACTGGGTCAGAGTCGTATCCGCACCCTGAAAGGCCAGTGCCAAGCTCACAGTCGAGCAGAGCGGCTTTTACCGGTGAAGAATCGTCGTCTAGAAGAACATCTTCCAGAAGGGAAAAAGCCAGGGTTTCAGCAGGATTTCCAGCGTTGTTGACCATCCATGCACTGGCAACTGTGCAGTTGTTTTCACTGCCCCCGGGAACAGGAACATCTTTCTGTACCGGTTCGGCAAGTCTGGGCTGTGCAATTTCTTCAGGTTTACAGGTGGAAGCAGTGAACCCCTCCAGTCTTTCATCCAGAAATCCGGCCATCTCCTCAAAGGGAATCTGCGTAAGGGTAAAAATACAGCAGTTGGACGGGTGGTAGTGGTCGGAATGGAATCTGCTGAACTGGCTGTATGTAAGAGAAGGTATCGACAGAGGATCTCCTCCGGAGTCTTTGCCGCATGATCCATGCGGATACAGAAGTCTTGACAGCTCCCGCTCAATGTAGCTGTCGGGGTCAGAGTAGGCACCTTTCATCTCGTTGTAAACAACACCGTTGTGAACAAGAGGGCTGTCTGCGTCTCCCGGTGTCTCGAAGTCTGTCCGATAACCCTCCTGCATGAAGAAGTCTTCTTTCAAAAGAGGGTGGAACACGGCATCCATGTATATGGAAATAAGGTTGCGGAAATCTTTTTCGTTCAAACTGCCGCAGGGGTATATTGTTCTGTCGCCAAATGTCATGGCGTTTATAAAAGTGGCCATGCTGCTCTTTACCATTTCCATGAACGGATCTTTTACTGGATACTTTTTTGATCCGCACAGAACAGTGTGTTCAATGATATGAGGAACACCTGTATCGTCAGGCGGCGGTGTTTTGAAGCATACAGCAAAGAAATTCTCGCGCTCTTCATCGCAGTGCAGATGCATGAATTCAGCACCGCTTTTCAGATGAACAGCCTTTGTTACCGTACTTCTTACAGATGGAATGAACTCAGACCGCAATATCCTGAAAGATGAATCGTTACTCATGTAATACTCTTCCGCTGGTTGGGTGCAGTGGTATTCCCTTATGTTTACAGGGCATACCGAAATCTATTGCATTTAATAATGGAGGTAGTTTCATAACTCGGAATATAGTTGTTGCAGCTGCAGGCAGAAAACTGGGTAAAACGCTTCTGTGCTGCGAGCTGGTCAGAATGCTTCATGACAGTGGTTATTCTGTTGCCTATTGCAAACTTGCAAAACACGGTTCCGCCGGAGCAGAAATTCAGAGAGGGCCGGGAAAAAGCAAAAGCGATACCTGGCGAATCCATGCTGCAGGGGCATCTGAGGTGTGTATTCTGAAATACGGCTCACTTGGTGATATTGAGGGAAAGCTTCCATTTCATGAATCGAAGCATGATGTGGCTGTGTGGGAAACAAATACAGCTGCCAGCCTGTTTGCCGATTCCACACTGATCTACATTGATGGCGATGTTCCACGACCCAAGAGCCCGGAGCTTTCAGACGTGGCGGATGTACTTGTTACTGGCCCTTTCAAAACTGTCCCTTCTGAAATTGTTGGTCTTGCTCTGTCTGTTGCCGGTCTGCCGGGTTTCAACCCTGTGCATCCCGGATGGAAACTGTGGCTTGAGAGCGGAGGGAACCCTGTGTTTGGAAGGGGAGTGGCATCACTTCTGGAAGCCATCCGGGATTCCGGATCAATACTTTCCGCTTCAAAATCCACTGGAATACAGTACAGAAGGGTGTGGACTCTTGTCTCCAACACAGAAAAAAAGCTGGGGATGAAACTTATACGAAGAAGCCGGGGAGGAGCCGGAGGTGGAGGCAGCTCGCTGACCCCTGTGGCAACCATGCTTCTTAAGAAGTACCATTTCCTGGAGAAAGCAATGGCCGATGCAGCGAAGCATCTGGAAGAGGAAAATTGAAATGATAAGTGTTCAAGAGGCTCTGGAAACTGTATTAAAGAAAACTCCATCTCCTGTGGTTGAAATACTGGGGCTTGAAAAAGCAGCAGGAAGAATACTTGCTGAAGATGTGGTCAGCGATATTGAAATGCCCCCGTTTGACAGAAGTGCAGTAGACGGTTTTGCCCTTCGGGGAGTGGCGGAGAGCTACCGGCTTGTAAGCGAAATTCCGGCAGGTACACAACCTCCTCCCATATCATCCGACGGTTTTGCCGCAGCTATTATGACCGGTGCACCAGTTCCGGAAGGTGCCGACACAATTGTTATGGTCGAAGTAACACAGGTTGAAGACGGCGTACTGACAATTCAGAAGATGCCTGACAGCGGAGCAAACATCTGCTACAGGGCGGAAGATATTACGCAGGGTCAGACAGTTCTTCCCAGGGGAACTCTTGTTACACCGTCGGAAACAGGAATTGCTGCCATGGCAGGTCGTGAGACTCTCAGTGTTTACAGAATTCCGACAGTTAGTGTTCTTACAACTGGATCCGAAGTAATTCCGCCTGTTCACATACCCGGGCCGGGGCAGGTAAGGAATGCCAACGGTGTTCTTGTAAACGCTTTTCTTACACAGGCAGGTTACCCGCCTGTGAAGGTGTTTCATTCAGCAGATGACCCTGTATCTTTGAAAAATGCCGCACGGCAGGCTCTGAGTGTGTCCGATATTCTGTTGACCGCCGGAGGTGTTTCTATGGGAACCCACGATTATGTGCCTTCCGTTCTGGAAGAGCTGGGTTTCGAGTTTCACTTCAGAACTGTGGCACAGAAACCGGGGAAACCATTTTCCTTTGCCACAGACAGTAACGGGAAAATGATGTTCGGTCTTCCCGGAAACCCGGTGAGCGTTCTTGTGGGACTTGAGATGTATGTCCTGGCCTGTCTCAGGCGCTATTCAGGTTTTGAAAAGCACCACAGAAGAGTGTTAACAGGCACTCTGGAAGGTTCTGTCCGTAAGAAAGTCGGCCGGTTGAATTTCTTCAGAACTGTAGCTGAAAGAACAGCCACAGGTTGGACCCTCAGAGTACCTGAAACTTCCGGTTCCGGTGATCTCATGAGCACCAGGGGAACCAACAGCATCGCATGGCTCCCGCCGGAAAGCACAGGAGCAAAAGCCAGAGCAGATGTTCCGTTCGTGCTTATGTCATGGGCAGGCGGGGAGAGCTGCTGGGAATGAACGACAGATACGGCCGGGTTATCGATTACCTGAGGGTTTCGGTTACGGACAGGTGCAATCTCAGGTGTATTTACTGTATGCCGGAAACAGGGATTCCCTGCATACCGCATTCTGAAATTCTAAGGCTGGAGGAAATTCAGCAGCTTGTGGAACTCATCTATAAGGCTATGAACCTCAGAAAGATAAGGGTTACAGGAGGGGAGCCCCTGGTTCGCGGGGGAGTTGTCTCTCTGGTAAAGGCAATCTCTCCCCTTGCAGAAACGGTTATGACGACCAACGGTGTTCTGCTGCCTGAGTTTGCTTCAGATCTGAGAGCAGCAGGTCTTTCCAGAGTGAACATCAGTCTTGACAGCCTGAAGGATGATGTTATCCGGAAAGTAACCAGACGGGATGTAACGCTGGGAATGATCGAGCAGGCGGTAGAGTCGGCAAAGAACACAGGTCTTACCCCGGTAAAGGTAAACTGTGTTGTGCTTGAGGGTGTAAACACCGGAGAGCTTGCAGACATGGTCAGATGGGCAGAGGACATAGGCGTAACAATGAGGTTTATTGAGCACATGCCAATGACAAGTTCTACCTGCGGTTACGTACCGGGGGATGATATTCTTCATGAAATAAGCAGGGATCTTGGCCCGCTGCAGAAAAGCGCCACTCTTGGTACTGCGGATATGTACACCACAGAGTCCGGTACAGTGTTCGGATTGATAGCACCGGTAGCCGGTGAAATGTGTGCCAACTGCACAAGGCTCAGGCTCACTGCTGAAGGTGAGCTGCTGCCCTGTCTGGCAGGGGGTGTTTCACTGGACATGAGAGAATTGCTCCGGTCAGGTGCAGGTGAGAGCGAAATGCTGGAAGCTGTTAATGAACTGGTAGCAAGAAAACCCCACCACGGTGCCTGCGGTGGTGTGAGTATGTGGAGGATAGGCGGATGAAACTAACTCATTTGAACGAAGACGGATACGCAAGAATGGTTAATGTGTCCGGCAAGCAACCAACAGACAGAACCGCAGTGGCACAGGGAATTATCCGGCTGGGAGACGCTGTTCTTAAAACTCTTACAGATGGGAATGCACCAAAGGGCAGTGTTATCAATACGGCGATAGTGGCGGGAATACAGGCTGTAAAAAAAACTTCAGAACTCATACCCATGTGCCACCAGCTGGCAGTTCAGGGAACCGACATACAGTTCGAGCTGAACGGCACCAGTTTGAAGTGCATCTGCAGTGTGTCTGCCCATGCAAAAACAGGTTTTGAGATGGAAGCCCTTGTTGGTGTAACCACCGCACTTCTCACCATCTACGACATGCTGAAAGCCGTGGATAAATCCATGGTTATCTCTGAAATAAGGCTTGTTGAGAAAACAGGCGGGAAATCAGGAACATACACAGCAGATCCGGTAATCTCGTAGTAAAGAGCCGGCTTTATAGCAAATGAAGATTGTATTACAACGAAATGTTTGTTTTCATCCCTCTGGCGTACAAATTTGTACGCGGTTCCAAAGCTTTCGTCCATGGCTGCACAATTCAGCTTTGTTTTAGCTTTCTCTTTGTTTTCTTTGGCTTGGGAAGCGGGAGTTCTTTCTCTGTTATGCTTATCAAGTTGCTGATCCAGTCTCTGTCTTCAATCCGGTCTTCAATGAGAAAAGAAGGTTTTGCGCCTTTGTATGGTGGTTTTCTAACAACTTTACCAATGAACAGCTCCCCCGCTTTCGTCGGCTTCACAAACAGTTGATTATCACATACGAGAGCTACAACTTTGTCATTGCAATACAGAGCATATTCGCCAAACATTTTTCTGTACCGGATTATCCCGGCGCTCTGTACCTGTTCAACTACAAATTCGACAAAATCCGGATCTGATGACATTTCTGTATCCTTTTTCTGATGCACAGGGCAATCAGTGTAGCCACTGTACTTTTTGATCCAAGTTCACGGTAGAAGTCTGGTGAATGCCGTGGGTGGAACACACACCTAATTCTAAAACAATTATTGCCATTTCATCAATACAGACAAAAAGCAGACCAATCAGAATTTACTAAATTTCCCAACAATTCCAGATCCAGCTTTACAACTCAAGTTTGCCTGTAATTGTGAGACTGGTGGCAGAGAAGGCAGTTGCAACAAGGAAAGCTTCGATCAGCATTCTGTTCTCCAATCTCTGCCATAACAATTTGAATAACCATCACAAGTATAACTGAAGCCCGATTCCAGCGTTGAGTGAAAACTTAACAAGAACTGCCAGTTGAAAGCAAGGGTGTCATCGCGAGGTGGGGTCTGAAGGAAGTACATGACATGATAGTGAAGGAGTTTACCAGGCTCCATGAATTTGCAACGAGGGGTTGCGCCTTGTAAGGAAGAGACAGAAACGGGAAGCACCTTTCGATGCTCCCCGTGTGAGAATTTGATTCCAGTAAACTATCTGAGAACCATTATTCTTTGTGTCATTACAGTGTCACCAGCTGTGATTACGACACTGTAGAAACCGCTGGGAAGCGGAGCTCCATCAAAGCTTGTAAGATCCCAGTTAACAGTGTGCTGACCTGCAGAGAAGCTACCGCTGGCAGGTGTTGCCACCGTGCGACCGGACAGGTCAAACACCTGAATGGAGGCTGTGCCTGCGTTTGCCAGAGAGAAGGGGATTGCTGCAGAAGTTGTTGCCGGGTTGGGAAAGGGGGCGGCGATTGATGTTGTGGTTTCACTCTGTTCTTCAATTCCAGTGTCGCTTACGGTAATTGAACCCAGGAAACTGATGTAGTTGTATGCCCACACTGTTACAAGCATCTCGCCAGTGGAAGATGGAAAAACCGTGATGTTTGCAATACCGGAGGCGTTTGTATTCACTACCTCGTAAACTTCTGCTGTTTTCCAGTCATCACCTTTCCAGAGGCAGACTCTGGCGCCGGAAACAGGGGAGCCACCTGCAGTAACAGTAACAGTTATCGCGGTTGAACCCGGGATTGAGGAGGGATATGAAGCAGAGAGTTGAGGTGCGTCAGCAGTCCACAGTGGAAGCTCCGGGTCACCCAACAGGTTGTACTCTTTTACACACCAGTCATAGACTTCATCGCTGGCCGGATTCATTTTGTCACGACCCATTCCATTCATAGCTCCCAGTGTCTGCTGACCGTCTGTCCAGTGTGCCTGGTAAAGATCCTGAACCATTACTTCACTCGGACCGTTTCCCGGCTCTGGAGCGTAGCCCCATCCATACCTGGCATTAAAGCTGCCAAAACCGCCGCCACCGGGGCTGTTGAGCCATGCATCACCACAGCACTCATAGCCATCAAAGTGACCAATAAGACAGGCTATTGAGTTCCAGATAGCAGGAAGATGACCGTTGGATATGTTGGTCTGGGCCATAATATCAGCAGTGGTATACACGCTTCCCAGGGAAGTATACATATCAACCTCTGAACCGTGACTTGAGTGATATACATGAGCAGGTCCAGCGTTTATCATGGCAATCGTTATTGCAGTACTGTTGTTGTTGATGGATTCGTAGCACTTCTCTTCTTCCCACGCTCCTGCGGGAATCATGTTGTTTATTATTTCTGCTCCAGCAGAGCCGTAGCAGTTTGCCGGGACTCCGGGGCCTGCAGGCCAGAGCAGCCCTGTTGAGTAGCCAACACGCAGTTCAACAGGTGCTGTTTCAAAGTAGTCAGTTGAAGAAATCTGCTCGTAGGCAAGCACCTTGTTTATGAAAGTGGTTGCCTCTGCTGCTGAATTAACACTTGCCCTGCCTGTGAACATGTCCGGGTGATAGTCAATTGTGTCTACTCCCCATTCGCCCCAGACGTTGTTCCCATTTGAGTTCCAGAGGTCGGTGCCTGGTGTTGCATCGTTGATATCTGACCAGTAAAGGTCTACAGGCGGGAACTCTGTGTCGGTATCGTAGTGGATTTTTACATCACGGCCTGCGATGATATTGTCGTCGCCCCAGATAAGCACGTACTCTACTCCAGCGTCTCTGCAGTCGGTAAGAAATGCTCTTATCTCTTGCTGAAGGTCGACACATGAGTAGTGTGTCTGTATCCATATTGTTGTGTAAACGCTTGTTGGAACGCCTTTGCGGGTTTTCCAGTCGGCAAATGTCTGCGCGTAGCTTTCGTATGCCGGAGTCGCTATTACCACATATTCACCGTAGGTAAGGTCCTGGCTGTCTACAATGGCAGCACCACTGGGCTGAACCA
>CAZRXU010000094.1:0-10490 GCA_964604135.1 uncultured bacterium | reverse complement strand
ATAGATTCAACAGCCTGCAGACAGGATGCATCAGCCAGTATTCCGTACACAGTGTCGGAAGGATAGATAGCAGTACCTCCGGCTTTGATTACAGAGGAGACCGCCGAGACGGTCTCTTCATCCGGTTTTAAAATATCAACTTCCAGAAATTTACCAGCCACGGGCTTTTTTCAGGGCAGCCAGCACTTTCCCGTCTGAAAGAGCAATGATCTGTGCTGCAAGGTAAGCAGCATTTCTGGCACCGTGGCTGCCTATTGCCACTGTAGCCACTGGAACACCTTTGGGCATCATCACTGTGGAAAGCAGAGCATCAAACCCCCGCAGCGGCCCGCCTTCAATGGGAACGCCTATCACCGGCAGAAGGGTGTTGGCTGCAACGGCACCGGCCAGGTGAGCGGCAAGACCAGCCCCTGCGATGATTACCCTGATTCCTCTGTCGGAGGCTGCCTGTGTGTAGCTTTTCACCTTTTCGGGGTTTCTGTGGGCACTCATAACACTGACCTCGAATGGAATGCTGAGGTTTTCCAGTATCTCCCCGGTTCTGTTCATGGTTTCACGGTCGCTCTCGCTACCCATAATTATGCCAACAAGTGGTTTCATACTGTCCTTCCGATGTCTCTTCTGAGGTGTTTGCCTTCAAATTCAATTCTATCTGCATCGCGGTATGCCTTTTCCAGCGCCTCATCCAGGTCTTCACCAAGTGCTGTTACACCCAGAACCCTTCCACCTGCCGTGTATAGAGAACCATTTCTCTCAACAGTTCCCGCCTGAAAGACCAGGGAATCAACCTTATCGATACCGGTTATCTCCATACCCTTTGAATAGCTGCCCGGATAACCGCCAGAGGCAAGAATAACACAGGCTGAAGCACCATCGCTAATCTCTACAGAGGGCAGTTCCGCTCCTCTGGCTGCGGCAAGAAACAACTGGTCAAGGTTGCTTTTTACAAGCGGCAGTACAGCCTGGGTCTCCGGATCGCCGAACCGCACATTGAACTCAAGAACAAAGTATCCGAACTCTGTAATCATAAGACCGGCATACAGAACACCTCTGTATTCCGTTCCCCTCGCTTTCATAACCCTCAGTACAGGCAGTATCACTTTTTCAAGAACATCATCTCCGAAATCGCAGGGAACATCAGACGGCGGACACACAGCACCCATTCCACCGGTATTGAGCCCCATATCACCGTCATAAACTCTCTTGTGGTCACGGCTAGGAGGAAGAACAACGGCATCTGTTCCGTTGCACACGGCCAGAACACTGACCTCTCTGCCGGAAAGTCTCTGTTCAACAACCACAGTGCCGGAGCCGTCTCTGAACAGCTCCTCGATAATGGCATCGGATTCCCTCCGGGTGTTCGGAAGGTAAACCCCTTTGCCTGCAGCAAGGCCGTCTGCCTTTATAACGAACTTATCAGGGTATTCTCCGATGTAATCAACGGCGGAAGCATGATCTGTGAACACCTTTCCAGTTGCTGTTGGAACCCCTGCCTCAGCCATTATTTCCTTGGCGAACCACTTGCTTCCCTCAAGACGGGCACACTGCGCGGATGGCCCGAAGCACGGTATTCCCTTGTTTTCAAGCACATCTGCAATACCATCAACAAGAGGAACTTCCGGCCCGACAACCACCAGATCAACAGATTCTTTCACTGCTATCTCAACCGGATCCCCTGACAGATTGGCTGCGAATTCAGCTGTTCCAGGATTTCCGGGAGAAACAAGAACCTGGTTTGCACCGTTTTTGTACAGAGCCCACGCAAGCGCGTGCTCGCGGCCTCCACTGCCAACTACAAGAATTTTCACCTGGTTTTTCCCCTTCCCTTGAAAACATTCTCTTCACCGGGAAAAACTCCACCGGCTACATCACCTGCATAGCTTTCGATTGCCTTCTCCATAACAGAGTTGAGGTCCGCATACTTCCTTAAAAACTTCGGGTTAAAAGCACGGTTGATGCCCAGCATATCGTTGACAACCAGAATCTGACCGTGTGTGTACCTGCCTGCACCAATACCGATTGTGGGGATGGATGAAGCCTGGGATATTCTGTCTGCCAGATCCTCTTCTATCATTTCAAGAACCATGGAAAATGCTCCGGCTTCTTCAAGGTCTTTTGTCTGCTGGAGAAGCATTTCTTCGGAATCGGATCGCACTACCCGGTAGCTTCCCTCGGTTCTGATAGACTGGGGAAGAAGGCCGATGTGCCCCATCACTGGAATACCGGCACTTACAATAGCTCTTACCCGGCTTACAGCAGCATCGTTGCCGCCTTCCAGCTTAACAGCATCAACCCCCGCTTCGGCTATAAATCTTACAGCACTGGCAACTGCTGTCTCATCAGAAGGCTGATAGCTTCCAAATGGCATATCACCCACAACAAGGGCATCCGGTGCCCCTTTCCTCACAGCCCGGCAGTGAGCGATAAGAACATCCACAGTTGCTCCCAGAGTGGTATCCTCACCCAGAACCGCCATCTGAAAAGAGTCACCTACAAGAATAACATGAACTCCGGCCTGCTGTTCCATTCGGGCTGTGTGGTAGTCATACGCTGTAAGAGCAACGATCTTCTCGCCGCGTTTCCTCATAGCCGCCAGAGTTTTAACAGTTACTTTTCCGCCTGCCATTTTCCTCCACCCTGAATGTTTAGAGTACCCAGGTAAGATAATTGAATGCAAACATCACTCAAAGACTGCAGACAAACTGGAGTGAAAAGAAAAGTCTTAAGAAAAGGAGGGGGGCCAAACCCTGAGGAATGCTCTTAATACAGGGTTAAAGGGCTTACAACAACCGTCTGAATCTCTGAGTCTTCCCCCCTGTGAAGAAGGGCGCCTCCGAAGCAAACAGGTGAGGCCTTCATGGGTATACTACCACTCTCAGATCTCTGGCCCCCTGACACAGACTATATTACCGCTTACCATTGCTCTCGTCAAACCCCGTCGCAGGGGAATGAGCGGGCTTATACTATTTATCCGCCTTAGCGTATATTAATGAAGGGGTAACCATGGCAAAAAACATAACAAGCCCGGAAAAAGATTTTTCCAGATGGTATCTGGATGTCATAAGAGAAGCTGAGCTTTCCGACCCGGCTCCTGTCCGCGGCTGCATGGTTATACGCCCGTACGGCTATTCCATATGGGAACTGATGAAGAACGATCTTGACCGGCGTTTCAAGGAAACCGGTCACAGCAATGCCTACTTTCCCCTGTTCATTCCCGAGAGTTTTCTGAAAAAAGAGGCGGAACATGTGGAAGGCTTCAGCCCTGAGTTGGCCATAGTAACCCATGCAGGCGGGAAAAAGCTCGAGGAGCCTCTTGTGGTGCGGCCCACGTCGGAAACTATCATCAACCACATGTTCAGCAAGTGGATCAACAGCTACCGCGACCTTCCCATGCTTCTAAACCAGTGGGCAAATGTTGTAAGGTGGGAGCTGCGCCCCAGACCATTCCTTAGAACCACCGAATTCCTGTGGCAGGAAGGGCACACAGCCCACGCTTCCGAAGATGATGCCAGACAGGAAACCATGCGTATGCTCGAAGTGTACACCGATTTCATGCACGATATGGCGGCCATTCCAGTTATACCCGGCAGAAAGACGGAAAAGGAAAAATTCGCCGGTGCTGTGAACACGTACACCATCGAGTCCATGATGGGAAATGGTTGGGCACTTCAAGGCGGTACAAGTCATTACCTGGGAACTAACTTTGCTAAAGCTTTTGACACAAGATTTCTTGATTCGGAAAACCAGCGTCAGTTCGTTCACCAGACCAGCTGGGGTGTTACAACAAGACTTGTAGGTGCTGTTATCATGGTTCACGGAGATGAACACGGGCTGAAGCTTCCGCCTATGCTTGCCCCTGTACAGGTTGTAATAGTACCCATAGCCCGCAAAGAAGAGGAAAAGGCTGCTGTTACTGAAGCTGCCGACAAAATCGCCGGGCAGTTGAAAGACACGGGTATTCGTATTCTCGTTGACCGCAGAGACGGAATGAGCCCCGGATTTAAATTCAACCACTGGGAAGTTCGAGGTGTACCTCTGCGGCTTGAGCTGGGCCCGCGAGACCTGGCGGAAGGTCATGTAATGGCCAGCCCCAGGAACAAACCGGGTAGGGAAGGCAAATTTACAATTCCCATGGAAGGTATCGCCGGGGCTGTAAAAAACATTCTTACAGACATACAGAGTGAGATGCTTGCCTCCGCTCTGGAATTCAGAAATACCCACACCTACGATGTGGAGAGCTACGACGAGTTCAGAAAACTGCTTCCAGTGCAGCCTGGTTTCTACCGTGTGTGGTGGGACGGTGACGGTAAAGACGAGGCAAGGATACAGGAGGAGACCAAGGCCACTGTGAGGTGTATTCCCCTGAAGCAGAGGCCGGGATCCGGTACCTGTTTCCTCACAGGCAGGAAAACCTCCACAACGGCAATCATAGCACGGGCCTACTGATCAGTGACTGAAAAGAGGAAGCTCCTGTCTGCTGCAACTGCAGCAGGCGGGCTTTTTCTTATACTGGCGGTGATGGTTACCTGGCCGCTTGCCGTAACGGGCAGCCCCCACGACCACCTCGACACACTGTTCAACAGCTGGCTGATCTCCTGGAACACCCATGCAGTGTTTTCAGGAGAAAACCCTCTGAACCTTCCGATCTTTGCCGGGTTTCCTGACGGCAACGGCAGAAATGATATACTGCTGGCTCAGAGTGTGGTGGCTCTGCCACTTCAGATTGCAGGCCTGAATGCAGTGCGTATTCACAATCTGCTTCTTGTTCTTTTTCTTGCATTTGCAGGACTGGCAGCATCTGTTCTCGCAGCGGAAACCGGCGCATCTGTTTCCGGCAGGCTGTTCACCGGATCGGTTGTTGTTCTGCTCCCGTATTTCCAGTCGCATGTCTGGCATATTCAACTGTTTTCCGCAGGGTTTTCTATTCTGGCTATAGTGTATGCCCTTAGAACCCTCAAGGGGAAAACAGCAGGCTGGCAGCTGGGTGTGCTGGTTCTGCTGCAGTGCATGGGTTCACTGTACCTGTGGTACTTTCTTAATCTAGCTATAGTGCTGCTGCTGGTAACAGCTTTTTTTCTCAAAGAGAGGAAACACCTGCTTACTGTGGGAATATGGTGGGTTGCGGGCAATCTTGTTTCCCTGCCCCTGCTCATTCCTCACATAAAAAACGCCCAGGTATGGCCGACTGACACGATAGCTTCAACAGATGTGCTGGCTTTTCTTGCACCGTGGGGAAACAGCACTCTTCTGGGCTGGATGAGAGCGGGAAGTGTACACCCTGAAGCAGCTCTGTGGCCGGGGCTTGCTGTGATCGCCGGAAGTATATGGTTTCTCCTCAGAGGAAGGAAGAACAGGTGGGATGTTTTTCTTCTGACCTGTATTGTGTTTTTTTCCGTTTTCAGTCTGGGTCCGGTACTGGTTGCCGGAGGAAAAGCTCTTACTGCCGCACCTTTCAGATTTCTGGCACACCTGCCCGGGTGTTCTTCAATACGACTTCCAGCCAGAGCAGGAATCTTCGCTCTGGTTCCTATGGCTGTGTTCGCAGGCCGCAAACTGGGCGAGAGACCGTCACTGGCTACTGCGGGGGTGCTGCTTGCAGCAGTGGCTGTGTGGCATCCCCCCCTTGAAACGATTCCACTTGGATCTCAACCCTGGCACCAGTGGATAGCGCACAGAAAATTCCAGCGGGTACTCTACCTGCCTGTTTCCAGTGACCGGGATCGGCCTGAAGTTGAAACAGAACGTCTGGCCGGTTCAACCTGCTGTTTTACCCAGTCGGTAAACGGATACAGCACAACGCTCCCTTCTGAATATGACGAATATGCCCGTGTTCTTAACCACTGGCCTTCCGAAGAAGCAGACAGCCTGCTCCGCGAACTTCAGGTAGACTGCGTTATCATTGAAGGCACAGAGTTCCCCCAGGCCGACACTGTATTTTTCGATGGAAGAATTCACGTTTCTGCAGTGGTGACCCACCTGAATTGAACGGGTATATTGTTTCTTCCCGCACTTGGAATAATTATCCGGAGGTTCACATGCTGTTTCTGACCATTTTGTTGTCTGTGTCCAGCGCAGCCGTTCCAACTGGCATTTCTCCTGTGTCCTTCTCTGCCATTGAACGGTCTCCCCTCGAAGAGCATCCGGCATCTTTTCGGAACATCACTGCTCCGCTGGCACAACATGCAGACGGAAACACCGTTCTTGTTGTTGTGGCAGATTACGTAGCTGCTGCTCTGTCTGCTGAACTCACCCAGTTCCAGGCAGACCTTGCTGCAGAAGGCTGGAACGTCACAGTTCAGAACATGTCTGGAGGAACGGCATCTGACCTGAAAAGCTATATCCAGGCAATTCCGGATATAGACGGCGCTGTTTTCGTTGGTTTTCTGCCAGCCGCCTGGTTCGAAGAGGACACCTGGGCAGTAGAAGAATTTCCCTGTGAACTCTACTTCATGGATCTGGACGGAATCTGGGCAGATGCCGACTCAAACGGGTTCTTTGATTCACACACAGGTGATGTGGCACCGGAAATATGGCTGGGAAGAATAGACGCCCACGCAGCAGACTTTGGTTCCGAACTTCTCATGCTTTCACAGTATTTCCAGAAGAACCATCTGTACCGCACAGGATCCCTCACTCCCCCTTCAAGAGCTCTTGCATTTAATGACGATGACTGGAGTTCTAACACCGACTGCGGGCTTAACTCCATATACGGCAGTTCCGGTATTACAGTGGTAAACTCTGCAACACAGACCACCGCTGAAAATTACCTGTCACGGCTGGGTGAAGGCTACGAATTCATTCATCTCATGGCCCACTCTTGCCCGTGGGGACATACTTTCAAGGTACCCTCAGGGATGTCCGGTACCGTTATGGCTCCTGAGATCGCGCAGGTAAACCCTAATACAGCCTTTTTTCAACTATTCTCATGCTCCAATGCCAGATGGACAGAAACAGGGTGTCTGGGCAACTGGTATCTGTTTGGAACAGACATGGGTCTTTTAGTCTGTGGAGCGGCAAAGACAGGTTCAATGCTTGATTTCGAACACTTCTACAACCCGGTGGGCTCCGGCTCAACTTTCGGGGAGGCATTCAAAGACTGGTGGGAGTACGAAGCCCAGGGCGGTTTCTCTTCCACAGAAAGGGCGTGGTTCTACGGAAACGCCCTGCTGGGCGATCCCACACTGAAACCCACAGGTGCAATAGCAGTTAGTGCAGGAGTTGAGCAGAGTTACCGACCAACTGATGTTTTCTCCGTCTCCTCCAGCTTGCGATCCGACTGTTTTCCAGCAGTGGATACACACGGCAGTATTACAGCCATCGCGTGGCTCACAGGAGAAAACGGAAGACTTGATGTGGCTTCGCGTTTCCACGATGATTCCTCAGACAGCTGGAGCCAGGTTTACATTGTCGATGCCGACGAATACTGGGACAATGCCGTGTCTGTGTGTTTTGACAATTCCGGAACCCCATGGCTTGCCTGGAGCGATTTTGACCTGTCAACCTATTCGTACAGAATAAAAACAGCGCACGGTATACCGTTTGAATCTGTTGTAACAGCTGTTCCCCAGGAAGGTTATCAGGTATCTCCCGATCTTGCATTTACAGACAGAATGTGGCTTGTGTGGCAAGACTGGGAAGCAACCGGTGGAAGAATCATGTTGAAATCTCTGAACGGTTCTGTGCCGGTTCAGCAGCTCAGTGCATCAGGTTCATGGGCGGAATCACCTGTAGTATCAGAGGATTCCAACGATGATCTTCACGCCCTGTGGGTGAAACAGACTCCGGCGGGAAGTTCCATTGTGTGGTGTCATGGTGATGAAACAGGATTCAGCACACCTGAAGTAATTTCAACAGGCAACTTCTGCCATTCCCCTCACATCGCCCTGGCAAACGGAGTTCTTGTGGCTGTGTGGCAGTCTGACGGAGCTGTGTCTGCAGTTAACTCCAGAATATGGAACGGATCACAGTGGGAACCAGCCAGCCTGGTAGCTTCGAGTTCGAAACACTTAATAAATCCTGTAGTGTGCCCTACACAGGAAGGCGGGCAGGCTGTTTACTGGCAGGAAGGAAGGTCAGATGCAGTTGCAATGGCTTCCGTTCTAACCACAGAAGGCTGGTCGGTACCATTTCAACCTGTCTCACCGGGAGGGCCTGCGTGGAACCCTGTGGCTTCAGGCGGCAGCATCTACTGGGCGGGAACTCTGGGAGGAGACTGGAACATCTACACTGAAGTATCAACGGGAATACAACAGGGTTCTTCTCCGGCATACACGGCTCCTGTGATACTTAACAACCCTGTAAGCACGAACCTTTCAATTGGATTTCCAGGAGGCAGCGGTTCCTTCAGCGGCACCATCAGAGTGTATGACATCGCTGGAAGAAAGGTTCTGGAAACACCGGTTTCTGCAGAGGCAGGAGAGGTGTTTTCGGTGAACTGTTCAACTCTGCCCAGTGGTATCTACTCGCTGACTGCAGACGATTCCAGTACTGCGGTGCAATTCACACTGCTCCGCTGAACCGGGCTTTGATATAATCGGAACAAGAAGGGGGTGAACTGATGAACTGGACTCATCTGGGTGAAGCTGTTTTTCTAGGGCTTTCCGTGGGGCTTATGCTGTGGGTACTTAAAAAACACGAGGGCCAGAGCAGGCTTAAACTGTGGGTAATAGCCACAGGCACTTCCCTAGGTGTATACCTGGCCCTGAAGATGCTTGGCGTGCCGGCTGAGGGCATGGGAGTAAGAGTTCTTCTCGCTTTCGCCATCATGATGGCAGCTAACACTGTACTTCAGTTCATGACCCTCCTTCTGTGGGAACACCTTGCAAGAAAGCAGATGGAGCTTCCAATTCCCAGGCTGGTTATAGATGTTCTTACCTTCATAATAATGGCAACCCTGGCAGTGGTTCTTCTGAACACTCTGTTCAGTGTAAAACTCACCGCCTTTCTGGTTACTTCAACTGTTCTCTCTGCAGTAATCGGTCTTTCTCTGCAGGACATACTGGGTAATGTATTCGCCGGGCTGTCTCTGCAGCTGGAAAGACCATACGATATGGAAGACTGGGTTGAAGTAGACGGTATTGAAGGCGCGGTAGAAGAGATGAACTGGCGCGTTCTTACAATAAGAACCAGGAACAACGATCTGATGACCGTTCCCAATGCCACTGTGTCTAAAACAATCGTTACAAACTACAGCAAACCAACAAAACTGCACCTAGCTCATATTACCGTGGGAGTGAGCTATACCCATCCACCGGAAAAGGTGAAGAAGGTTCTTCTCGGTGCTGTTTCCGACACAAACGGTATAAGTGCCAAGCCGTCACCAGCAGTTTTTCTAGACGATTTCGGAAACAGTTCCATTCAGTACGATGTTCGCTTCTGGATTACGGATTTCTCCCGCAAACCCCATATAACCGATGCGGTCAGATCAAGAATCTGGTACTGCCTGCAGAGGGCAGGCATGAGCATTCCCTTCCCCATCAGTGATGTGTACCTTCACACTGTTACTCCGGACCACGAGGAAAAACTAAGAGCCGAGCTCCGCGAAGACATTATCAGGGAGCTGAAGAACCTTGACCTGTTCAAACCCCTCACGCACAAAGACATCACAACCCTGGCAGAGTATTCATCAATTCTTCGCTACACCCGTGGAGAGGCGATGGTTCGTCAGGGTGATACAGGTGACAGCCTGTACCTTATTCGTTCCGGTTCCGTTGAAGTTTCTCTTAAAACCGGAAAGAATGATCCTGTGGTTCTGGCCAGCCTGGGCCCTGGAAGGTGTTTTGGAGAGATGAGTCTGCTAACAGGTGAACCCCGCTCTGCAACAGTAACTGCACTTGAAGAAACCCAGGTTGTTGTTGTAGGCAAGGAAGGGCTGAAAACCCTGTTTGAATCCAATCCTCTTCTGGTTGAACCTCTCAGTTCCATGCTCGAAAACCGCAGGAAAGAACAGATCGCGTCACAGAACAAGGCCTCAAAACGCCGGAACAAGACAGAGAGCAAATCCAGAGAGAAACACAAAGACGATATTCTTACAAGAATAAAATCATTTTTTAAACTGTAGTGCATCATGATAGAATTTCCCACTTCACCGAACGGAGATTTCAATGAGGTTTGTATTAGCTGTTTTTCTTGTTCTGGATTTAACCCTGGGCGAGTCAAACTTTGGAGATACCGGTTTTACTGGCTCATCAAAACGGCCTGCTCCCGCAGACGGCACCATTTACGAGCAGCCATACGATTTTTCAAGCCTTGCCAACGGCATTTATGTTCACAGGCCTCAGTACGGCGGTGCCGACAATTTTACATTTGCCAGCCAGGCAACCGTTAAAAGCATAACTTTCTGGACTGTATTCATCGGCAATGGTCATCCTTTCGACATTGCCGTGGATATCTATCAAAACAACTCGGGAGAGTTTGGAGCTATTGTCTGGAGCGACACTGTTGCCGCTGCCAATCAGACAGAAACCCTTACCGGGGATCAGGCGTGGGGA
>CAZRXU010000093.1:0-10601 GCA_964604135.1 uncultured bacterium | reverse complement strand
ACGCAGCCCAGTTGCACACCTGTTCCACCTCTCCCAGAAGATGGCTGTTCAGTATTACCGTAGAGCCATGGTCAACAAGCTCTGCCACCGTGCTTCTGACCAGCATTCTTCCAGCGGGGTCAAGCCCTGAAGACGGCTCGTCAAGAAAAACAGTATCGGGGTCGCCGCTGGTCATCAGGGCAACTGCTATACGCTGTCTCTGTCCTTTAGACATTTTACCGAGTTTCCTGTTCAGAAGGTCTCCGCAGGCAAGGGTTTCCGCTCGGTGAACGAAGTCAATTTCCCGGCCTTCATGACGAACTCTTTCGAATTGACGGTACATCTGAAGGGGAGTTGCCCATTTCGGAAAAGATATTCTTTCCGGCAGGTATCTCACACCAGCCCTTGAGCGAGGATCCGAGGGGGGAAGACCGTAGAGACTTATAGTTCCGGTGTCAGGAACTGCAAGCCCCAGTATTGCCCGCATCAGTGTTGTTTTTCCGGCTCCGTTGGCGCCAAGAATGGCAAGAGACTGCCCTTTCTTCACATCGATACAGAACCCTTCTGCCAGAGCGACTGTTTTTCCGAAACGCTTGGAAATACCGTTTACGCTTATTGCCGTGTCTGTCATAGTCTATATTACCTCCTGATTTCAATCAGGAGGAATATTTGACCAAACGCATGCGAAATGCAAGGATGATTGCCTTTCTTGTTACAGGCATTGCTCTTACATATTTTCTTTTATTACAGTCCGGTTCTGCAAAGCAGTCTGTTTCAAAGATATTTGCAGCTGTTGGAGAGGCAGATATTCTGTGGCTGATGGTTTCACTGGGGTTGTTCGCCGCAACACAGGCTATCAGAGCTCTGCGCTGGCAGGTTCTTTCCTGGGATCATGCAATTGAGTTGAAACAGTCTTTGCCATTAACGGCAGTTCATGTGGGGCTGGGGCATATTCTTCCTGTTCGCCTGTCTGATATTGCTCTGGTTGGGCTTTTTAGAAGATACGCGTCTATTCCTCTTGGCAGTGGTGCCGCTACAGTAATTCTGGCGAAGCTGATGGATATTATTGCCATGGGTTTCGTGGTCTCATGCAGCTTTATTGCAGGGTTATCAGGCCCTGTTGTTTACATTGCCGCTTCTGCCTCCGTTATCGGAATTGTTTCGCTGTTTTTTCTGCCGGTAATTCTGTCTGTCTTTTTGAAACCTGTTAACCGGATATCTGGTAATGGCAGGGTTTTCCGCGTTTGGAAGGAAATGGCAGAAGCCTCCAGAATTACATCAGGAAGAAAAAAACAGGTATTCATTGCAATGGCCCTGAGTATTGTCGGATGGGCGGTGAAGCTGTTTATGTTCTACGCTCTGCTCCGTTCAGTTGGGGTAAGGGGTATTCCCGTGTGGCAGATATTTACAGCCAGCGCAATCACCGATCTTACAATGGCTCTGCCTGTTCACGGCCTTCTCAGTCTTGGAACAGTTGAAACCGGGTGGGTGGCGGGTTTCGCTCTTGCCGGTGTTTCAGGTGTGTTTCCAGGGGGGCTTTCTGTTATTGAAGCCGGGTTCAGTGTGCATCTGCTGTGGCTTTCCATGGCTGTTTTGCTAATGTTATACGGAGCCGCTGTTCTGGCGTTTTCCGGAAGAAAGGGCAGTATTTGAGAACAGTCATCGTTGGAGCCGGTGTTTCAGGGCTCACACTTGCCGAACGCATTCTTGCGTCAACAACGGAAACGAATGCAGATGTTACGGTAATTGAAGTTGCTGAGGCTCCCGGGGGTCTGGCAAGAACATTTTCTGTAGACGGCTACGATTTCGATATAGGGCCACACCGTTTTCATACGGTAAACAAAGAGGTAGACTCTTACCTGAGAGAGATTTTAGCCGACAGCTACATAAGGATAAGCCGCAAGAGCAGTGTTCACATGGCAGGCAAGTACAGAAACTGGCCTCTTACACTGGCCTCTGTTCTGGGGCTTCCATTCCCTGTTTTGTGGAGAAGTTTTCTTGATCTTTTCAACAAACCTAAGATACCGGAAATCCGAAGTTTCGCAGACTTCATACGATCGAGGTACGGTAACAATCTCTACAATTTCTTCTTTTCCGGTTACACAAAGAAGTTTACCGGAACAGATGCTGAGAACCTTCATGTAGACTGGGCTCAGGCAGGTGTGAACAGAGCGGTTATAGACAAGAGGGTAAAAGCTGACTCTCTGCTTTCCCTTCTGAAGGGTATGCTTCTTCCGAAACCGGTGGAAACAAAGTTCTACTATCCTTCTACAGGCGGAATACAGACTTTCTGCAATATGCAGTGTCAGCGGATTGAGGCATCGGGAGGGGTATTCCGGTTCAGTACCAGAGCTAATGGCATTGTTCAGGAAAACAAAGCTGTAACTGGGGTCAGGCTGGATAGCGGGGAAATAATCCCTGCAGAAAGGGTCTACTGGACAGCTCCTGTTACAGTACTTTATCCCCAAAGCAATTTGATCTTCATAAACACGCTTGTAGTGAACATTGCGCTCACTGCGAAAATTCCAGCCAATGACTACCAGTGGTGTTACTTCGGCCAGGATGATCTGATTTTCAGCAGGCTCACAATACCGCGAAATTTCAGGGCAGACTGTGTACCGAAGGGTAGAGACAGTGTTATTGCCGAAATCACATGCAGCTCAGACTCTAAAATCTGGAAAAACCCCGAGAGTGTAAGGGAAAGGCTTGTTCACGATCTTAAAGCAGTTGGAGCAGTCGGGGGAGACGATATTGAATTCATTGACTGGAGAAAAATATCGGAAACCTATCCTGTCTACTCCCTGGACTACAAACAGAAGTTCTTATCGATAAAGCCGCCAACAGGGCTGCATCTTGTTGGACGATGCGGAGGATTCTGGTATAACAACATGGATCACTCCATTGCCCAGGCTCTTTCAATTGCAAGAGGCGAAGAATACAGAAAAGACTTCTGGAGCGAAAAATAACCCCGGCTTCCCGGAACAGTTCAGGAAATACAAAGTCTCCGATAGCAGAGTGAGGTTTCATACGGAGGCTCTTTGTACTGGCGTTATTTCTTATACTACAGCTGCCGCGGGCGCAGGAAGAACGGTGAGATTCCGTCACGGTAGCGCCACTGTAACCGAAAGCTTTTCGGAAGTCAGACACTGTGCCGCGCATCATGCCACTAGGTACCGCTTATGTACCAGGTGGCAAAGTGATGTCCCGCGGCTTTCACTCATTCCGTGAAAGGCGGGATTTTTTGCTGTACATAGTTCTTGCGGCCGCAGGGTTTTTTGTTCAACAGTCAGACGGCTATCCGGTGCCGGGTGCGTGGGTGGGCAGTTCAGGCTCATGGTTCGGCTTTACAGACAGTGAAGGCTACTACAGCTACACAGGCACAGAACCAGACACACTTACCGTTCATGCAACAGGTTATGCCGACTGGACAGGTGTTCAGCCGGAGAACGGAAAATCAGTAAAACTCGTTGAATCGGTGTTTGATACCGGGGAATGTATACAGGTAACAGCAACCAGAGGTTCTCTTGTTCACTCGATTCCGTCTACTGTTGTTCTTCTTGAGAATGATATTAAAGAACTTTCCACACAGGGCATGGAATCCCTCAATGGAAAGATTCCCGGCGTGGTTGTAAGGGAATACGGGGGTTCAATGCCTGTTGTGTCTGTATCCATGCGCGGAGGGGATCCTTCCCAGGTTGACCAGATGGTTAGTGGTGTTTCCATTGCATCTGCCCGTGACGGATTCCCCACCGGTTTGTTTGATCCGGCAGTTTTTACTTCCGTCGAGGTTTCAAGAGGCGGCGCTTCTGGCGTTGGAAGAGGTTCGGGAAGTGCCGGTTCTATAAATTACCTGCCGCCGTTGTCTTCACAGCCTGTTGCTTTCACACTTACTTCAGTTTCAAACGGCAGTGTGTATTCTGCTGGAAAGTACAGGGGCTATGCAGTGTCTCTTAGAAGAAACACAGGTACCGGCGGTACTGTAGGATACAGTACAACTCTTCTTGCTACGGGAAGATACAGTAGTGTAAGGTATGGCATTCTGGGGGCAGTGGCCTCCGGTGATGTTGAAGGACCCGACTGGTCTGTAGAGAGTGACGGGCACAGAGAGCAGAGTCAGATTGAATGCTGGACAATTGTTGCAGAAGGTGAATTCGAAGTAAGTGTAAACGGGGGAGCAGGTAGAATGAAATACCTTCAGACCACTCCATTTTCCGCAGATGACACCCACAAAGACCTGAAAGTCGGAGCCTCTGTAACATGGAACGGGCCGGTAACAGTTAGAAGTGACTTCAGCAGCGCATGGCTGAACAGTACAGCCACAGGCAGCCACACAGTGCAGTCGGCAGCTGTTTATGCAACCGGGGAGGCAGGCTTTCTAACGGCAAATCTCGGGTGTATGACCGGGAACGATAAAACCCTGCATTTCTCAGGCAGAGCCACGGTAAAAGAGCAGTTCATATGTACTAGCTGCACTGCTCATGCCTCAGTTTTTACAGATTACCGGGTGCCAACGGTTAACGACCTCTACTGGCCTGCTGACGGCTATGTTTCCGGTAATCCCCATTTGAGAAGTGAGCGTTCTTCCGGGGCAGAGGCCGGTTTGAGGTTGAGCGGGGCACCTGTGTACTCAGGTGTGTGTGTGTTCCTCACGGACTCCCGCAACCTTATCACATGGCTTCCCGGTGAGACAGGTGTGTGGAGCCCGTCAAATGTTTCTTCTTCTCTGTCAAGAGGAATTGAGTTCTCCACAGGCTTCAGCACGGGAACATCCTCTCTCAGTGGAGCAGTGTCATGGATAATTGCTACTGATGAAACACAGAACATGCCCAGAAACGGTATGCTTCTGCCGTACAGACCTGAATACACATGGGGTGTTGATGCCGAAATACAGCTACTGTGTAAAGTTGTTCTGAAAGCGGGAGTGACAGGCATGGGAAAGCGCTTTACAGATAGAACACAAACAGAATACCTTCCGGAATACACTGTTGCAGATTTCTCAGCAGGGAGGCAGCTTTCCGGTACAACAGCTGTTGAGATCGGTGTAAGAAATGCTTTCGACACTGGTTATCAGGAAACAAACGGTTTCCCGGGACCCCGAAGAACTTTTCGACTGACATTCGAATACACAGGAGAGTAACATGAGAACAACATACATTTTTACGATGATTCTGCTGATTCTTCTTGCATCATCCTGCAGAGATGTTGCAGGGCCTGTGGAGGGCAACACGCCAGGTGGTTCTTTCGTTGTGTGGTTTAACGGCCTGTCCGGCAACGCAGATGCTTACTTTGTTGCTTCCGATTCCCTGATTGTAAATGCATGGTCAACAGGAGAAGCACCTAATCAGATTATTGAAATTGATAAAGGCCATTTTGCGGTTCTTTCCTCTTTAAGTGCCGAGCTTCGTGTTTTTTCATGCAACACAACGGGAGTAACAGAAAAAACAATTCAGTTTCCATCAGGCAGCAATCCCTATTCATTTTGCCTGGCAGGCGATACCGGTTACAGTGCTCTTTGCCTTACAGACAGTGTTGCCGTTTTCAGTATTCAGTCGGCCGGGGTAACTGGAATGATACACACACGATCAAATCCAAGCGGTATTGCATACAGCGGTGGAAAACTGTTTGTAGGGCACGCCAACTACCCGGATGCATCCTCACTCGGCGGGGTTTCTGTGATCAACCCTGTTTCAGGGGAACTGATCAAGTGGATAGATACAGGCGTGAACACACACTGGCTGAAGCTGCAGACTTCGGGAATGATTCACTGTTACTCTACCACCTACACCGATAACGGCAAAGTTACGGTGATAAACCCGGAGACACTTGAAATAACAGCTGTTATCCCCTGCGGAGGAGCCCCCGGAGAAGGCATCAGAATAAATGACAACTTCATCAGCCCTGACGGGTGGGGAAGTGGCGGGCTGGTGAAATACACAGAAACAGGTGACTTCACCGGGATTGATCTCCCGTTCGCAGCAACAAACCTGGCTGTGTGGGGAGACACTCTTTTTGCAACATCATTCGGTATTGCAAAAGTCTACATGCTGGATGCACAAACATTTTCCGTTGTTGATTCGCTCCAGGCAGGGGGAGAGGGCCCGCAGGGAATAATTGCTATTGATCCCGGCGACTGATCATGAATACTGTGTGTAGAACTGTGCAATGACGTTGTTGCCAAAGCCTTTCCTGGTATTGGATTGGCTGGAATAGTGAATCTCTTGACATCCTGGGTGCCTTGTTTACTATTAGCGGCGATGATCGGGAACCTTCTGAAAGCGATCCTTTTCGACTAACAACGAAGTCGCAGTATTCCAGGATACAAGCTGAAAGGTCAGGGCACGATTTATTGAAAAAACATAGCTGGCTTTTTCCTGTTCTGGCACTGATCGCAGTTTCTGCTCTTTACCTTTTTGTTTACTCCGGTATACCAGTTTATGGTGATGCCTGGGGATATGGCTATAAATGTGCAAGTTGGTTATCTAACAACGGATTACCGCTGATTCCATCCGGCACGGGACGGGGAGAAACTGCAGGCGGGCATGCAGCTTTCTATTTCTGGCTCTGGGCTGTGTTTATGAAAGTTTTTGGAAGTTCCACCTTCACAGCTCATTTGCTTCCGGCTATTTTCACATATCTTGCTGTTACAGGTACCTACAGATTGGGCAAGGATATTGGCGGAACACTTACTGGTACACTGTCTGGTGTTGCTCTTCTGGCAAGTCCTCTGTTTCTTGCTCAAGCATTCCGTCCACTGCCAATTGCTGCTGTTATGGCGATGTCTGTATGGGGACTTTTCTTCTACAACCGTAATCAGTACATCAGGGCTTCGGCAATGATGATTTTTGCTGTTATGATGCGGGAACAGGCAATGATGGTTCCACTGGCCTGCCTGGCAGCCGATCTTTTTGTAAAAAACAGACGACACCAAAAAAGAATTCTTGTGTTGTTGCTGCCTTTTCTGGTGCCGGTGGTCAGCGGAATTTCCAACTACCTTGCAAACGGTTATGTGTTTATGTCAGGAAACACCCCCGGAATTGATCAAGCATTCAGCCTCTCTTTAGCTCTGCATCGGCTAAAATTCTTTGGCTATTTTCTAACTGCTGACTACCGCTGGATTCCGCTTTCAGCTGGCGTTGGACTGCTTTACGGCAAAGAGAAGGGAATACTGACTGGTACAATTCTAGGCCTCCTCTTGTGTTTCTTCGGTATAGTTGCCCGATTCCAGAACTATTTCACAATACTGCTGTTTCTGGCTCTGATGTACCAGATACTGTTTACGAGAAAGTCTCCCAAGAGTATACATATCGCTCTGGTTCTCACTCCGTATCTGATGATACTGTTCTTTACTCTCATTGTTTTTGTAACTGCTACACAGATGGAATACACATTCTTCAGATATCTGATGGCCGGGTTTCCGGCTCTCATCACAGGAGCGATGCTGCTGCTTTCGCGCTGGGGATGGAAGGGGCATGTAATAGCTGGAATTTTCCTGATTCTTACTGCGCTTTGCAACTTTCAGTTCAGAAGCGAGACCAACTACACAGATACAACTCTGGCAGGATATCGTGCTCCTCTTCTGGTTGTTCGTGATGCCGGAGCCTGGGCCACCGGGAAAAACCTGCCTGTGTTAGTGCTGTGTGGCGCAATCTCACACTTTGAAAATCCGGAGCTGGGTTATGTGGAAACACCTCTGGATATTGTTTCCCTGAGGGAGTTCAGAGCAAATCCAATACCCGGAGAATATACAGTAGTTCTGCCTCCCGTTCTTCCATGGGGAGAGAACGCGGGAGCAGTGCTGGACAGTATTGTGTGTACCCATACTGTTGACACGGAAATTCAACTTCACGCAGACACTCTGTTTACCAGAGGACCTTTTTCCGCAGAGTGTTTTACCTTGACTGTTGTCAGATGATGATAAGCTACAAATTCATGTTTCGGTTTTGTTTCGGAAGATAGATATCTGTACAGATCAACCCTTGAGCCTTCCTGTGTCGGGCAGCTGTTCGAGATAATTGCTGTTGATCCAGCCAACTGAGTATCTTACCCTCCAGGGAGGCAATGTCAGAGGAAAGGGTTTTTACTGGTATGAGCAACACAAAGTGCGATCTGCATGTTCATTCTTCAGCGTCAAAGCAGTCTGCGCGGTGGATACTGCGTACCCTGAAGGCGCCTGAAAGTTTTACACCTCCGGAACTTATTTACTATCAGGCAAGAAAACACGGTATGGATCTTGTTACTCTTACAGATGTGAATACCATCGAAGGCGTTCTGGAGATAAATCATCTGCCTGGAGTGTTCATCAGCGAAGAGGTCAGTGCCCTTCTTCCTGAATCAAAGAAGCCTGTTCACATATTAGCCTACGATATAAACGAAAAGCAGCACGAAGTGTTCATGAAGCTCCGCGACAACGCGTATGATCTGCTGGAGTATATGGCTACTGAAAAGATTATCAATTCACTGGCCCATCCTTTTTACTTCTCGGGCGAAGATCTTTCGCCGGAAGAGTGGAAAAACATTGTTTCAAAGGTAATGCTTGTTGAGGGCAGAAACGGCAGCCGCGCTGTTTGGGAAAACCTTGCTTCTGTTCAGATGGCAGAACTTATCAGAGGAGAAGGCTTCAGGGGCTTCACCGCCGGCAGCGATGATCACTGCGGCAGGTTTGCCGGCCTTACGTGGACGGAAGCCGAGTCAGACGGTTCATACAGAGACTTTCTTGAAAGGGTATCCCGCGGTGAGGGTAAACTGTACGGCGACCACGGCAGTGCCGTAAGGTCAGCCTATGCGGTGTATTCCATCGCTTACTCTTTCTACAGAGACCGCCTGATGTCAAAGAGTGTACCAACAGCGGCAACCATTGCAGTTGACAATTTCCTCAGCCCGATTTCGCCGGATGGCCCGGAAGAACCAACGCTGTGGCACAAAGCCGACTTTCTTTTCCATCATCTCCTTAAAAAAGCCAGGGGAAACAGCTCGGATCTGGAGAGCTTTCTTGCAGATGAACTGATTGAAATAGGTAAAGACCTCAACCTCCGCAAAGGCAGCCCGGAGCTTGAAAAAGAGGGTATAGAGGAAAGAACATTTGAAATCCTGAACAGGCTGACCAACAGTCTTTTAAGGCGCTCGTCAGAGCTTCTGGCCACAAGGCTCAGCACCGGCAAGGTTCTTGAGGCCCTCGAGTCATTTACAGCAATGATTCCCATTCTGCTTCTTAACATTCCCTTTCCTGTAACCTATATGGACAGAAAAAGGGGTCGGGATCAGGTAAACAGAATCTGCCGTGAACTCGGTGCACAATCCCCTGCTGCCCGCAGGTCGGGCAAAAGAGCATGGGTTACAGACACAATTACAGACCTGAACGGTGTTTCAAGAACTATTCAGAAGTTTGGAATGCTCTCTGTTAAATCAAATCATCAGCTGGCCATACTGGCGTGTCAGGAAAAGGCTGTATCATTCCCTGGGTGGGTGGTTAACTTCAAGCCTATTAAAGAATTCAGCCTTCCAGATTACCCCACAAAGAAATTTTCAATACCGCCTTTTCTGGAAATGCTGAGGTTTTTTGAAGAGAACGACTTTGAGCTTGTCTATCTTTCAACGCCAGGCCCTCTGGGTTTTGCCGCACTGGGTATTGCAAAACTGCTTGGTATACCTACTGTTTCCATTTACCACACAGACTGGCCCAGACACGCCAACGATATTGTTGAGGATTCCCGCATAGCCGACATGATAAGTGCCGGAACCGGCTGGGTGTACTCCCTGTCAGAGATTGTTATGGTTCCAAGCCGGTTTTATATGGATGATCTGGAGGCCCTCGGCGTATCAAGGTCAAAAATGACGGCATTTCCAAGAGGAACAGACCACAAGGCATTCTCTCCGAAGTGGAAAACAGAGAATTTCATGGCACGGTTCGGAGGCAGCCGCGAATCTCTTAAACTTCTGTACACAGGCAGAATTTCAAGGGAGAAGGATCTCGATGTTCTGGCAGATGCCTTTCTGAAGGTAAGAAAAAAGTTCAGGAATGTTGAACTCTTTCTTGCAGGTGACGGCCCTTACATCCGCGAACTGGGAAAAATGCTTCTGGGAAAAGGGGGCTATTTCTGCGGAACCCTTTCCGGAGAAAACTTTTCCAGAATATGCGCATCGTGTGATATCTTTGTTTTCCCGTCAACAAAGGATACCTACGGCAATTCGGTTCTGGAAGCCCAGGCATCCGGTATACCCTGCATAGTTACCGACAAAGGCGGTCCTCAGGAGATTATCATTCCCGGAGAAACTGGAATTGTGTGCAAAGGGTTGGACTCATCAAGTCTTGCCGAAGCAATCCTGACTCTCTTAACAAACGAAGGCCTAAGAAAATCAATGGGGAAGAAGGCCCGGCAGAGAGGCCTGGAGCACGACTGGGATGAAGCCTTTGAAACCATCTGGCGTGAGGGAAACCGGGTTCTTAAATAAGAATCATCATTACCCTGTATCCCATAATAAAAGAAAACAGTCAGCTGCAGAAATCCCGTAGATAATTTCCTCTTGACATGCCCCCCCCCATGTACTGTCATATTCGTGTGTAAACTGTATGTTACCAGTTCAGACATGAAAGAGGGGCACACCATGCGTTCAGGAACGGTACT
>CAZRXU010000092.1:0-10728 GCA_964604135.1 uncultured bacterium | reverse complement strand
CAACCACCGGTACTTGGAGTTATGTACATCAATCCTGCAGAGGGCTGTAATTTGCGCTGCAAACACTGTTGGGTAAATGAAGGTGGTATTGCCGGTGAACTCCTTTCTCTTGAAAACTGGAAAGAGCTGCTTTCCCAGTCAAGAACCGAGGGGTGCAGTTATCTGAAATTCACCGGTGGCGAACCGCTGCTTTACAAAGATATTGTTCCCCTGTACAGGTATTCTGCAGAACTTTTTGCGGAAGTTGTAATAGAGACAAACGGCACTTTGCAGCCGGAAGGTCTGTGGGAGGCTTTTGCAGAGAACAAGCCTTTTCATGTGTCGGTGAGTCTTGACAGTGCTGTACCGCTGCTCCACGACGAATTCAGAGGTCAGACAGGAGCATGGGAAAAGACTGTTGATTTTGCAGAAAAGCTTGTTCAAAACAAGATAAACAACCAGATAATTATGTCTGTTTCCAGTGTAGACAGAGAGCCTGTTGAAAGAATGATCAAGCTTGTTCGAAAGATTGGCGCAGGTACTTTGAAGATCAACTTCATTGCACCTTCAGGCCGGGGAAAAAACGATAACTTCTACGACAACAATCCCATAGAAGATATTATTGATTTTTTCAAATGGATCGACAAAGAAACCCCACCTGGGGTGATTCCGTCTGTTCCAGCAGCTCTTCTCCCTGTGAATCGGCTGAAGGATCATGGATACTGCCCTGTAAGAAATCTCATGGGGGTTCTTCCAGATGGCACATTTTCGCTTTGTGGAGTTGCTTTTTCCAAAAAAGAGATGGCCTGGGGAAAATTTCCGGAGATGACGGTACGGGAAGCATGGGAAAAATCACCTGTGTACAGGATGATAAGAGAATCTCTTCCTGACGGTCTTGAGGGAGTCTGCCGTAACTGCATTCACAGAGATTCCTGTATAGGGCAGTGTGTGGTGAACAACATGGAAACCGGAGGATCGGTTACCAGCCCCGACATTCTCTGCCAGCGTGCGTATGATGCCGGTCTTTTCCCGGAAACGAGGCTGATACAAAGATGATGGATAGATTTATACTAAGAGCTCAACTCCGGGCGGTACTTCCTGATGGGGTAGTTCTTCACGCTTCATCTGTAGGTGAAAATAATGCCGCATTTCTGTTTATGGCCCAGTCTGGCGGTGGCAAATCTACCGTTATGAGGAAGCTTGCCATGGAACGCTTTGGAGCAATTGCTGATGACAGCACCGTTATTGCTTTGGGAACAGATGGTGCTGTTAGATGCCTGCCGTGCGGTTCTATGAAACAGAATATGGGAACCGAAAGAATTGATGGTGCTGTTCTTAAGGCGGTCTACTTTGTGGAAAAGGGAATGCCTGGTTTCAGGTACAGGATTTCAGCGGAATACGCTTTCTACAGAGCCATGAGGATTTCATCTATTATGGCCTATGGCGAGATATTATTGGAGGAGCAGAGGCAGGCAAGGGTATTCCTGAGAAGGCTTTTTGAAATGTTTCCTGCATACATTGTGCGGTATGGCTTTCAGGAGGATCCGGGGCTGTTCCTGCAGTGAAGAAACAACCTCATGAAGAGCGCGGCTGGGTAAAAGGCCTTTCAATGTGGCCGAATCTTATTCCAGGTGACATACTCAAAGCCGAGGATGTACCTGTAGCTGAACTCAAAGCAGGAATGATCGTTGTATTTTCTGAAACAGACAGAGAAAACCACATTGTTCACAGGCTATTGAGTATTCGAAATGCCGATAACAAATTCGTGATTAAATCCGGTGGTGACAGATCAGGCCCTGATAACGAGCCTTGGTATTTTGCTTCCACAGACAGAATTAGAAGGGTTACTGGTGTTTTAAGAAGGGGGCACTATCGCAGTATCGGCAGCATATCAATTCCCGCAGTGTTGTCTCCTCCTTTGCTGGTGAGGCTTTACTGTGGATTAGTAAGAAAGCTGTTCTGGTAAAAACAGGGTAATGTCTGAAGTGGAACATTGACTGGCCCGATTTGTATAGGTAATATACTACACACGATCTGGAGGTTCTTGTATGAGAAAAACAGCTCTTGTTCTTTTTGCAATTGTTCTCGGGGCATCGGCCTATGGTCTTGAACCTTCCGGTTTCAACCTGGTTGGTTACCCCGATTATGCCTCGGGTTTTCATCCTGAATTCAGCAGCATGGCCAGTTTCTCCTTTTCCTCCGGGCGGTACGGCTCTGTAGGGGAGGGTACCTACATAGGCAGCATGAGGTTTTCGCTTCATCCTGATGTAGACGCCACTGTTGAAATGGGCTATTCCAGGCTGATGATGTTTTCCGGTGGTGAAGAAATGGGAAGAATACTGGGAGGTTTTCAGTTGAACTGGAGGCCGTCCGAGAACTCTCTTTTCTCAATTTCATACCGCGGTGTGCTTCCGGAAAGCAGTTTGAACTTCGGAGGAATGTAGACGTTCTGGCTGCTTGTTCTGGTTTCTTTTTTCCCGGGTGATTCACTGGTTGATTCCGGTAACATAGCAGGTGCTGCTGTGGTTTACAGTGCACAGTCTCACAGTCAGCCTTCGAACTGGTGGCCGTTCTACAGGGCTGCCTGGTGTTTCAACCTGCTTGATCTTCCCGATTCGGCCAGAATTTATGCGGAAGAAGCTCTCAGTATTCAACCTGCAAGTGAAAGATGCCTGTCACAGTTGCTGAAATCTATTTCTAATCAGCCTGATGAGGTGCTCGGGTACTCGTACCTTGTAAGCGGAGGTGGGGCTTGCCGGTATAGGCTTGCCCGGGCCGAGATTGATCTTGATGTTCCTGTAAAATCCTCTCTTGTATGGCTTGAAAACACATATGAAACAGGTGAAGACTCTGCAGCAGCTGATGCGGGATGCTGGTTGTGTATCCTTGATCACCGGGGAGCAGAGCTCGAGTACATTGAGAGATCGGTTGAGCTTGTGCCTGGCAGCGTGTTCTACAGAAGCCTGCTGATAGACAAGCTTATACAGCAGGGATATGTTGAAAGGGCGGTTGCAGAGTTCGACACACTGAAACAGGCTGATTCATGGGGATTGCTTTTGTGGCAGACGGCTTCATCTGTTTTAGAGGCCACGGGAGATACTTCAGGTGCGATTGATGCTTCCAGGCAGGCATGGAGAATCAGAATGACACCTTCCACTTCAGCAGATCTGGGGTGGAAACTGTATTTTTACGGGAGAGAGCTCTTGAGGAACGGTGACATGCAGGCTGCTATTCCGTATTTGCGGGAATCTTCGGTTCTGTGGAGCAGTGAAAGTCTGTGGGCTGCGAAGTCTGACTCGCTGCTGGATCTGATGAATCAGTTCACAAGCATATCTGATGGATACGGAGAACCTCTGTGAAACACGCGGTATGTATCTGTTCTGTTGCTTTTGTTATGTTCAGCTCTGGATGCGGTTCTTTTACTGCTTCTGATAAATGGAATCACTTTGCATTTTCGGCTTCGTTTTCATCGGTTGCTGTTGCGGCTTCGTCAGAACCTGCAGGATCAGCGGCGTTTACTGTGGGGCTGGGGTTGTTGAAAGAAGTTTACGACGGTTTGTACGGCTCAGGTTTTCAAATATGGGATCTTGCGGCCGATGTGGCAGGAGCGGTTACAGGAAGTGCTGTCGCACATGAAATCTGTATGGAGGAAAATCCTTAATGGGGAAGATTGGAAAACTGTTTAAAAAGATTCTCGGAGACAGTCAGGCTAAACTGATGAAGAGTCTTGATCCTGTGGTGGAGCAGATCAACACTGAATACTCCAGGCTTTCAGCTCTGACAGAGAGTGAACTGAAAAACAAGACCAGAGAGTTCAGGGTTAGGCTTCTAAAGGGAGAAACCCCTGACGATCTGCTCAGTGAAGCCTTTGCTGTTGTGAAAGAAGCGTGTCGCAGAAATGTGGGAGTATCGTGGAGTGTAAGCGGACATCCTGCACAGTGGAATATGGTTCCATACGATGTTCAGCTCAGGGGCGGTATTGTTCTTCATCGCGGTATGATTACTGAAATGGCGACCGGTGAGGGTAAAACCCTTGTCGCCGTGCTTCCCATGTATCTCAACGGTCTTGAACTGAACCCGGAGTGGATAGAGCTTGCCCGAAAGCAGTACGGTGAAGACTACGACACATGGGTTTTTGAACCGCTGGATGGTGTTCCCCATGGAGCCGGTGCCCATCTGGTTACCGTGAACGATTATCTGGCTCTCCGAGATGCACAGTGGATGGGTTCAATTTACGAGTACCTTGGGTTCTCTATCGGGTGTATACAGGGTGGAATGACGCCGGATCAGAGGAGGCAGCAGTACAACTGTGATATTACCTACGGAACAAACAGTGAGTTCGGTTTCGACTACCTTCGAGACAACATGGCGGTAAGGCTGGAACAGAGGGTACAGAGAAGGTATCACTATGCCATTGTTGATGAAGTGGACAGTGTTCTTATAGATGAGGCAAGAACGCCTCTGATAATAAGCGGTCCTGTTGCCAGAAACAGGAACAGGTACAACGAGTACCGGTCTATTGTGGCCAGGCTTGTGAGGAAACAGGCAGAGCTGATAAACAGTATTGTTGCAGAAGCAAACGATCTGTGGGATAAAGAAGATTACCACGAGGCTGCCACTTTGTACCTCAAAGCGAGAAGAGGCGCGCCAAAACACCCAAGGCTTGCAAAAGCCATGCGTGATCCCGACAGGGTTGCGGCAGTTAAGCGGATCGAGGGTGAAAGGCTGCGCGACAAGAACATACATCTGCTCGACGAAGGTCTGTATTTTGCTATCGACGAAAGGGAAAAATCGGTTTCCGTTTCAGATCAGGGAAGGGCGCTTCTCTCGCCGGAAGACCCCGACTTTTTCCTTCTTACCGATATTGGTGAAGATATGGCTGAGCTTGAGGTTCAGAACTTATCGGAACAGGAGAAGTCTGAAAGAAAGAAACAGATATACGAGAGCCATTCCGCCAAGGCAGAGGCACTTCACAACATTGATCAGCTTTTAAAGGCATACCAGCTGTATGAAAATGATGTGGAGTATGTGCTTGATGACGGGCGTGTTGTGATTGTTGACCAGTTTACAGGCAGGCCAATGCCGGGAAGACGGTTTAGTGATGGTCTTCACGAGGCTCTGGAAGCCAAGGAACAGGTTGAAATCAGAAACGAAACGCAGACCCTTGCCACCATTACCATCCAGAACTACTTCAGGATGTACGACAAGCTTGCCGGTATGACTGGAACCGCAGAAACAGAGGCTGAAGAGTTTGGCAGTATCTACGGTATTGATGTTGCTGTTGTTCCCACCAACAGACCCATTGCCAGAGTTGACCATAACGACAGGGTTTTCGCGTCTAAACGGGAAAAGTATGCAGCTATAATCGACGAAATTGTAAGAAGGCATGAAACAGGGCAGCCTGTTCTGGTGGGTACAGTTTCGGTGGAAGTATCTGAATTGCTGTCTAAGCTTCTGAAGAGAAGAAAGATAATTCACAGTGTTCTGAACGCGAAGCATCATCAGCAGGAAGCCGAAATTGTATCCCGAGCCGGTCAGAAGGGAGCAGTTACCATTGCCACCAACATGGCTGGGCGCGGAACAGATATTAAAATCGCTGATGAAGTTAAGGAACTGGGTGACAATGAAGGTGGTCTTTTTGTAATAGGAACAGAAAGGCACGAATCCCGCAGGATAGACAGGCAGCTCAGAGGAAGAAGCGGCAGGCAGGGCGACCGTGGTGGCAGCAGGTTCTACCTGTCACTGGAGGATGATCTGTTTCGGCTTTTTGCAAGCGAGAAGATTATTGATTTTCTTAAAAAGAGTCAGGAGAAGGAAGGCGAGCCCATAGAGCATGCCCTTCTAACAAAATCTATTGAACGGGCGCAGAAACGGGTGGAGCAGTATCACTTTGGTATAAGAAAGCATCTTCTTGAATACGATGATGTGGTGAATCGTCAGCGGGAAGTTGTTTACGGAAAGCGGTTGCAGGCCCTCACAGGGGAAGGGCTTGATGAAGAGGTTCGGGATATGATTGAAGCAGTGGTAGACCACAGTCTTCTTGAGTTTATTCCCGATGATTCACAACCCCACGAATGGAATTTGGAAGGGGCTGCCGTCAGCCTCAGAGATACTACCGGGGCGATTTTCCGGCTTAACGGTATTCAGGATAAGTACAGAAGCGCGGAAGAACTTCGCCTTAAGCTTGTGGAAATGGTAATGGATTTCTTCAGTAAAAAGAAAGAAAAGCTGGGCGAACAGCTTGTTCTGAATCTTGAGAAATGGGCTGTATTAGGTTCCATTGATGCTCAGTGGAGAGATCATCTGTACGCACTTGATCATCTTAAATCCGGAATTGGACTGCGTGCTTACGCCCAGAGAGACCCACTTGTAGAGTACAAAAAAGAAGCATTCAATATGTTCGAGGATCTTCTTGATGCTGTTGACAAACAGGCGGCAAGGCAGATATTAACGCTGTGGCCCTCTTCTAAAATACAGCAGCGGCAGGGCCCGTCAGGGAAGGCAGTTCATCCAGGGCTGAGTGCCCCTGCGGCGGTTCCTTCTGCCTCCGACTCCAGAGCGGGAAGAGGCAGGAATGCAGAGGGTAAACAGCAGACTGTCAGGCGATCTGTCGATAAGGTCGGAAGGAATGATCCGTGTCCGTGCGGTAGTGGAAAGAAGTACAAGCAGTGTTGCGGCAGATAACAGGTTTACGGAAGGAGATAAGCTATGAGTGAGAGAGGCAAGGGAGAATTCTGGGCTTTCGCAGCAGGTTTGCTCGCTGGAGGTGTGGTTGCACTTCTGTACGCACCGGCCAGGGGTGAAGAAACCAGAAAAAGAATAATGGAAACAGCTGAAGATACCTACCACAAAGGTGAAGAAATCTACGGGAAAAGTATAACCGAGGCAGAAAAAATCTATCACGATGGCAAAGAAAAAGCAGGTAAAATCTACACCGAAGGCCGTGCCAAGGTTGAAGAGACCATCGACTATGTGCGCGATAAAGTGCACAAGGATACTGCAGAGGCAGAAACGACCAAAGAGAAGTAAACAGGGCAATGCCTCCGGTAGTTGTGGTGGGCGACGGGTCTGTGGGAATTGCAGTGGCCGTTGCCCTTTCCTGTTCCGGGGAAGAAGTTATTCTGGCAGGTTCTCCTGGAACACAGGCAGAAAAGAAAACATTTTTCACAGAGGGTTTCCTTCGCCGTTCAGCCGTGCTGGTTCACACGGGTTTAGACGCGGTAGGCTCGGCTTTAGCTGTGGTTGTTGCATTGAAAGCCTTTGACATAAGCAGTGCCGCTCCACTGATAGAACATATATGCGAAGGTGAGATAATTTCCCTGTCCAACGGCATGGATCTGGAAAAAGAATGGGGCATTCTGGCGGGAAGAGTGAAGTACGGCGTACTGTCTATGGGGTTCAGAAAGGTAAGTTCTGCCCGGGTATTCACAACAGCGGGAGTTTTGTTCTGTGAACAGGGAGGCGGTGCCGCAGGTTTTTTTGATTCCACCGGAATTCCGGTGGAAGAGGTAGACAACATAGATGATGTCAGATGGGCAAAGTGGTACGCGAACAGCATTATTAACCCAATAGGTGCCCTCAGTGGTCTTGCAAACAACAGGATTGTAGAGGCTGGGCTGCGTCCTCTGATAAACAAGCTGTCACAAGAACTCTCACCTGCAATGCCCTCAAACGAATCACTGGTCAGGGGTAACAAACTTCTGGAATGGTTGTTGGAGAATTCCTCAAACAGGTGCAGCATGCTTCAGGATACAGAAAAGGGACTGCCAACAGAAATATCTTTTCTTACCGGTCTCTGCGAAAAAAAGCTGCAGGGCAGATGCCCTGCAGCCTCAGCTCTTGTATCTCTTGTAAAAGCGAAACAGTTCAAAGCATATTGACACAGTGCAAACAAGTTTATTCTTCAAAATCACCCATGTACACATCTTTTTCCAGGAGCTTCCACACTGGTGTGCCTGTAAGTTTTTGAAGCTCTTCAAGAACATCGTGCTGAGCCTGGTCTATCAGCAGAGACTGTTTGAACATGTCAATTGCCTCTTCCTCAAGATTCCTGACAATGTACAGTCTGGCAAGGGCGTTTAGGGATGTTGTGGTTTCTGGGTCCAGTTCTATGGAGCGCTCGAGAAATTCAATAGATTTAACAAGAAGTTCTTCCTCATCCACATCTTCACCGTGCAGCTCTGTTGCGGGAATATTCTCCAGTATAGAAAACCCCCAGGCAAGCCCGAGCCCCATGTAGGCCTCAGCGTTCTCCGGATCAAAATTGAGAATTTCGTAGTACAGTGGAGAAGCAGCATCCGGGTTGTTGTCCGCCATGTAGATCTGCGCCAGGCTGAGCCTTGCATCGACATCTTCCTTGTCGTTAGCTATCTTCTTTTCAAGAGCAATCCTCATGGATTTCAGGTCGCTCACCAAAGTATTACCTCCATCGAGTGGCTTAAAAGTCATGGCCTGAATTATACATTTGAGAAGCTGTCGTCAACCCCTGAATAGGAGAGAGATCTGATAACAGGTAGAAAAGTGGATTGTCTGAGCGGGGTTGGGGAGGCGAAAAGAGCCCTTCTGAAGAAGCTTTCCATACTAACAATCGGTGATCTTCTGCTGCACATTCCAGTAAGATTTATTGACAGAAGAGTTTTCAATCGAATTTCAGATATTCACCCGGGTATGGATGCCACAGTGAAGGGAAAGATCGTTTCCGTTACCAGAAGACCGGGGCGAAGGGGACCCTCTGTTTCAGCGGTGCTCTCCGACGAATCAGGTGCAGTTACACTGACATTTTTCAGATCAGGCTTCCCGGCATCGAAGCTGAAAGATGGAATGACTGTTGTTGCGTGCGGTACAGTTGAATCTTTCAGGGGATACACCATTGTTCATCCAGATCTGTATTTTTCCAAAAGTGCTTCACAGGCTCTGAACGCACCTGGAATGCTGCCGGTGTACAGTCTTACTGCGGGATTAACACAGATGACTGTACGAAAACTTGTATTTTCTGCTCTCGATGCAGTAAAAGGTTCACTGGAGGAGATTTTGCCAGTCGATGTTCTGAAAGCCGCAGGATTTTCCTGTCGCTGGGAAGTGTTCAGGGCTGCCCATATACCTGATTCTCTAGGGGAAGCCGAAGCAGCCAGAAATACTCTTGCCATGGAAGAACTGTTTTTGTACAGGTCTGTGCTGGCTGCTGTGAGGGCGAACAGCAGTTCGCAGCCTGGTATACAGCTTACCTCCATAGATATCAGGGATTTCCAGAAAACACTGCCCTGGCCTCTTACACAGGCACAGAACAGGGTGTGTCTTGAAGTGTATTCCGATCTTCGAGAAAAAGCACCCATGAGAAGGCTTGTTCAGGGAGATGTGGGATCCGGCAAAACGGTTGTGGCTGCTTTCGCATGTGTTGTTACTGCCCTTGCCGGGAAAACAGCTGTGGTGCTCGCCCCTACTGAAGTTCTCGCTGCCCAGCATTATCACAGTATCGGAGGGTTCTGCAGCCGGTATGATCTAGACACTTATCTTCTCACTGGTGGTACGACCGGTTCAGAGCGGAGCACAATAGCAAGTGAGATTACGAAGAAACCCCAGTGTGTTCTGGTGGGTACCCACGCAGTGCTGGAAAACTGGGTACCTCTTGACAACCTCGCTCTTCTCGTGGTAGACGAGCAGCATCGTTTCGGTGTTGCCCAGAGAGAGAAGCTGCTTACTGGAAGAATTCCCAGGCCGCACTCTCTGGTTATGTCTGCAACACCTATTCCCAGAACTCTTGCCATGACATTCTATGGCGACCTCGATATTTCGGTAATAGACAAACTGCCGCCAGGGCGTGGTGTTACGGAAACAACAGTGGTAGACTCTTCAGGCAAAAGCGGTGTTTTTCAGTTCATGCTGGAGCGACTTCGCATGGGGGAGAGGATATTTCTGGTTTATCCATTGAAACAGGTTTCAGAGAAAACCGATCTCCTTGATGCAGTATCTGCCTATGAGACAGTTTGCAGGGGGCCAATGGCAAAGTTCGGGGTCGGGCTGTTGCACGGAAGCATGTCTCCTGCCGAGAAACTGTCTGTAACTGAAAAATTCAGCAAAGGGGAAATTTCTGTTCTTGTAAGCACCACGGTAATAGAAGTTGGAATCGATGTTCCGGATGCTACGGTGATGGTTATTGTAAATGCAGAGCGTTTCGGGCTGAGCCAGCTTCATCAGCTTAGAGGCAGAGTGGGAAGGGGAAAGGGCAATGCCTGGTGTTTTCTTGTTCCGGGAAAAGGGGCATCAAGGATTTCTCTGGAAAGGCTTCATTTGCTTGAATCAATTTCAGATGGATTTCTTATAGCGGAAAAGGATCTGTCGTTCAGAGGCCCTGGACAGGTACTTGGAACAGCTCAGCATGGTATTCCGAAGTTTAAGGTTGCCGATCTGTTGAGGGACGGCTCTGTTCTTCGAAAGATAAGTAACATGCCTCCCATGGAATTACATGATGTAAGGCGGTTGATGGAAAGCCAGGCTTGGAGGTACAGAGATACAGAGCTTCCACATGTATAGACAGGGGCTTGACACTGCCTCTCAGACTGTTACTTTTATGTATTGCAGTGCAGGTTTACCAAACGGTTTTTATTCGTGGCTCTAAATAGTCACTGGGGGGGGCATGGCAGCAAGCGAAAATGCTAGGATTCAGCGACTTATCAACTCCGCCGAAGAGTTTGTACAGAAAGGCGAAAGACAAAAAGCGCTTACAGAATTACACAAAGTTCTCGATATCGA
>CAZRXU010000091.1:0-10742 GCA_964604135.1 uncultured bacterium | reverse complement strand
ATGTGAGAAGAAGAGTTCTTATGTGTGCCCCGTCTACATCAGCATCTGTCATGATAACAATTTTTCCGTAGCGGAGTTTTTCAATGTCAAAGTCTTCTTCCCCTATACCCGTGCCCGCAGCGGTAACCAGTGTGCGAATTTCCTTGTTGTTCAGAATTTTGTGCAGAGGAGCTTTTTCAACATTCAGAATTTTACCTCTCAGTGGTAATATCGCCTGAAAGTACCTGTTTCTTCCCTGTTTTGCACTTCCTCCTGCGGAATCCCCCTCAACAAGAAACAGTTCAGCTTCATCTGAATTTCGAACAGTGCAGTCTGCCAGTTTACCAGGCAGTGAAGCTGTTTCAAGAGCTCCCTTTCTTCTGGTCAATTCACGAGCTTTTCTGGCAGCCTGTCTTGCAGCGCTGGTGTCGATACATTTCTGAATAATCTTTCGGGCAATTACAGGATTTTCTTCAAAAAACTGCTCAAGACCGGAATACACCATGGTTTCTGTAACACTTTTGATTTCTCTGTTTCCAAGCCTTGTTTTTGTCTGACCTTCAAACTGCGGGTTAGAAATTTTTATACTTATCACGGCAGATAGACCCTCGCGAACATCATTACCCGTGAAAGTCTGGCCTGTTTTCTTAAACATGCCGTTCTTTGATCCATAGTCATTAAGACACCTGGTAAGAGCAGAGCGAAAGCCTGTCATGTGAGTTCCGCCGTCTACTGTGTTGATGTTGTTGGCAAAACTGAACACATCTTCCTGATAGCCGGAGTTGTACTGAATGGCAACATCGGTTAGAACAAAAGATCCATCATCCAGCTTGCCTTCCCGGGTAAGTTGTATTGGTGGAGAGTGCAGAGGGTGTTTGTTTTCATTAAGAAAGCTAACAAAAGATTTGATGCCTCCGTCATATTTGAAGATTTTAGTTTTGCCCTCTTCTGTTCTGTTGTCTGTAATTGAAATGCGCAGGCCGCTGTTAAGAAATGCTAGCTCTCTTAATCTTTTAGCAAGAATATCGAAACTGTAGTCTGTTGTTTCAAAAATATCTGAATCGGGAATAAATTTTATGGATGTACCTGTTTCAGGATTTGTTTTCTTGAATTCTTTAAGAGGAGCATTGGGGATTCCCCTAGCATAATCTTGAACAAAAGTACTGCTTTGTTTCCTTACCTCAACATGAAGATAACTGGACAACGCGTTTACAACACTGACACCAACTCCGTGGAGCCCTCCTGAAACTTTGTAGGAACTGTCGTCGAATTTTCCACCTGCGTGAAGAGTAGTCATTACAACCTGAAGGGCGGATACTCCCATTTTTGGGTGCATATCCGTTGGTATACCTCTGCCGTTATCCCACACAGCTACGGAACCATCTTTTTCAAGAACAACGTCAATGGTGTTGCAATAACCGCCCTGAGCTTCGTCTACACTGTTGTCTACAACTTCATATACAAGGTGGTGAAGACCAGCTGATGATGTGGAACCAATGTACATAGACGGTCTTTTTCGAACAGCCTCTAAACCTTCAAGAATCTGAATAGAATCCGCTCCGTATGCAGCTACTCCTTTGTCGGTCAAAATGTTACCTTTCTCTGTGACTAACTGGACGAACAAAAATTTTCAAAATACTGAAAAGTTCTTCTCCAGCAGAATCATTCAAAACAGCAATGATCTCTCTGCTTCTGTATCTAAGTTCCATGGCCACGGCAGGGTTAAGTGCTCTTACTAAAACAGTGGTTTTTGTAAAACCTTCAACAAAACAAAGAGAAGATATTCTTTCCCCGGCAGCGGAACTCCAGTACTTAAGTGCGCGTGTTCTGGAAGGAAATTCGTTTACTCCCAGATCAGACCAAAGATCATCAACCAGATTCCGAACACTTTTCATTAGAATTAGACGGTGTCTGGAAGTCTCACGGGCATGACAAGCGTAAGATAATCTGTTTCATCTGAAGGTTCATGTTCTTTGATTATCACAGCTGTGCTGCTGTCATGCAAGTGGAAGATAATATCTTCGCTGCTCATATTTCGTAGAATATCCATAATCAGATTACCGTTGAAGGCAATTTGAAGAGGATCTTTATCGTAAACGGCATCTATTTCTTCTTTTGCTTCTCCTGCGTCTGTGTTTTCTGCGTGCAGAATAACACGATTGCGTTCTACAGTAAACATAATTTGATGAGTTGCGGGATTTGCAATGATACGCATTCTACGTAAAGCAGAAAACAGATCTTCCCTGTTTATTTTAAGAATGTCATTGTTGTCTTGAGGAATTACTTTTTCGTAGGGAGGATAGGGCCCCTCAATCATACGACTGAAAATGCTGATGCTTCCTATATGAAAACTTATCTGGGAACCCAGGGAAGACATTAAAACAGATTCATCGGAATCTATTTTAAGAAGAAGATTCAAAGCCTTGGGAGCAAGAATTACTTCCATTGTGGTGTCGGCGTTAACACTGATCAAATTTACTTTTGCAAGCCTGTGACCATCTGTAGCTACCATCTCTAGATTTTCCGGGTTCAGTTTCCAGAAAAGACCGGTAAGAGAAGCTCTAATTTCACTGGCACCGGCAACAGCATAAACCGTTTTTCGTATTGCCTGTTTAACTATGTCAAGTGGTAGACTGATACTATCGGATTCTGATACAGATGAAGGAAGAGATGGATAGCTTTCCTTGCTGTTGCTTGGAAGGGTGAAAGAACTCTTGTCGCAGCTAATTGTAGTTCTGGATCCACTGGTAGTAATACTGACATCGGAACCAGACAATTCTCGAACAATCTCAAGCAACTTTTTTCCAGGAAGAGCAACGGAACCCTGTGTAGAAATAGTAGCAGGAATAACAGTAATTACAGTTGTATCAAGATCTGTAGCCGCAAGCCTTAGCTGATCACCAACAGTTTCAAGAAGAATATTAGAAAGAGAAGGAAGACTGGTTTTAGATGGAAGAGCGGCAGAAACAGTGTTAAGACCGTTTAAAAGAGTTCTTAAATCGACAAGCATTTTTACCATTTGGAGCCCTCCACAGATACAGTATATAAATCTTAAAACACAGAAATACAGTAATAGTAATTATACCTCAGAAACTGTTCAAAAGTAACCCTCTGACAGACAGAGCAGAGCTGGAAGAATGTTCAAAAAAGGTGCAAAACGGGCTAACAAATAAGAAGTTATCAACAAAAGTAGAAAGAAGGGGAGAAATACAGAAAATATTAACAGAGAAATCAACCGAGAAGGGATTCCTGTAAATCGAGGACTTTTCTCTTGAAGAAAGAATCTTCAGACATAAGGGAGTTAATGCGTTTAATGGCATTGAGAACTGTGGAGTGATCTCTTCCGAAGAAACTGCCAATTTCTTCGAGAGAGAGATTGGTAAGTTCACGAAGAAGAAACATGGAGACCTGCCTTGGAACAAGAATTTCTCTGTTTCTTTTTTTACCTTTGAGTGCGTTGGGGTTAACTCCGAAGAAATCACCAACAGTTGAAGTTATCGTTGATGGGTTTAATCGTCTGGAGGAGGCACCAAGATACTCAGTGATAATAGAGCGCACATTATCAAGAGTAAGATCTATGTTCTGTATTCTAATATTTGCCGCAAGAAGATTAACAGCACCTTCGAGTTGTCTGACATTAGATTTAACTGTTTCGGCAAGGTAGAAAACAATTTCTTTATCAAGAAAAATGTTTTCATCCTTCAATTTCTGGTTAAGTATTACAAGTCTTGTTTCGAGCATAGGAGGTTTGATGTCAACAACCATACCGGATTGAAAACGAGATATAAGACGCTCTGCAAGGGGTTCAAGTTCGTGAGGGGGGCGGTCAGAAGTAACTATTATCTGTCTTCCACGAAGGTAAAGATCGTTAAACAGATGAAAGAAAAGATCCTGAGTAGTTTCTTTGTCAGAAAGAAACTGAACATCGTCCATAATGAGGTAGTGAGAATTACGAAAGCGATCTTTGAAGTGTTCAAGTTCTATAAAATTGTTTTTATTTGGTATCATAGCTTTTAAGAACATAGTTAAAAACTCTTCACTGGAAATGTAGCAGAAAGTTTTATCTGGCTGGTTTGCTTTCACATAGTGAGCAATCGCCTGGATAAGATGGGTTTTTCCAAGACCAACGCCACCGTAAATAAACAAAGGGTTTGAAGAGGAATGCCCCATTTCACAAGCAACAGAGAAAGCCGTTGCATAAGCAAGCCTATTATTAGGTCCCTGGATAAACCTGTCGAAAACATAGCCTGGTTTTAGAAAGTTAGAGAACAGTTCGTGTCTGGATGAATTAGAAAATTTGCCCAGAGATAGGGTTTCAGGTATATGTGTAAAAACAACGGAGACGTCAGGGTTGCCAGAAAGTTCTCTTAGGAGTTTTTCAAGGTTGTCTTTGTAATTGTGAGTAACAAAGTTTGCTCTTATCTCGGAATCAAGACCAATGGTAAAAACACCATTTTCAAAAGAACGAAAAGAGGCATTGGACAACCAGGAATTGTATTTCTCAGGACCCATAAGTTTTTTTGCCCGATCAAGGCAAAGATCAAAAACATCCTCTGGTAAAAACTGCATCTGGAATACTCCAAAAGTGTATGTTGAATAAATAGGCACGCAATGCAAAATAAGGAAAAGCAAAAAAAAAACAAGGCCGAAGGGAGACGATGCGACAGAACTTGACAACACGGCAGTATTTAGATAGCTTTCCGCTTCTGGAAAAAGAAGCGGAAGAGAGCTTTGACAAAGATGCAGTAATCTGTGTGGTTGCTGGAAAAGATACAAGAGGAAGACAATGAAGAGAACGTTTCAGCCAAGTAACATTTCAAGAAAAAGACGACATGGGTTCAGGGCACGCATGGCTACCAAGGGTGGAAGAAAAGTAATTAACGCTAGAAGGCGCAAGGGTCGCAAGCGTCTTGTTCCATAAGTCTTGAGAAAGCACTGTCTTAAAAGAATCAAAAAAAGCTGGCAGTTCAGGAGACTCTTAAGACAGGGATACGGGTTTCGTGGTGAAGTAATAAGGGCAAGATATTTGAGGAATACCCTGGGCAGTGTGCGCCTGGGGTTTTCTGTATCTGCAAAGACGGGAAATGCAGTAGAGAGAAATCTTTTTAAGAGAAGACTGAGACAGTTCTCAGTAGAGATATTGGTGAATACAGGGTTTGACGCCGTAGTATTTCCAGTGAAGCCCCTTGGATGTACAAATTGGAAAAAAATGAAAGCTGATATGGAGAAGCTGGTAGAACAGGCAGAGAAGAACATCAGGTGAAGAGGATACTTATTTTAATAGTGAAGGTGTATAGAAAAACAGTATCTCCGCTTCTTCCTCCTAGTTGCATCTATACACCAACGTGCAGTGCTTACGCAGAAGAAGCTATCCAAAAGCACGGAGCTGTAAGGGGTTCAGTTCTTGCAGTAAAGAGAATACTTAGGTGTCACCCATGGCATACCGGGGGTTACGACCCCGTACCGGAGGTTAAAAAAGATGAGTGATCAGTCCCGGCTGTTTCTGGCTGCGGTTCTTATGTTGGGCGTTCTGCTTGTAAGCTGGTTTGTTACAGGAAAAAATACCAGTCAGAGTGCAGGCGAACAGACTATATCCAATCAGCAGATCGAACAGATACCGGATCAGGCATCGGAGAACGCGGAAAACCAGGAGATACAAAGTGATTCTGTTACACAGACATTGCCAGTAGTTGAAGATATACAAAATTATGAGGAGCATAGAGTTACTGTTATTGTATCTGCAAATGATCCAGGAGAAACACTTGTTGTTGCCCGGTTGTCTACGGCTGGTGGTGCTGTAGAGTCATGGCTGTTGCAGAACTACAAGGATCATCCGGATCAGGAGATAAATCAGCTGGTTGATCTTGTGGAAAAGCCATGGCTTGTATCAGCAAATCAGGACGGAACTCCTGTTCAGTTTGAGTACAACGGCCCAGATACAGTTTACGTGGGAGAACAGGGTACATCAATAGTGTTTACTTCTGGAACATCGTCAAAAACATTTACATTTGAACAAGGCTATTATGGCTTCAAGCTGGAAAAAAAAGGTCTTGATATTACATCTTCACTGCAATCCGGTACAATTCCGGTAACAGAAGAGCAGACAACAACAAGAGGTTACTTTACAGCGTCATGGTACACAAACAAGCACAAGAAGAAAAATACGGAAAAGATAGAGGGTTTGGAGTCAACGGGGAATGTATCATGGATCGCGTCCAGCAGCAAGTATTTTACAGTTATTCTAATGCCGGAAACAATGGAGAGAGCAGACGGATATGTAGCACCCGGGGAAGGAGGATCCGCATATATCGCTCTTGACGACAATACAATAACAGTGTTTGCTGGACCCAAAGCATACAGTCTTCTAAGCGACCTTGGAAGATCAACAACAGACATGATCGATTTCGGGTGGCCGATAATTAGATGGATCGGAAAGCTGATATTCTTCTTTCTAACAACAGTACTTTCTTTTGTTACCAACTGGGGAGCAAGAATTATCATTCTCGCATTTACTCTGAAGATTATGCTGTCTCCCCTTACAACGAAGAGCTATGTATCTATGCAGAAGATGCAGAAGATACAACCAGCAATGCAGGAGATACAGAAGAAGTATGCAAAAGACCCAAAAACACAGCAGTCCGAGCTGCAAAAACTGTACAAGGAAAAAGGCGTAAATCCACTTGGCGGCTGTCTTCCAATGCTGTTGCAGATGCCGGTATTCTTAGCAATGTACAGAGTTCTGGCAAATATGGTTGAACTGAGAGGAGCCGGGTTTATTCTGTGGATAAACGATTTGTCAAGACCGGAAATACTTCTTCATTTCCAGACAAAGGTACTGGGACTGGAAGGAATCGGATTGATGGCAGTGATTCTTGGTGTGATAATGTTTCTACAGCAGAAGCTTACAGGAACAAGCGGAACTGGGTCTGCAGCACAGCAGCAGAAGATGATGATGTACATGATGCCAGTATTTATGACATTTCTGTTCATGAGATTTGCATCAGGTCTTACTCTGTACTGGCTTGTTTTCAATGTTCTTACACTGTTGCACCAAGAGCTTATAAAGAAGAAACTGACATCGGATCAGGCAGATGGAAAAGCAAAATGATCTGATTGTTGCACAGGCAACACCCGATGCAGTATCAGCAATCGCCGTGGTGAGGCTCTCTGGAAAGGGAGCCTCTGCCGTTGTAGAAGAGTTGATGAGCATTGATGCGGGAAGGCTTACAGGAAAAAAAAGAGCGGTGGGTGATATTTCAGGAATAGACAACATTGTTGCAATAGCATGGCCCAATGGAAAAAGTTACACCGGAGAAGAGATGGTTGATATAATGTGCCACGGCTCTCCTGGAACGGCTGGTAGAATAGTTCGAAAGATAGTGGAAGAGGGGGCAAGGTTGGCGCAACCTGGAGAGTTTACAAGAAGAGCGTGGATGAACGGTAAAATTACAGAAATGGATGTGCTGGCACTTTCGTCACAGTTCAGCAGGGGAAGCAGAGCCGGAAATAACGCCGACCTTGCAGAGGAGTTGCGGGAACTGACAAGTGAAATTGAGGGTTTCATTGAATTCAACGAAGATCATGAAATATCGGAACAAGGAAGCATACAGGAATTACTGGATAAGATACAGAACAGAACAAGAGATTTGGCGATGAAGGTAAGAAGGGCAGAAATACTTCCACGAGTGTATATCATGGGCCCGGTAAATGCAGGAAAGTCTACACTGTTCAACAGGCTATACGGCAGTGAAACAGTTGTGGTGTCAAGCTCACCGGGAACAACAAGAGATGGTGCAACAAGGGTTCTGTCAGTCTCAGGAAGAAGAGTAGAAATAACAGACAGCGCTGGTTATGGAGGGAGAATACTTGACGGTAGGGCTCTCACAATTTCAGAGAAATCTCTGAGGCGTGGAGACAGAATAGTGTGGATGGATCCAGTGTGCGGTGTTCTTCCCGAAAGAATAGCAGACGGTTATGATGTTCTAAGAGTGTGCTCAATGTGTGATGAAGAAGGAAGTATTCAGAAGCAGGGATGGCTTTCTGTGTCATCAATAACAGGACAGGGAATACAACAGGTTGAAGAGTTTATTAGCGCTACAGAAAAAGAAGGATCATCATGGAGACTCGAGAGAATGGTCGATTTGTTAGAGGAAGCAATAACAGCAGCGCAAAGTGATGTTGCAATGGCGGCAGAGATAGTATCAGAAGTGTTGAGAGAAGCAGAAGAGCCTGTAAAGAATGCAGATGCTGTAGAGAGAGCTCTAGAGAGATTCTGTGTGGGGAAATGAAGCAAAAATACCAGGTTCTTGTGGTAGGGGGTGGGCATGCCGGGGTTGAGGCTGCTGTTGCCGCTGCTTCAATTGGGTGCAAAACCATATTGATAACACCCAATATCCTCAAAATATCGCAGATGTCGTGCAATCCTGCTATTGGAGGAATTGCAAAGGGAACACTGGTTCGAGAGATAGACGGTCTGGGGGGAGTAACAGCAGAAAGCGCAGACGCAACAGCTCTGCAGTTCCGAATGCTGAACATGAAAAAGGGTCCTGCAGTTTGGGGGCCCAGGGTTCAGTCAGATGTGAATATGTATACAAAAACACAGACAAAGAAGCTGAGAGCCGCAGGGGTGCACATTGTAGAGGGCCTGGTGAGAAAACTTCTGGGTCCAAACAAAGCAATAAAGGCAGTGCTTCTTGAGGATGGCACCGAAATACAAGCGCAGGTATTCGTGCTGGCAGCGGGAACATTCCTGAACGGTATGCTGCACAGAGGGCAGAAAACCTGGCCTGGAGGAAGGCGAGGGGATACATCCTCAGTTTCTTTGGAAAAAGACATACGCGAAAGAATGTTTCACGTGAAACGATTCAAAACAGGAACATCTCCCAGGGTATTGAGAAACTCTATAGACACATCTGTACTCGAAGAGCAGGTGTCACATGATCTAAAGTTCAGGTTCAGCTGGTCATCAAAGCAGGGCGTTGTGAATACAGAGAAATGCTGGGTAACAAGAACAACAGCAGAAACGGAAAATCTTGTTAAGAACAGCCTGGTAAAGTCCGCGCTGTATTCCGGCCGAGTGCACGGCAAAGGGCCAAGATACTGCCCAAGTTTTGAAGACAAAGTAACGAAATTTCCTGAAAGAACAGGCCACCCAATTCACCTGGAGCCAATGGGCAGGTCGTCAAGAATAATGTATCTCAATGGGCTTTCCACAAGCATGCCGGAAGAGATTCAAGAGAAAATAGTAAAATCATTGCCGGGCTTTGAAAATGCTGTGATTTCAGCATTTGGATACACTGTAGAGTACACATGCTTTGAAACCGGAGAATATGATCACACGCTGAAGCTGCGACAAACAGAGAACCTTTATGTGTGTGGCCAGATTCTGGGAACATCAGGCTATGAGGAGGCAGCAGCTACAGGATTGTATGCAGGTGCCTGTGCGGCAAGAAATGTGATGGGGATGGAAGAAGCTATACCAGACAGACTAAGCAGCTACCTGGGAGTTATGGTAGATGATCTTGTGTCAATAGGTACAGATGAGCCATACAGACTGTTTTCAAGCAGGTCAGAAAACAGGCTTGGCATGAGGCAGGATAACGCAGACAGAAGGGTTTTTCGGTTCGCAGAAGAGCTGGGTGTTTTATCAGAAAGAAAAATATCAGAGTACCTGAAGCGTGACAAGAAATACAGCATGTTGAAAAAGATAATGCAGAAAACAAGGGTAAACGGAAAAACGGTAGAGAGTGTGTGCAGAAGACCAGAAGTAACGCCGGAACAGGTTTCGAAAATGATAAACCAGCAACCGGAGAACAATGATGACAGTGAAATTATGAGGACAGTTGTGCTCGATATAAAGTATTCAGGATATGTGAAGCGAGCAGAAAAGAGACACCGGGCCAGAAGAAAATACGGCAGCGCTTCGCTGGCATCTATACAGGATTACAGTAAGGTGAATACTATTACAATTGAGGCAAGAGAAGCGCTTAACGCAAGAAAACCGGCAACATTGCTGGATGCAGAATCAATACCTGCAGTAAGGCAAGCGGATCTGGATGGTCTTGCTCTGTACCTGATGAAGAAAAGTGTTTCACGTGAAACATGACTTCCCAGAGAGTTATCATGAAGCTTCAGAACAGTGCTCTTTGCTTGGGGTGAGAATAGGGGAGGGCCACTACCGGAAAATCGGGGGATTCCTCGACCTTCTGGGGAAAACAGCGAAAAAGACAAATCTGGTAGGGCCCGCAGAGATCAGTAGACTCTGGACTAGGCATGTTCTGGAATCTCTTGCCTTTATTCCTTTTCTTCCGACAGAAAAGGTGATTGATATAGGTACAGGAGCAGGTTTCCCGGGGATGATTCTTGCCATCTGCGGATTCGAGGTGACAATGGTTGAATCCAGAAGAAAGAGGTGTGCCTTTCTTGAAACAGCAGCGCGAGGCTGTGGTGTTTCCTGCAGTATTATCAACAGCCGTATTGAAGACCTGAATTCGTTTCCGGGGCACAGCATTTTTACTTCAAGAGCGGTAAAGGGGCCTGAAATAATGGCTGAACTGATAAAGCCTGCTGTGGCCGGAGAGTTTGTTCTGGTAACAAGGGTTTCAGAGAGAACTGAAACCTGTTCCAATGCAGTAATATCTGAAATGCTGCCCATTCCTCCGCTTGACCGCAATGGGTTTATCTTGCAGTATCGAAGTCCCTGCAAAATAGAATTAAGCGGAAAGGTGACCGAATGACCAGAATTCTTGCTGTGGCTAACCAGA
>CAZRXU010000090.1:0-10761 GCA_964604135.1 uncultured bacterium | reverse complement strand
TTGCCGGTGCTGATTCCTCCCCATGTTCCAGGGGCAACTGCCTCAGCCCACTGGGAGGGAAAGAAGCTGTTGGTGTTGTAAACTGCATCACTCTGGCGGAACGGAAAGGGGTTGTGAGGCATGTCAATTTCCGGGGTCTGCACCGGAACAAGGTTGATACCGGAAAAAGTGGCGTATTCCACATTCTCAATGGAAACAACCGCTTCGGTTCCAAAGGGAAGGGCGAACATCTGAGCCACGCCGGGAACCTCGGGCAGACCGACATCCGACTGCGAAAAGAAACCGGGCAGTTCAATACAGTCCCATCTGGTTCCACCGGCAACTGAATTTCCCAGCCAGAATCCGGGAACGGAAATGCTTACAGTCATATAATCTGCGTTGGATTCCAGCAGATTTATCGTGCATTCGTCTCCAGGCTGGCCACCAAATGACTGCCAGTCATAATTGCCGTGGAAGGCAAAAGCCCCGGCAGCCAGAAACACTGCCATAAAAAGTACATTTTTCATTTGATTCCTTTCAAAAGAGTTTGTGCGGAGAGTAATTCACTTCATACACCCAACATACTAACAATCATGAACAGCCAGGCGCAAGTCAATACGATGTGTTGACCTTCGGTGCTGCATCCTGAATAATTAAGGTTCACCGAAAGGAGTCTTAAAGACATGAGAAAAACAGTGTTTACCCTTTTATTAACAGCAACAGTAGTGCTGGCGGGACCTGGAGTTGGTGGCCGTGTGGGTTACACCACGTCAGACGATCCATTCACAGGTTTGAGTGCCGATGGCCCCATTTTTGGCGGGCAGCTTGCATTTCCAATTATGCCTATTCTGGGAATAGAGATAAGCGGAACCTACACCAGTACCGAGTCTGATATTTCCATGGAGAGCTATCTCTCGAACTATCTGAAAGACGAGTACGGCTTCGAATACAACGGAAATATAGACGAGCTACGAAGCTACATGAAGAATGAGCTTGGCTGGTCTCTTCCGGCCGAAGCAGACATGGTTAAGAACTACACGGCAACGTATCACAACCTTGGGTTAGCAGGTATTTTAAGAGCCGATATCCCAATGGGCTCGTCACCGTTCAAACCTTATGTGGGTGGCGGTGGCGGTGTGCATTTTGTGGTAAGTGATGCCGATGCAATGCTGGCCATGCTTCATCAGCAGGCCACAGGAGATCCGGCTATTGATCCCTACGATCACATTTTTCCCTCTGCCGAGGGTGTTATCGGGATGTCTTTTAAACCGGTGGGAGTGCCAGCATCATTGTTTGGGGAAATCAGGCTTTCAAAGCCTTTCGGCGATGAAGCAGGAGATGCCATTGTCAGCTATTTCGGCGGAGCTAATCTGGGCTTTTAAGAGTTCTCAAACAGCCCCCGCCTGGCGGGGGCCTTTTTTTATGATATCGCAGAATTGAATCCATACACCTGGTGCGGAACACTGAACTCCCTGGGATTGCAGGGTCCACGTTTGTTCTCTAAAACCGGAAACGGTGCCTCCAGCTTCCTGCACCAGAAGAACACCGGCTGCCATATCCCAGGGTTTTAGGTTCTCCTCCCAGAAACCGCCGTATCTTCCTGTGGCGGTGTAGGCCAGGTCAAGTGCGGCGGAACCGCATCTTCTTATACCTCTGGCTTCTCCCAGCATTCCGGCTAAAGCGTCCAGATCGAAATTCAAATTTTCAGGGGTTCTGGAGTAGGGAAAGCCGGTCGCAAACACAGCATCGCGAAGCTTATTCACAGGAGAAACGGTGATGGCTTCGCCGTTCAGAAAAGCTCCTCCGCCTTTGAAAGCAACCCACGTTTCCCGGTGCACGGGATCGTGTATGCAACCCATGGCTATACCGTTCTTATCAACAAGGGCAACAGAGACGCAAAAATAGGGGATCCCAACAGCGTAGTTGTTTGTGCCGTCAAGAGGGTCCACAACCCAGAAAGGAGCATCGGGCCATTCTCCATTCCAGCTTTCTTCTCCCAGAAAAGAAGATTCAGGCAGAAGGGCTGTTAGCTCTCTTTTAAGGAATCTTTCGGAATCAATATCTGCTTCCGTAACAAACTCCATACCTTTTTTTTCTCCAATAGCAAATCCGTTATCCCTGTACTCCAAAAGTATAGAACCTGCCTGATGAGCAGATTTCACAATTTCATCAACAAAACTGTTTGTCATCGTCTCCCTTTCAGATAAGCGGCGCAGTAATTATATCATTATAAATATTCAGGGAGGGTTTATGGATTTCCGAAGCATGAGAAACAGAATGCGCTACCATGTAAATGATCTGCTCATTCGTAATCCCCTGTGGCAGATACTTGTTCTGGTCGTTGTATCATCCTTGATTGTCTCCGCAGGTGTTGTTCTTGTAGACGATACAGTCCCTCACAGCTTCTGGTGGTCTTTCACCAGACTTCTTGACCAGGGAACATTTGTAGATGATGCAGAAGAATGTGACAATTCGCAGACAGTTGTTGTGGGAGTATTGATTACAATTGGCGGAATTCTGGTTCTCTCGCTGCTTATCGGTATTTTTTCCTCTAAAATTGCGGAACAACTGGACGCGCTGAAAAAAGGCAAGTCACCTATTGTAGAGAAAAATCATTTCATAATCTGCGGAAGCGGAGACAGGTTGTTTGAGGTAACCAGAGAGCTGGTAAAAGCGGAAGAAGAGGGGTCTTCTCATGGAAGAATTGTATTGTTTTCCAGTGATTCCCGTGAAAAGCTGGAGGAAGTACTGGTTCAGCGATTGGGAAAGAAGCGGGCGAAAAAAATCATCTGCAGGTCTGGAGATCCCACAGACATAGACGCTCTTGATCTGCCGGGTTTTGATAGAAGTGATGGGTTTGTTGTAGTTGGAGACCGGGATAGCACGGTGATAAAAACTCTTATAGCAGTGAACTCCATTATGGGAACCGGACAGGCAAACGCGGTCTGTGAACTCAGAAACAGAGACAAGGGTAGAATTGCCCGGATGGCTTTTCCCGAAGTAAACTGGGTTCCTGTGCGCGAAATAGTTATGCGTCTTCTGGTTCAGGTTGGCAGGCAACCTGGGTTGAGTACTGTCTATGGTGAGATTCTTAGTTTTGACGGAAACGAATTCTACATTGAACCCTGCCAGAAGGCCACGGGAATGACTATTGATGAAGTTTCCAGAAGAGCTTCAGGAGGAATCATTTCCGGAGTGCTTAGCAAAGGGAAGCTTGTTCTGAACCCCCCACGTGATTTGATAGTTCAGGAGCAGGACAGTCTTTTAATTCTTGAAGAAAACAGGGGTTCATGTGTTTTGGGAAAACACAGACACAGCCAGGTGAATCTTCCGGCTGCAAAAGCTGAGGAAAAGATTCAGAAACCGTCACGAGTGCTGATTCTTTCCGGGCAGAGCAGGAATTTCAATTTTATGCTTAAGCTTCTGGACAAATACTCTAATTCCGGTTCTGAAATCGTTGTTGCAGGTTCAATTCCTGTGGAAGATGGAACCAAACTGCTGAATCAGGTTAGCTACCGTAACTGCAGGAAAAGTTACATTCGGATGGAGCGAACGAATCCCGAGGCGGTGGAACGATTGCACCTGGAGCAGTATGACAGCATAATGGTAATATCAGGAAAGAGTTCAGTAATGTCTGATGAAGACGCAGATTCTGAGTGTATAATCACGCTGTTAATTATCAGAGAGATTTCGACCGGGTTTGGTGGCTCCTGGAGCACAACGGTGGTATCGGAAATAAGGAACCCCAAGAACAGAAGGCTTGCCTCCGCGGCGGGAATAGATGACTTTGTAATTTCAAACGAAGTGTGCAGTATGATCATGGCACAGCTTGTTATACAGCCGGAGATGAGGCTTGTTTACGAAGAGTTATTTAATCCTCCTGGTTGTGAAATAGAGTTGAGGGATGCGTCGCTGTACACACAGGGAGATTTTGCCGGTGTTTCGGCTCAGGGAGCCCAGAGAGGTGAAGTGGTTCTGGGCTGGCTTGAGGGGTTTGGAAGTGAATCAAAGGTAAGCCTGAATCCTCCGGCCTGGAAGAAGATGCCAGTAGAGCCAGGCACCAGAGTTGTTGTAATCGCTGAAAGGTAGATATGAAAGGATCAGGATTTGTTAATGCCCTTGGTTTTATTACCGGAACTGTCTTCGTTCTGTTGGGAATCATTTTCAGCATAGGAGGTCCACTGGTGAACTCCCGGCTTGATTCCACCCTTCAGGAATTATCACATGGGCTGAGAACAGCAGGCAATGCCATAAGCACATCGACAGCGGGAGTTTCCGGTTCAACAGGAATGATTGAGGAGGTAAGGGTATCCCTAGAGAACACATCAAGCATAGTAATAAGTACGGGAGATGTTATTCTGCAGACGGTTGCTATTCTGGAAGAGTTGAAAGTAATTTTGCCCGCACTGGCAAACGACATGGCTTCGATGCCGCCCATGGTGAGAAACATGATGCCAGCCAACCATTTTGATGAAGTGGCAGAGAGAACAGAAACAGTTTCAACCGAGCTTGGGTTTTTAAATACGCAACTGGAAAATCTTTCAGGAGATGTGTCGTTCGCAGGGGAATCCATAGGAGAGGTCGCGGTTTCCGTAGAGGCTATGGAACAGGATTTTCTTTCAGCGGAAGGGTCTTTTGGCGATGCTGCCGGCAAAATGAACGAAGTTGCCTCTTCCCTAGAGAGCGGAACTTTTACAGATGTTGTCTCGCTCTCCATGGTTGGGCTTGGTATTCTGATGTTTCTTGCCGGACTCTACCAGATTTTCACGGGGATCATGATTCGAAAACTGGTGAAAGGGCAGGTTGAAAAATGAGAGTTGTTTTGCTGTTGCTTTCCTTGCTTGCTCTTCCAGTTGTTGCCGGGTCGTTTCCCCTGCTTTCCGATACTCTTGAACTGGGCGTTGGCACATACCGTTCTGTTAAGTTTAGAATTACTCCCCAGATGGCAGACAGCACATGTATTTCCGGAGAGTTTTTTACAGAACCGGTTCCCACAAAAATGGAGTTCATTCTTATAACAGAACTTGATTACCGCAGAGGATGGGAAGGGCGCGGAGAGATAGACACTCTGGGAGTTGTTTACGCAGAAAACGGATCGCTTTTTATGGATATCCCGGATTTTGGAGATTTTGTTCTTATAATAAGCAACCGGGGTAACACCGCTTCAGTTACCCTTCAGGCAGACCTGTCTGTAGCCTACAAAGGCTCGGGCGTACAGTATGATTCTCTGCCGTTTGGAATGACCCTTTTGATGAGTATTCTGGCTATTGGAGTGGTGCTGGCTGCTGTTCTGATCACTCTTAAGAAAATGTCTTCCAGCAAAACTTGACCACATTGATATATTATAGAGGAAGGAGGCCTGATGTTTATATCGACAAGAAGCAGATACGGGCTTAGAGCTATGGTTCAACTGGCAAGAAACGGGCAGGCCAATCCTCTGAGTTTGTCTGGCATTGCAAAGGAAGAAGAAATTCCGATCAGGTATCTCGAACAGATATTCGGAAGGCTTCGCAGTGCAGATTTTGTAATAGGTCGCAGAGGTCCGGGTGGAGGTTATGTTTTAAGCAGATGTGCCTCTGAAATTACGCTTCTTGAGGTTATTAGGGTGCTGGAAACAGAATTCTTTCACACAGACTGCGTTCTTCAATGCCCTGACTTTAAACAGAAAGAAGGAAGTCCAAAGGGAAGAATCCCGTGCTGTTCCAGAGAAGACAGATGTCCTACCAAAAAACTCTGGACCGATATTAAGGTGATATGCGAAACATATCTTCGTAACAATTCACTTGCAGATCTGTCTAACGGATCGCTTGAAATGGAGTAACCGTACAATGTGGCAGTATTCTGACATACTCATGGACCACTTCATGAATCCCAGAAATGTAGGTAACCTTGACACCCCGGACGGGCACTCGGAGGTTGGTTCTCCGCAATGCGGAGACGCTATGTTTCTCGACATTGACATAGACGATAAAGGAAGAATAGCAGATATAGCGTTCAAGACTTTTGGTTGTGCAGGAGCAATAGCCAGTGCGTCTGCCCTTACGGAAATGGTACGGGGTCTTCCAATAGAGGAAGCCCTCGGTATCAGAAACAGCCAGATTGCCGAATTCCTTGGTGGAATGCCTCCGGAGAAGTTTCATTGCTCTGTTATGGGTCACCAGGCACTAAAAGCGGCAGTTGAAGACTTCAGGGCAAAGTGTGACGAAATCAATGGGATTATCGGTGAACTGGGAATTGAACCAGTGCTGATCAGGCCTGGAAGGGTATATCTGAAAGCCGGTGATGACATTGATGCCGTGAAGAAGGCTCTTGATGAGAGGCTTGAAAGAAAAATATCAGTAGAGGTAAGGTAATGAAAACCGTATACCTTGATAACGCGGCTACAACAAAGATAGCTCCGGAAGTACTTGAAGCGATGATGCCTTTTCTGACAGGAAGCTACGGCAATCCTTCCAGTTTTCATTCTTTCGGAAGTTCTCAAATGGAAGCCATCGAGACGGCACGGGGTCAGGTTGCCCGACTTCTAGGCGCAAAGAGTGAAGAAATCTATTTTACATCAGGGGGAACAGAAAGCGATAATCACGCCCTTCGTGGTGCGGTGAAGATAGACAACACCCGCAGTGGTATTGTTATCTCTGCCGTTGAACACCCTGCCGTACTGGATACTGCAAGAACACTTGCCAAAGAAGGGTGCCCGCTGGAAATAGCAGCAGTTGACGCAAATGGAGAACTGAACCTAAGTAACCTGCAGGAACTGGTTAATACAGAGACAGCAATAGTTTCCATTATGGCGGCCAACAATGAAACAGGTGTGGTAATGCCTCTGAAAGAATCAGCAGAGATTGCCCACCGGTCAGGTGCATTGTTTCACACAGATGCAGTTCAAATGGTTGGCAAGGTGCCCATGGATGTTCACTCTCTGGGGATAGACATGCTTAGCCTCTCAGCGCACAAACTTCACGGGCCCAAAGGAGTAGGTGCAATTTACATAAGAAAAGGAATACAGCTGCCGCCTGTTCTCACAGGTGGTCACCAGGAGAAGGGCTTTCGGTCCGGCACCTACAACACCCCTGGAATTGCAGGGCTTGGAAAGGCTGCTGAACTTGCCCTTACGCACCTTGATGATACAGCAGTAAAAGAACGGGCTCTGAGAGAGGCTTTTGAAAAGAAGGTTGTTGAGAACTGTCCCGGCTCCTTCATTGTATCAGAGAAAGCTGTCCACCGTCTTCCCGGAACGGTAACTATTATTTTCAAGGGGATTGAGAGTGAAGCTGTTCTCACCCTGCTTGATATGCAGGGGGTTTACGCCTCTTCCGGATCTGCCTGCAGCACAGGCAGCAAAAACTCGAGCCATGTTCTGACAGCCATGGGGGTTGATTTCAATCTGTCTAACAGTGCTCTCCGGTTCAGCCTCAGCAGATACACCACGGAAGAGGAACTTGACCACACAGTGAAGCTTCTGGCGTCAATTGTGGAAAGACTAAGAAGAATCTCTCCGTACACTGAATAAACACAGCTACTTTATCGCTGCAAGAGAACCTAACAGGTTACCCTGAAGGAAGGATCTGTCGGCTATGCTTACGCTTACACTATTAGTATCTCTCATGTTGTCTTCCCAGGGGTATCCAGGTGCTGAAAGCACAGCTGATTACACTATTGAGGTTTCGCTTGATCCCGATTCAACCCGGCTACATGGTACCATGGAAATAGTATTTACAAGCGGTGTTAATTTTCCTGTGGACAGTCTGTGGCTTCATCTGTATCCCAATGCCTACAGAGACTGCACAACCGCTTTTGCTCAGGATATTGAAAGTCAGGGCAGTTTTAGTTTCAGACGCTCCGATGTTTCGGATAGAGGATGGATAGAGCTATCGGGCTGGCGCATGAACGGTGAGCCAGTCGAAATTCATGTCGATGGATCTCTTGGCTTTATCGTTCTGGACGATCCACTTCCAGGAGGACAGTCAGTTTCTCTGGCAGGTGATTTTTTGGTAGAAATCCCGAAGTTTTGGAGCAGGATGGGGCACAGCGAAGACACATACCAGATAACACAGTGGTATCCCAAAATGTGTGTTCTGGATTCAGATGGATGGCACCGATCCCGATATCATGCTGCTGGAGAGTTCTACAGTGACTACGGCAGTTATTCTGTTGCTGTTGAAGTTCCCTCAGAGTTCGTAACTGCTGCAACCGGAAGGGTACAGTGCACAAACTTCAGAGCAGATTCCACAACAAGGATTGATACCTGGACCGCTGAAAATGTACACGATTTCGCCTGGTGCTCCAGTCCGGATTACACCATCAGAACCCATTCGTTTACCTACCCCGACAGCGGTGGAACGGTACAGGTACATCTTGTGCTGCTTGATGACAGCGAAGATTACTGGGTAGATATTCCCGATGCCGTTGACTCTACGCTGGCCTACTATGGGGAATGGTACACGCCGTACCCATACGATGATCTGTGGGTTGTAGACCCGGTGGAGCCGGGTTCAGGAGGAATGGAGTATCCGCAGTTTGTTTTTGCGTACAAAAACATTCCCCTGACCAGAGTGTTGGAGATGGTTACCATTCACGAGGTTGGGCACCAGTGGTTCTACGGGCTTCTGGGCAACAACGAAGCAGAGGAAGCATGGCTGGATGAGGGAATGAATACATTCAGCGAACTCCGCTACATGGAGCGGATGTACGGTTTTCATGGCAATATGACAAAAACACCAGTCTGGCTTCTCGATGCCGGCGACAGGGATATACATCTGGTATCGTTTGTTTCCGGAGCCAGCAGCGATGTTACCCCAGTGCTCAGTACGGCCACCGACGCAGGCGACGGCAGTTATTCCACCGGTTATACCTACTACACAAAACCGGCACTGTTTCTCTCCATGATGCAGTCGCAGCTTGGAGACAGCCTGTTTAATGAAGTAATGGATACTTACTTCCAGAGGTTTGCCTGGCACCATCCCCACACCGATGATTTTCAGGCGGTGGTGGAAGAGCTTTCCGGTGAAAGCTGGCAGGAGGAATTCGATTTCTGGTTGAGAGGCACCGGTTCCATGGATGTCAGGCTTTCGGATCTGCGGGTCTGTAACGATTCTACCACCGTGGTTCTGGGAGGTTCTATTCCATACGAAATGCCGGTTCCCGTAGAATTTACCACCACTACGGATACTCTTGATCTGATGATTGCAGTTCTGCCAGGTGAGGAAACAACAGTTACGGTTCCCGGAGTGTGGAGCAGGGCAGTGGCTGATCCCCTCATGCGTTTTCCGGACAAGGCTCCCTGGAACAATTCTGAGCCTGCCATTGTCAGGTACAAGCCTCTGATAGTACCTTTTCCCGAGCCAGGTTACCACAGCATATGGATGCTGCCTTACCCCGGCTATGCCGGCGGTTCATGGAGAGCAAACGCAATTCTTCTGTCAACTCCCGTTCCAGCGGAAGCCGGTGGCCCATACACATTTGCTTCGACTGTATCCCTGCCATTTAAGAGAGATGCCTCTGCAGCGCTTGGGCTTTCCCTTTCTGTTCCTCTGTTAAAAAACAGCACAGACAACATTATCAGCAACTCCAGGTTCTTTACCGGTTACGGGATTAACAGACTCAGCACCGGCATCAGCTGGCACACAAAGGGTGCGCTTGCCGTCGACAGGCGAAGAGAAATCTCTTTTGGAACAGAGATATTCAGTGTTACCGATACAACCGTTTACGGAGGCAGCAATCTACAGGTGGGGAATTCAATGGAAATTCAGTCCGGCCTGAGGTTCAGCCAGCGCATGTTCAATATGTCATATGCAGTGGGGTTGAAATTTTTTGCCGACCTCGGGCTTACTAGTGATGCCTATGCGGGTGTAAGCTTTGATGCTGAACTGAACAACAGGCTGCCTGGTGGCTTTACAGCTTCAACCAGAGTGAACATGGAAGGCGTAACTGAAAACACTCCTGTTCATCGTCTTGTTCGGTCTTCTGGAGGTCTGTTTGCGAATAATTCCCTGGTTGGGGCTTTGCTTCCTCCGGATGGTTTACTTAGCCCGCAGGAACACTACTTTGTGCGTACAGGTCCGGCACTTCCCGGGTACTGGAACAACACAGTCACAGGCAGAATTGGTTTTTCACTGGAGCAGAGGTTGATGTTAGGGTTTGTTCCCCTGGGCGTTTTTGCCGGAATCGGATGGGTTGGCAACTCCCTGGAAGATTTGTCTGACGGTTCTTTGTTGTCAAACGGCGGTGTTGTTCTGGATGTCGCCCTGGTAGAGGTCATTTTCCCCCTGTGGGTTTCCCATCCGGTAACAGGAGAGGATAACTGGGAATTCAGATGGAGACTCCGGGTACCGCTTTAATGCACCGCACCTGTAACAGAATTTGGCAAATGCAACTCTTTTCGGGGCCTGGCACTCAGGGTACAGTGAAATCAGACGGATTCCACGGTAGGGGCAGACATTGTCTTGCTGGTTGCCAAGGTAGTTGCATTTCGGGCATATTCGCTTTTGTTTGCTGTCCATGGAAATACCGTTTGGTGTAGGCGCTAAAAAGCGTTAAAGAAAACCGTGCTGCGGTCAGTTCTGAGAGCTTTCGCCTTTTTGAAAAAAGAGCCCCCTGCTCTTCAACAGAGGGCTCTTGCGAGAATGGCTTCTGCTATGGAACCATTACCAGCCTGGTGGAAAAACCCGTGCCGCCTGTATTGAGGCGGCAGAGGTAAACACCGGGGGCAACAGATGCTCCGTGGGAATCTACACCATTCCACTGTACGGAATGATCTCCGGCGGAAAGGTGCTGGTTGTCTAC
>CAZRXU010000089.1:6761-10785 GCA_964604135.1 uncultured bacterium | reverse complement strand
GAACCGCTCAGCCGGTTTTTCATCGAGGAAAACCGGCTGAGCGTTTGATATGGAGGAAATCCGAATGAAAATAGCAGTTCCAAGCCCTGGAAGAACCCTTGAATCATCTGTTGACGGAAGATTCGGAAGAGCCGCGGGATTCATCGTTTACAACACAGAAGATGGATCATTTACCTTTGCAGACAATAAGCAGAACATGAATGCCGGTCAGGGTGCGGGAGTGCAGGCAGCTCAAAATATTGCAGCAACTGGTGCTGACGTGGTTATTGCGCCCAGTTTTGGCCCCAAAGCGTTTCAGGTGCTGAAGGCCGCTGGTGTAAAAACAGTTTTCAGCATTGTGGGAACTGTTCAAGAGAACATAGACAGTTTCATAGCAGGCAAACTGAGTGAATCTGACAATGCAAATGTGGAGGGCCACTGGTAATGAGAATTGCCGTAGCATCAGGTAAAGGGGGAACAGGCAAAACAACCGTGGCGGTTGCGTTGGCACTTGCCAGCCGTGAGCCTGTGGTTTACGCAGACTGTGATGTGGAAGAACCCAATGGAAGCATATTTCTTAAGCCCGAAGTTGACAGGGTGGAAAAGGTTCTTGTTGAAGTGCCCGAAATTGACGAGTCAAAGTGCAATACCTGTGGTGACTGCGCAAGGTTCTGTCAGTTCAACGCCCTCGTTTCTTTCAACACCCCCCCTCTTGTATTTCCTGATCTGTGCCACAGCTGCGGGGGATGTGAACTGGTGTGTTCAAAAGGAGCCATCTCATGGCGGAAAGTACCTGTTGGCGAGGTTTCATTTGGAACCAGTGATAGTGGCAGGATCAGTGTAATTCAGGGTAAGCTGGATGTTGGCGGTTCATTGGCGCCACCTGTTATCAGGCAGGTAAAGACTCACCTGACTGATGATGTGTTTACAGTGGTGGACAGCCCTCCCGGTACATCCTGTCCGGTAATCGAGTCCCTTGGGGAAGCAGACTATGTACTGCTTGTAACAGAGCCAACGCCGTTCGGCCTGCATGACCTGAAGCTGGCAGTAGAAACCGTTCGCGAACTGGGAACGCCTTTTTCTGTTGTGATAAACCGTTTTGATGAAGGAGACAGTGGAGTGGAAGACTACTGCGCTGCAGAGAAGATACACATCATGGTTAAAATACCGCACAGACGGGAGATGGCTGAAGCCTATTCCAGAGGTGGAAACCTTTTTGACGCAATACCCGAACTGCTGGATGTTTTCAGAAGTATTCCCGAAAGAATTGAGAGGGGGGTGGAGGTGTAATGAAAGAAATCGTGATAATCAGCGGGAAAGGCGGAACAGGGAAAACCAGCATTACCGGTTGTTTTGCGGCACTTGCCGAAAATGCAGTTCTTGCAGACTGTGATGTTGATGCAGCGGATCTGCACATGCTTCTTGCTCCTCAGGTAATACAGACAACGGATTTCATCAGTGGTCACGAGGCAGTGATAAGAGAAGACGACTGTACTGCCTGCGGTGTGTGTATGGAGAAGTGCAGGTTCAACGCAATCAAGCTTACTGAAGAGGGTAAGTGCAGGGTTGATCCGTATGGTTGCGAGGGATGTATGGTGTGTGTTCAGGTGTGTCCTGTTAACGCTATTGATTTCCCCGACAGTCTGTGTGGTGAGTGGTACTTTTCGCACACCAGGTTCGGACCAATGGTTCACGCGAAGCTCGGAATCGGTCAGGAGAATTCGGGGAAGCTGGTGAGCACTGTGAGGCGTGAAGCAGCTGCGAAGGCGAAGGAACTGCAGAAAGACCTTGTTATCGTTGACGGGCCTCCGGGGATTGGCTGCCCTGTTATTGCTTCTATTACAGGTGCTTCTCTGCTTGTTGTTGTTACAGAACCAACTATTTCAGGAAAGCATGATATGAAGAGGGTGCTTGAACTGGCAAAGCACTTTTCCATACCCGCACTCGTGATCGTGAACAAGTGGGATATCAACCCTAAAATGACAGCTGAAATAGAGAAAGATACCGTTGCCGGTGGTGCCCACACTGTCGGACGAATTCCTTATGATAGAAGCTTCACCGTTGCGCAGATCAACGGAAGAACGCTGGTTGAAGAGAAAACCGGCGAAGCCGTTGAAAACATAACAACTATCTGGGAGAAAGTATGGCAGACAATAAAGTAGAGCAGACATGCGGTGGTAACTGCAATTCCTGTTCAATAAGCTCTTGTGACGCAAACGAGCAGAGACCGGGCGAGAGTGCGGAAGACTATGCCAATCGCCAGTTGCTTACCAGAAAAATGCTGGCGGTGAAGCACAAGATTGTGGTGCTTTCAGGAAAGGGTGGAGTAGGCAAGAGTACAATTGCTGTAAATCTTGCAGTTTCCCTTTCCCTTACCGGTAAAAAAGTCGGCCTTCTTGATATTGATATACACGGCCCGTCGATTCCGACCATGCTTCACCTTGAAGGGGCGCGGGCGCAGGCCAGCGGGAAGAGTATTCTCCCTGTTGAAATGGGTGCTTTGAAGGTGATGTCTCTGGGCTTTCTACTGGAGAACAAAGACAGTGCGATTATATGGCGAGGACCCATGAAAATGGGCGTAATAGAACAGCTTCTTCGGGATGTGGAATGGGGAGACCTTGACTACCTCATAATTGATTCGCCTCCCGGAACAGGCGATGAGCCTCTTTCCATTGTTCAGCTGATAGGAGAGATGGATGGAGCTGTTATGGTTACAACTCCACAGGATGTTGCAGCAGCCGATGTAAAGAAATCTCTTGATTTCTGTCGTCAGCTTAACCTTCCGGTGTTGGGTATTGTAGAGAACATGAGCGGTTTTATCTGCCCTGAATGCGGCACGGAAACAGCTATTTTCCAGGGCAACAACGGTGAAACAATGGCCTCGGAGGCAGGCGTTCCATTCCTGGGAAAGATTCCTATTGATCCTGCGGTTGGTGCTTCGTGTGATGCAGGAACTCCGTTCATCTACCACTACAGTAAAACAGAAACAGCCAAGCGGTTTGAGAAGATAGTACAGCAGATTCTAGACAGAGAATAGTTAACAGACGGGAGTAGGAATGCGTATTGCAATACCAATGGTAAACGGAGCAATATCCATGCACTTCGGACACTGCAACTCATTTGCTTTTGTCGATGTGGAAAATAACGAAATTACAGGAATCAACGAATTGATTCCGCCACCGCACGAACCGGGTCTGTTTCCAGCCTGGGTGGCGCAGCAGGGGGCAACTCTGGTTATTACCGGAGGAATGGGTTCCCGTGCTCAGTCTCTGTTTGTTCAGAACGGCGTTCAGGTTGTTGTTGGTGCAAACGGTGCCGACTCCCGGGAAGTTGTAAGAAGCTATCTTGACGGTTCTCTGGAAACAACAGGCAACACCTGCGATCACTGAACAGCCGGTATTGCTGGTAATAAAAAAAGGGTGGCTCGATTGAGCCACCCTTCTGTTATCTACTGATTAGTAACGTCTTGGTCTCTCTTCACGAGGTTTAGCTTCGTTGATTTTGAGAGGTCTTCCGTCGAGTTCAACACCGTCGCCCTGGGCGATAGCGTTTCTGGCTGCCTCTTCAGGCATTTCAACAAAACCGAAGCCACGGCTGCGACCAGTCTCTCTGTCGGTGATTACTCTGGCGTCGGTTACTTCGCCGTAGCTCTCGAAAAAAGTTCTAAGTGAGTCATCATCAACACCCCAGGAGAGATTTCCTACGTACAGGTTCATTAGTATCCCTTTCGTACTATGCCATCTTATAAATAACCGAATCTTCGCGATGACACAAAAGAAGCCCGGTCGTATTCCACCTTTGGAATCTTGCTGGTAATATGCACATTTATTCCGCAATGTAAATAGCTGTTTAGAAAAAAGCGCATATCTATTGAAAAGGGCGACTCAAAAGAGCCGCCCCACGATATCGATTTTATCGGATTAGTATCGTCTTGGTCTCTCTTCACGAGGCTTGGCTTCATTGATTCTAAGAGGTCTTCCATCGAGCTCTACACCATCGCCCTGGGCGATTGCGTTTCTGGCAGCCTCTTCAGGCATTTCAACAA
>CAZRXU010000089.1:0-6661 GCA_964604135.1 uncultured bacterium | reverse complement strand
ACACCATCGCCCTGGGCGATTGCGTTTCTGGCAGCCTCTTCAGGCATTTCAACAAAACCGAAGCCACGGCTGCGGCCGGTCTCTCTGTCGGTGATTACTCTGGCGTCGGTTACTTCGCCGTAGTTTTCGAAAAAGGTTCTGAGTGAGTCATCATCAACACCCCAGGAGAGGTTTCCTACGTACAGGTTCATTAGTATCCCTTTCGTACAATGTCATCTCAAATAAAAACCGAATCTTCGCGACGACACAAAAGAAGCCCGGCTGCATCTCATCATTGAGATACATGGATAATATGCACATCTATTTCAGAATGTAAAGCCCTGTGGAATACACTGTTGAGTGAAGATAACAGGGCAGTTGCAGCAGTTGAAGACGTTTCCTGAAATATCATTTCGGATGATTGCACTGAAGTGTGTCCAGGGAAGGAAAAACCATATGTAAGAACAAACAGAACAACAACATAAGCGCACACTACTGTTTCTATTTTAGCAAGACCGAGGCAGATCAATTTATGGATGACGTTGTACAGGTTCCCTGCAACCTGCAATATTCCGCTGCCGGATTGTTTCGGTTTTAACTTTCTCGATTGGAAGAAATGCTGCTGTTTGTTGTTGTCGCTCTGCCTTTTCTTACCGGGCTGAACAGCCCGGACGGGCTGTCTGCCGACGGGGATGGTGTTTACATATGTGAGGAAAATGCCGGGAGGGTTCTTTATGCGGCATTTGACGGAACTGTTACCGTGATTGCCGAAGAACTTTCTTCACCAGAGGGAATCTGCGTGACTGAGAGCGGAAGGATCTTTGTTGTTGAAGACGCAGAGCACGGCAGGCTGGTTGAACTGCTGAACGGTTCCGTTGTAACACTGGTCAGTGATCTGTGCTACCCCGAGGGGGTAACAGTTGACGGTTCGGGAGATATCTGGTTTACAACAGGAGGTATACAGGGGGGCTGCCTGTTTACGACTCTGTGGAGGCTATCCGAAGGAGATAATATTGCAGAGTACTCGCTTCCATCTGCCTTCAGCTTTTCAGATGTGGTAGTTGCTGATGATGGATTGATTTATGTGTGCAGCGAGTCATCCGGATTGTTCGGCAGTGTGGCTGTTTTCCGGTACAACCCGGCTTCAGGCGAGTTGCTGCCGTTTGTTACAGGTGTTTCAGCTTGTGAGGGAATATGTTCAACTGCCGGGGGCTTTCCCCTGTACATTACCGATGAGAGCGGTTCTGTTTACACAGTTGACGCAAATGGTACGCCTGCTGCTTTTCAGGATGGTCTGGAAACGGTAGAGGACGTGGTTGTAGCCGGAGGTCAGCTGTTTGTTTCAGAAGATGGAACAGGTTCAATTCTTGTCCTGAAACCTCATGAGTAAGTATGCACCGGATTCGTACCGGGGAATAATCTCCGTATCACTTCCGATAATTGCCGGTATGGCTGGCAGAACCATTATGATGTTCTGCGACAGGTTGTTTCTTGCAGGGCACAGCCAGCTGGAACTGCAGGCAGCACTTCCCGCAGGTATTCTAAGCTTTACTCTGTTGTCTGTTCTGTACGGAACAGTGGGCTACTCCAGCACTTTTGTATCGCAGTTCTTCGGTGCAGATGACACAGACGGGTGTTCAAAAAGTCTAGCGCAGGGGTTGTTCCTTACCATGTTTTCAGTTCCAATTCTCGCTGCGCTTGCCATACCCGGCTCTGTGCTGCTTAATCTAGCCGGGCATGCTCCGGAGGTTCTTGCTTTGGAGCAAACCTATTTCAGAATACTTATGATCTCGGCATCCGGGCCTGTATTTACAGCTGCAGCTGCCTCTTTCTGGAATGGCAGGGGAAAAACGGTTCCTGCCATGGCTGCAGTTCTTGTGGGTGCAGGTGTAAACATTCTGCTTGACTACGGCATGATTTTCGGAAGGCTGGGGTTTCCGGAAATGGGAATAAAAGGAGCGGCAGTTGCAACTGCAGTGTCATCATTTATTCCTGGCATGATCCTGACCGTTGCTGCGTACACCGGAAGAACCGCGGAGATCTACAGAACCAGAAAGAACTTCAGATTTTCAAAGAAGCTGACGGCAAGAATACTTAAGTTCGGCTTCCCTGCAGGATTTCAGATTTTTATGGATGTTGCCAGTTTTACAGTTTTTCTGTTCATTGCCGGAAGGCTTGGGAGGGTAGACTTTACTGCAAACAACCTGGCATTCAGTGTAAACAATCTGGCTTTCAACCCGCTTCTGGGTTTCGGGTTTGCCACAACAGTAATTGTTGGAAGAGCCATTGGAATGGGAAGTACTGAGATGGCTGTAAGGGTAACCTGGCGTTCCCTTGTACTGGCTCTTTCCTACTTTGTTCCCCTTGCAGCTTCTTTTGTTCTGTTTCCCGGATTCTATACGAGGTTGTTTTTCAGCCCTGATTCCGCCTGCACCTTTGAGGAATTGTCATCAACTGCCGGAAAACTTCTTGCTATCATTGCAGCATGGGGGGTGTTCGATGCTGCCAGCCTTATTTTTGGCGGTGCTCTTCGCGGAGCCGGTGACACAAAGTTTGTTATGTGGGTGTCCGGGCTTCTGGCCTGGCTTTTCTGGGTGCCGGGCTTGCTGTACCTCTATGCGGTACGGCACAGTGGCATTGTAGAACTGTGGCTGTTTACGAGCCTGTACATTGCTATTTTCGGAGGATTCTACTTCTTCAGGTTCAGAGCGGGTAAGTGGAAGAGCATAGATATTATCGGTAATTCCGAAGAACAGTCTGTTTCCAGGTAGCTTGTTTTCAACAGGCCTCTTGAAGATGTTCTTGCTGCAGGAGGTATTATGATTGTTTCAGCCCTGTTTGTTGTTTCTCTTGTTGCAGGCCCTGTGAGTTCTGTCCCAGATGTGTACCAGCTTCCATCGGTTCACCAGCAGGCGGTTGAGCAGCACTCAGCTGTTCAGGAACACGAGGTATTCACCATTGATAGCAGCGGTGACGCAGAGCTTTACGGAACTGTATTCGGCTTTCTTCCCTACTGGGTTAACCAGGCATGGCTGCACTACGATCTTATCAGTGTTCTGGCAGTGTTCAGCGTGGATATGGGCGTATCAGGTACCATAACCAACTACCACGGTTTCCCGTCTTCCTTTGCAACGGCAATGGATCAGGCCCATGCAAACGGTGCTGTTGTAACCGTTACAGTAACAAACTTCAGCAGCTCTTCTATTCATTCTGTTCTTACAACAAACAAAACAACAGCAATCTCTACTATCTGTAATCTTGTGAACAATTCTGTTGCCGACGGTGTGTGTATAGATTTTGAAAATGTGCAGGCAGCAGACTCCGGCAACCTGGTTTCGTTTATGGAAGATGTAAGAACAGCTCTGCCAGGTGCGCACATCTCCATCTGCACACCTGTTGTAGACTGGTCAGGCGCGTTTAACTACAGTGAGCTTGCCGAGAGCTGCGATGCTCTGATGATGATGTGCTACGCCTTTGCCGGAAGCTGGAGTTCCGTTGCAGGCCCCAACGCTCCACTTGTTGGCTGGGGCAGTTCACCGGAGTCGTCCAGCAATATGGCCTGGGCTGTGTGCGACTATATCTGCAATGCTCCAAGTGTTCATGAAAAGCTTGTTGTTGGTCTTCCTTACTACGGGCATCAGTGGAAAACCTCGGGATCATCCGCTCACTCTTCGGCAAACAGCTGCAGCACGCTGTTCTACACAACGCTGGCCGGCAGAGCTGAAACCTACGGAGCGCTGTGGAACGAAGAGTCTTTAACACCCTGGTACAGGTTTTACTCTGGTGGGTGGAATCAGGGGTGGTACGATAATGACCAGTCCCTTGGTTTGAAGTATGACATGGTTACCATGGCCGGCTTGCAGGGTATAGGAATATGGGCTCTGGGGTACGATGGGTCGCGCGATGAACTGTGGAATGAGCTGGAGCAGTGTTTTGGCGACACAGTAGCCAACGATATGATAACCGACAACCTTGAAGACTGTTTCCAGCTTCACGGCCCTTCAAACTACTGGCACCCGTACACTGAAGGCGGGCAGTACCACACATTCTTCTACACCGGGTCAATCCCATCAGGGCCTGATGTAAACTGGGCGCAGTGGAATTTCCATTTCCCGGACAGTACTGCAGACTACAGTCTTGAGGTATACATTCCGCCAACTGGAAACGCTGACGTTACCTACCGCATTGTTCACGGTTCTGTGGAAGACAGTGTAACAGTGAATCAGGCTTCCTTTTCCGGTCAATGGGTTTCTTTGGGAGGGCCTTACGATTCATCTGGCGGTGTTTCGGTTGTGGCAGGAGACAACACAGGAACTTCAGGGCAGAGAATTGTGTTTGATGCCATCCGCTTCACAGAAGCTTCGGGGGTACAGAGTGGTTCCGGTATTGTTCCTGAATGGTTTACTGTATCAGCAAGCCCGGCATGTTTTTATGTAGTAAACTCGCCTGTGGGCGGACATGTACAGGTTATGGATGTTTCAGGCAGAATTGTGGTGGAAAACGATCTGCATCCAGGTGATTCGTGGCTGTGGAACGGGAATGCTCCGCAGGGAGTGTATTTCATAGGCGTCAGCAGCAGTACAGGATTTTCCTCTAAAAGAGTTGTTCTTCTGAAGTAACAGAAAGGTCTGGCTAAACTCTGGTAAGAATCTCTGCTCCGTCTTGTGTGACCAGAATGGTGTGCTCGAACTGGGCGCTGAGGCTGCCGTCTGCTGTGGTTACAGTCCAGCCGTCTTTTCTTGAGGTTTTGACTCTGTAGGAGCTGCCCATGTTTATCATAGGTTCAACTGTAAATGTCATTCCAGCTCGAAGGCGGATCTTGTTTGCCCTGGTGTAATGATGAAAAACCTGCGGGTCTTCGTGGAAGCTTTTTCCGATTCCGTGGCCGGTATAGTCGCGGACTATGGAATATCCGTATTTTGCTGTGTATTTTTCTATTGACCGACCAACTTCATAGAGGTATTTGCCTAGTTCAACGGCCTCGATACCAAGGTACATTGCTTTTTCTGCACGCCTGACAAAATCGGCAACTCTGTTCTCAACTTCGCCTACCAAAAATGTTCTTGAGGTATCGCCGTGAAAGCCGTCAAGAATTACAGTTACATCAATGTTGAGAATGTCTCCACTTTTCAGAACATCATCTGCACAGGGAATACCGTGGCATACAACATTGTTGATTGAAGTGCAGATGCTTTTTGGAAATCCTCTGTAGTTCAGAGGTGCAGAGACCGCACCGTGCATTTTTGTATAAATGGCACACAGGTCGTTGAGGTACAGAGTTGTTACCCCTGTCTGTACAAATGGTTCAATGTAGTCGAGCAGTTGCGCCGCCAGTTTCCCGGCCTTCCGCATCTTCCCGATTTCTTCAGGTGTTTTTATGGCTATCATATCTTGATTACTCTACCCACTCCTCCGTCAACGCATTTGTCAAAATAAAGAAGCTTTATCTGTTTACTGTGCTTCGTGCAGTGTGCAGGGCAGATAATACCAGCAGTGTCAAGTATCTCAAAGTTGTCGAACCCGTGCAGACCGCCAATAACTCCGTATACGCTGCCGAAAAGGGAAGCTGTTTTCATGATGTTTTTTAGCCCCGGGTGTCCGCATCCTACAATCAGAAAAAGCCCTTTGGGGGTTTCAACAGCCATGGACTGCTCGCGGCCGCCAAGTTCCCCGGTGAGATATACACCGCTGTGTATCTCTGAAGGTTTATCGTAGTATTTAACGGTGTTGGAGTACCTGATTCCTCTGAATGAAACAGGAACATGAACAACTGCTGTGCTGTTTTCGTTCAGAAAGGCTGAAAGCCCTCCGATGTGGTCAAAGTCGGGATGAGAGATAACAACATCACTTACGGATTCCGGTTTGAAGTTCAGTGCTTTCAGATTGTCCAGAAGTATTCTTCCGTTCCCGCCAGTGTCAAAAAGTATTTTTCTGCCTGCAGTTTCAACCAGGCATGACCAGCCCCAGTCTGCAGTAAGCAATTCTTCAGTTGTGGTGTTGTCGTAGATGATTGTTGTTTTCATCTTTTTCCTATTGCTGAAAGCAGCTCGGTAAAAACAGCAGTGGCTTTCCCCTGAATAAAAACATCTGTAACTGTATCCGTGTAGTTGGATCGCTCAGTGTTCACCTCGATTATCTTAGCCCCTTTATTCTTTGCTATAACAGGGATAGCAGAAGCGGGCATTATCTCTCCGGTTGTTCCAATAAGAACAAACACATCAGATATATCCGCTTCTCTGAGAGAGTTTGTACTGGCCGGTTCCGGTATGGGTTCTCCAAAAAAAACAAAGTCTGGTTTCAGCACACTGCCACAGTTTTCGCACACTGGAGGCAGAGCAGTAAGATCGGTTTCGGATGAGGGAAAAGACTGCTCGCAGTGCAGACAAACGAGGTCTCTTGTGGTTCCATGGTATTCAATGATGCATTTGCTTCCGGCCTGACGGTGAAGGTTGTCTATATTCTGTGTAATTATGCAGTTCAGGTTTCCTATTTTTTCCATTTCTGCCAGAGCGAAATGCGCTGCGTTGGGTTTTGCTTCCCCTATGAAATCGTAAAAAATCTGTTTGATGAGTTTCCATGACTCAAGGGGGTTTGTGTGGAAGTAGTCGATGTCCAGAAACACCGGGTTAAACTTGTTCCACAGCCCGTTTTCCCCCCGGAAAGGAGGAATACCGCTTTCAAC
>CAZRXU010000088.1:0-10923 GCA_964604135.1 uncultured bacterium | reverse complement strand
CCTGCGAAGATCACGATGTTTGTGCTTGCCGGTCTGATGCTTGCATACAGCCTTAAGAAAGGGCTGGGCAGTAAAAACTGATGGTGGATATTCCTGAAGCTGCCCTCTCATGGGCCTATCTTCGAGCGGGAGGCCCCGGGGGGCAGCATCAGAACAAAACAGAAACGGCGGTTCAGCTCCGCTACAAGGTATCCATTGGAAACCTTTCCCCAGAAGCTGTTGAGCGGCTGAGGAAGCTGGCGGGGAAAAGGTTCACAGGTTCCGGGGAAATAGTTATAGAGTCGCGGGAGTACCGCAGCAGACTGATGAATATGAATGCTGCCCTGCGGAAACTTGAAGAACTTGTTGAGCAGGCTCTTGTAGAGCCCCGAAAGAGAAAGCCAACCAGACCCACAAGAGCTTCCAGAGAGAGGCGTCTTGAAAGCAAGAAGCAGCAGTCAAAAAAGAAATCAGGTCGGAAGAAGCCACTTCATTTTGAGTACTGAATCTGGAACCGACAGAAGGTCAGGTCGGTTCAGTTTCCGAACAGGATAACTTCCATGTGCGGACTGGGCATTTCTCTGAACAGAACATCGTAATCAGGAGCGATATCTGCCCCAACTGGACCTCCCCATATATCATGAACAACCCATACCTCTTCACCGCGGGAAAGAAGGCTGTCCACCACGCTGACTGGGCTGCGCGAACTGGAGACTGGCCGGGTTTCATACGGATTTTCGCCACCTGGGGCAATTCTATCTGACCCTCTGTTTTCCGCGTAGTAGTCCCATGCGACACCGCCGTTCTGCCCTGCAAGAACGACAATTTTCTGCTGTTCCGTCCTGCGGGTTAGAACGATCTCAACAGCTTCACGCCAGTTCGATCTGTGAAGGGGAAAGGTGTCTATTCTGTAGTACGGGAAAAGCATCAATGCCGCGAGAACAACAAGAGAAATGGCTAACGGTCTGTGCCTGAGGTAGAGGCTTGCCACGGAAAATCCGAAGGGAATCCATAAAATGGATAGATGCCGTACTGTGGGATCTTCTCTCAGGAACAGGAGAAGGGGGATCAACAGTACGCCAGACATCCAGATCCTCAGTTTTATAGCTATCTTCTTGTCCAGAAACATAAGAATCAGTGAGAGAACAACTGAACAAAGCGGAATAACATAAATCAAGGATGTGATTGACAAAGTCAGCATTGGTCCACTGAGTTCTCCAGCAAGACCGCCAGGTATCAACCTTGCAAAGATGGTTGGAATTCTTGTCAGCATTCTTGGTCCAGCAGTTGCCGCAATGCCTGCACCGGCAAGCCTTGCAGCTCTGATAGAAGCCTGTTCGATCGCTGAGAAGGCGAAAGGCGTATAGACCAGGGCCATGATCCCGCTCAGAAGGAGAAACTTCTTCAGGGGAACTCTTCTTTCCGATGGAAAAGTGAAGTAGAGAAGAAAACCCGCCGCGAGAAACAGAAAAAAGAGGTGCTGCACAAGCATACCCGTAAGTCCCAGAGGAACTATTAGAAACGATGCTGCTTTGTTTCCCCGCCAGCACAGGTCGGCACTGTATACAAATGAAAAACCAAAACAGGCAAGAGTTGCGTAAATCCAGTTTTCCTGACCTAGCGAAACAGAATATGGAGAAAGGGTCCAGAGAAGACCTGTTATCAGAGCGGGCATTCTGCCTGTATACCTCTTCGTAAAGAGAAACAGAGGTACTGAAGCGAGAGCAGACATAATGGCCTGAAGAGCTCTGAGACTAACCTCAGACGTTCCAAACAGGGCAGCGAATATCCGCGTGAACACAAAAGCCAGGGGTGGGTGCGGCGAACTGTTGAAACTGCTTCTGACAAGATCCGGAATGCTGTTTCCCATGAGACCTGCGGAGTAAAGCTCGTCCCCCCAGAAACTCTTGTGTCCAATCAGAAAAAACCTCAGGGTCAGCCCTAGAGAGACGAGAAGCATTATCAGCGGGAGGTCCCTGTTCCAGTAACCGCCTTTCACATGAACAGTGTTCAATTTGCCGGCCCGTCCTGCAACAGCCGGATGTATCCTGCCAGACTGTCTTTCCAATCTGGCAGAGAAAAGGTATTTTTCAGCACCCTCAGTTTCAATGATTCGGCTGCTTCCATTTTGGGCCTGTGTGCAGGAAGATTGAAATCGGAGGAAAGGCAGGGAGAAACCCTGTCTGCAGAGTAACCAGCTATAAGAAGAGTTTCTCTGGCAAGCTCGTATCTGCTTGCTGGAACACCGCTGTTCACCAGATGATAGGTGCCGTATTGGAACTTTTCCACAATTTCCTTTATCCCCATGGCGAGGTCGGCGGTGTACGTGGGAGATCCCACGCAATCCCTTACCACACTTATCGGGTCATTCCCTTTTGCCTTGCGCAGTATTCTGGCCACGAACTTCATATCCTTGATCCCGCCACCGAAAAGCCAGCTTGTTCTCACTATCCAGTGATTGGGACAGAAATGCCGTACAGCCAGTTCTCCATGGTATTTACTTAGACCGTATGTATTTGCCGGGGACGGCCTGTCGTACTCATCATAAGGAGAATCCTTCTCTCCGTCAAAAACTGCAATCGTAGATATGTAAACAAGAGAAATCCCCAGTTTACCGCATTCCTGAGCTACCGTTTCTGTGCCTACCGTGTTGGCACGGAATGCATAATCACGGTCGATTTCACACCTGTCCACATCGGTGGAAGCAGCCAGAAGGACAAGAACATCAGGTTGTTCCGCGCTTAGAATTTCCTGGACACGATTGCTGTCGGCAATGTCGCAATCAACCCTCGAATACCCCTTTACCACACAGGATTTACTCCACAAAGGAACCAGATCGGAACCCACCATTCCGCCGGATCCGAAAACCACAACTTTCAATTTACAACTCTCCTGAACCGGAGCTTGAACATGTCTGTCACTGTTCTAAACACCACACCTGGTTTTGCTCCTGAAGCAGCTCCATGAAGTCTGGGAAAGTGATGTACCCCTGTCTGTTTTATTGTCACGCCCAGTCTCGAGAGTTTGATGAGTATTTCCGCATCGATAAAGGCGCTATCGCTTTCTATCTCAATCAGATCAAGGACTTTTCTGGGAAACAACTTCATAGAACAGTTAACATCCTTTACTTTCAGACCGAAGAGTATCTTAAGCAGTATACCGTATACCTTTGTCTGCAAAACCCTCATTGCTGTGTCTGCCCTGTTCAATCTGAAGGCAGAGACCACTGATCTGCCGTCCCAGATAGCAAGAAGATTCTCAAACTCTGAAAAGTTGTACTGACCGTCACCATCGGTGTATGCAATCACTTCAAATTTAGCGGCAGCCATAAAACCTGTTTTCAGGGCACCGCCGTAACCAAGATTGACCGGATTGTGTATAACCGAAACAGAAGGATATTCCTCTGCCAGCCTGTCGGCTTCCGCTGCAGTGCTGTCCGGAGACCCATCTTCAACGATCGTGATGTCAAACTGATCTGCAACCCGTTCAAGGGTTGTCAAAACGTTTTCTACTGTTGTTCTAATATTTCCCTCATCGTAATATGCAGGGCAAAAAAAAGATACAGAAGGTTTGTGCATTCCGTTCCGTTCACGCAAGAGATCAGAAGGCCGTGAAACACCCGGTGCTAACTATTAAACAGCGAAAAACACCGATACTCAGCTTTCGGTACTATTGGATATACGCCATTCCTGGTCAAGTCCTGCCGGCCTTCAGAGTCCTACAGGGCATACCTTCAGGTGTGTCCACCGGTTAACGGGGAATTTGCGTTTATTGCCATATATCTTACAATATAAAAGGTGAACATTTGCCAACTGAGGTGTGTATTCATTAGCTTCGGGAGTTCGAACTGAAATAGACTACCCTTAAGTGAAGGGGGACCAGTTGAAGCTGTCTGTTATAGCCGTTTCCAGGCCTGTTGCCGTTACAGTTGTTTCCATTGTCGCTGCAGTTCTTGGTGCCATTGCCGTTCTTCAGATGCCGGTGGACCTTCTGCCTTCTGTTGAATATCCCAGAATATCCATTGAAACGAGGTATCCTTCATCGAGCCCATACGAGGTGGAGCGGCTTGTTACCGATCCACTGGAAGATGCACTTGCCGGTGTAAGGGGGCTTCGCTCGTACTCTTCAAGGTCTTACGGAGATATGAGCAGGATCACGCTGGAGTTCGACTGGGGTGCCAACATGGACTACACCAGGCTGGAGGTTCGCGAAAAGCTGGATGTTGCCAGCTGGTCGCTTCCAGATGCTGCGGAAAGACCAACAATAGTTGATTACGATCCGTCAAGCAGACCATTCATGGAGATTCTTCTAACAATGGACGGCGGCTGGACAGACATCACCGATTTTTCAAGAAGGGTAATTGCCACCAGAATCGAGCAGGCAGACGGCGTTGCGGCATGCGAGATTGACGGAGAGGCTTCCCCTGCGGTTTATGTAAGACTTCGTGATGGAGCGGTGGAGGAGCTGGGTGTTGATCCGGCCAGCGTTGCAGCTGCGATAAACGGAGCGAATGCAACCTCTTCAGGCGGTCAGGTTCGCGACGGAGACAAAGAGTTTTTCCTCTCGCTCCAGGGAGAATTTGAGTCCCTCGATGACGTGAAGAATACTGTTGTAGGCTCTCTGGGAGGAACACCTCTGCTTCTGGGCTCAATAGCGGATGTTTACATAGCCGAGAAACCTCCCACAGAATGGGCAAGCTACAACGGAGAACGGGCAATCATTCTTCGGGTAAGGAAGATGGCGGAAGCCAACACTGTTGAGGTGGCAGGGCAGGTAAGGGCTATACTGGATGAGTTGAACCAGGCCCATGAAGGTGTTTCCCTTGAAATAATTCAGAATGATGCGGAGTTTATAGAGCAATCGATAGGTGGTGTTGTTGAAGCTCTTATCCTGGGTGGGATACTTGCGTTTGGAGTTCTTTTCTTCTTCCTGCGTGACTGGAAGAGCCCTCTTATTCTCGGTCTTTCCCTTCCCCTCAGTATTGCTCTTGCCCTGTTCTTCCTTTACCTGGCTGGTGTAACTGTTAACATCATGTCTCTGGGAGGGCTGGCCCTGGGTACAGGTCTTCTGGTAGACAACGCTGTTGTGGTTCTGGAAGCTATTTCCAGAAGGCGTGAGAAGGGTGAAGCCAGGGTAAGTGCAGCCACCTCGGGTACCGCTGAAGTGGGCCCTGCAATTGTGGCCAGCACACTTACAACCATTGTAGTTTTCTTCCCGGTTGTGTACATGGAGGGAATTACAAGCCAGCTTTTCCGTGATCAGGCACTGGCCGTGGGGTCTGCCCTTCTGGCAAGTCTGCTTGTTGCGGTAACGGTGATTCCTGCCCTTGCATCCCGCATAAGGAAAACAAAGGTAACAGAAGATGTAACCGGCGGCATGAAAGACAGATATGCCATCACCATGGACAGGTTCCTGAACCGGCGTAAAAGAGTGCTTGCTACTACGTTTATCATTACTGCTGCTGCATTCGTCGGTGCACTTATGCTTCCAATGCAGCTTCTTCCCGATACCCCGGCACGTGAACTTGAAATGTCTTTCAGTGCTCCAGAGGGAACATCAATGCCTCAGCTTGTTGATCTTTCCTCGGCAGTCAGTGAGATGGCTTCCGGTGCCGGAGCGCAGTGGACCAGCGGACGCATTGGTGTTCGTGCCGATGAAGGTGTTGATGCACTTTCCGTGAGCGAATATGAGAATGCACATGATGCAGAGATGGCGATTCAACCCATCCGTGATGCCTGGGCGGAGGCTTTCAGCTTTCCACTTCAGGTTGGGCCACGGGGTACGCTTCTGGGAGAGATTCTGGGCGGAGGAAGTGGTTTCACCATTTACGTTGAAGGTGAAAGCATAGAAACAGATCTGCAAGCAGCACAGGTTCTTGCCGAGTCATCGCAGAGTGGAATAGACGGGGTTGTAAGCGCAGATGTAAACTTCCTGCCCGGCAAACCAGAGATAGTGGTCAGACCAGACAGGGAACTTCTCGAGCTTCTGGGTATTTCTGCGGATGATGTTGCAGACTACCTTGAGAGTCTTTCCAGAGGTATTGTAGCAACCACCTACTACCGGCAGGATGAGAAGATAGATGTAATGCTGCTTGCAGGCAGCGGAGAGGGGATACCTGTTGATTCCCTGTTCCAGCGCTCTGTTCAGGTAAATGGAACCCTGATTCAGGTAGACAGAATCGTAAGCACATCTGTTCGCCAGACTCCGGGGTTCATAGAGCACTATCAGGGAAACAGAGCAGTGGGTGTTTTTATTCAGGGCAGCGGAACCAACATGGCAGGAACCGCCGGACTAATAACAGATATGGCAGATTCCGTTCTTCGAGGTGAGCCTGTGAAACTTAGAACAGGCGCTGAAATAGAAGAGATGAGCAGAACTGCTTCAAGCCTTATTCTGGCCGCTCTTCTGGCCATAGCTCTGGTATATGTGCTTCTGGCCGTTCAGTTTGAGTCTTTTGTTGAGCCCCTGATAATAATGATCACAGTTCCTCTGGGCGTAATAGGGGTTGTTGCAGGTCTTGCTGCTTTTGGGCAGAGCTGGAACGCTCTTTCCGGCATTGGTCTTGTGATACTGTCGGGAATAGTGGTGAATGACGGAATTCTGCTGGTAGAACGTATCACCCAGCTGCGTAAAACCGGCATTTCGGTAAGACAGGCTGTTATAGACGCAGGAAGAGACAGGTTCCGGCCAGTGCTTATGACCACGGTAACAACTGTGCTGGGTCTTCTTCCCATGGCAATCGGCCTGGGTGAGGGAGCAGCGCTGAGGCAGCCTCTGGCCATTGCGGTTATCTGTGGAATCTCTGTTGCCACCCTTCTTACCCTTGTTGTTGTTCCGGTTCTTTACAGCGTGCTGGTGAGAGAGAAGAGCCAGTCGTGATCGCCGGCATTCTTAAAAGACCCCGTGGAACTGCCATTGTTTTTGCCGCACTTCTAGGGTTGGCTGCGGTAAGTTTTTTCCGGATTCCAATTGAAGGCTCTCCAAGCACAACCCTTCCCGAACTGAATGTGGTAACCGGCTGGTACGGTGCCGACCCCGAGGCTGTGTGCGAACAGCTTACAAGACCAGTTGAGGAAGCTGCCAGGCAGCTTAGGGGCGTTAAAGACGTTTCATCCTCGTCCAGCGAGGGCAGAAGTGTTGTTACGGTTTCGTTTGCCCAGGGTACCGATATGGATGTGGCGTCCATGGAGCTCACCGAGCGGATCTCAATGATAAGAGACGACCTTCCGGGAAATGTATCCGCCAGCACAATTACACAGGCAATACCCCGGGAAATGGACAGCGAGGGTTTTTTAATCTACGCTATTACAGGTGCGGAAAAATCCATCCTTAAGAATCTTGCCGAAGACATCGTTGTTCCCCGTATTGAAAGAGTAGACGGAGTAAGTTCTGTAATAGTTGAAGGGCTTGGCTCCGAGGAAGTTCTTATAGATCTTGATATGGAGGCACTTAGATCACTGGATCTCACCCTTGCTCAGGTTGTTTACTCGATACAGAACGGCATTGTAGACAGAAATGTAGGGGTAGTTACAGATTCCACAGCACTGGAAACAGTGCTGCGTGTTTCAAGCGTTCCGGTGTCGCTGTGGGAGATGAAACAGCTCGTAGTGAAGCGGTCAGGTACAGATTTTGTAACCCTGAGCGACATCTCCCACGGGATTTATCAGAGCTACTCCGAGAACTCCGGGGTTATTTTCAGGTACAACGGTCTTGATCAGATAACCATGCAGATAGACCGCACTGCCGGCAGCAACGCAGTCAGGGTAGCTGCGGCAGTGAAGGCCGAGATAGTGAAGATACAGCAGGATTTTCCTGAAGGAATAATGCTGGATCTTATTGAAGACGGCACAGAGGACATCACCGATGACCTCAGAGCCCTTTCCTGGAGAGCTCTTGTTTCCTTGGGGCTGATAATGCTTATTCTTCTTGTTCTTAACCCCAGCCCACTTACCACACCGCTTATTCTAAGCTCCATACTGTTCAGCAGTGCTCTTGCTGTAACGGCGGTGTTTCTGGCAGGGTACAGCATCAATGTGCTTACCCTCAGCGCCCTTGCAATTGCTTTCGGCCTGTTAGTAGATGGTGCTGTTGTTGTTATGGAAGCCATCGCTTACAGGCGCAGGCAGGGTATGAATGCCATTGAAGCTGCTGCAACCGGGGCAAAAGAAGTGGCAATGCCTGTACTGGGTGGCATACTGACCACCCTCGTGGCGCTTGTACCGCTTCTTGCGAGCGAGGGTGTTCTGCGAATTTACTACAGACCCTTTGCCTTCACAGTTGCTGCCACATTGCTGGCATCGTATGCGGTGTGTCTTACATTCGTTCCATCCATAGCAGGGCACTGGAAAAAGGGAAGCTGGTACCGCCAGCGAAGGTGGGACAGAGCACTTGCAAAGGCAGTGTCGGTTCTTCATCACAAGCCCTGGATCCCTGTGATCTTCACCGTTCTTCTGATTGCAGGTTCGGTTTACGTACTGCTTACTAAAGTTGAGCACGGCAGAACGTGGAATTTTGGAGGCCAGCGTAATCACCTGATAGTGAGCTACTCTTTCCCGCCGGGAACACCCCAGGAGATATCCGACGAAGTTGCCACCAGGTTTGAGGCAATAGTTGCTGGTCGGCAAGGCATTGTTTCAACCAGAACAAATGTGTATGGAGAGCGTGGAAGTATATACGCCCTGTTTGACCAGGAAGCTTTACTCAACGGAACTGCACTGCGGATAGAGTCTGAGGCCGTTGCTCTTGCAACCACCATTGGCGGTATACGTAGTATATGGGTTGCAGGTATCAGCCCCGAGTCGTACTGGAACAACCCGGGCAGCAGTGCCGGAATGATGCAAACTGTGGAACTGCGCGGGTTTGACTACGAAGGCCTCCGGGGTATTGCTCTTAACCTCAAAACACTTCTGGAGAGGCATCCCAGAGTGGAAGAGGTAGATATTAACTGGAACCCGCGAATGGCGAACAGAGATCAGCTGGCCATTGTATTCGACAGAATAGAGCTTGCCGATCTTGGCATCAACCCCTTTCAGCTTGTAATGGCCCTGAGGTACAACATGGCCGGCGGGTATGGGGCGCAGGTAAGAATAGGCGATCAGACAACAGATCTTACCTTCCGCCTGGAAGGTCAGAAAGACCCTGAGCTAAGCGAAATTCTCGACAGCAGAATAGTCACAAGAGATGGTTTTATGAGAATGCGCGACATAATAAGTATTGATACCGTTGGTGTTCAGGGGTCTGTGAACAGAAATGACGGAGAGTATGTGCGTACAGTAGCCTACTCGTTCATGGGTGCCGAGAGAATGGCGGCCAGGTTCCGTAATTCTCTGTTAACCAGCCTTGAGCTTCCTTCAGGCTACAGAGTGTATGAAGACACAACCTTCCTGCCGGACTGGTTGGCAGAAGAAGAGGGAATGGATATGAATCTTCTTGTGGCCCTGGCCATACTGGCGGTGTTTGCTGTTACCGCCGTTGTTTTCGAAAGCTTTACAGCTCCTCTGTATGTGCTGGCGGTTATTCCCATGGCTCTGGTAGGTGTTGCAGCCGGTTTCTGGGCTTTCGACAGGATTTTTAGCCCTGAAGCTTATGTTGGAAGCGTTTTCCTTGTTGGAATTGCGGTAAACAATTCAATTCTTTTAATAGATAGTTTCGAAAAAAAGAAGAGGGCAGGCATGAACCTGCGCAAAGCGGTTGATGAAGTTGTAGGAGAAAGGCTGCGGCCTATTCTGCAGACCACAGCCACCACGGTTCTGGGGCTTCTTCCACTGGTTCTCTGGCCTATATCAAGCCAGGATCTGTGGGGAACTCTGGCTTTTACTGTGGTCTGCGGTATGGTTGTTTCTACCCCGCTTGTGCTTGTTACATTGCCGGCTCTTATTCAGATCACTTCCCGGAGGAGGAAAAAACATGTTCCGGAGAATTAGTCTTTTTCTGTTTACCGTAAGTTTCATTCTTTTTGCGGGATGTGGAGACAAGGAAGAACTTGAAAGAGAAACCCTGGAGCCCTCTCCTCTTCCTGTTACAGCTTCTGTTGCAACCATTGATGTTCTTTACGAGGTAATCTCCTCAACTGGCAGGGTATCCAGCAGAAGAACGCAGACGCTGACAGCACAGATACAGGGTCAGATCGTTCAGGCACCGGAGTTTGAAGGTGAGGAGTATTCAGAGGGAGAAGTGATCTTCAGAGTAGCCAGCGGTCAGCACGCGTCCAATCTGTCTGCCGCCAACAGCGAGTACAGAAATGCACAGGCTCTGTACCAGTTCGAGATAGACAACTACCGTGGTGAGATAACCGATGGCGTGAGGAGTATGCTGAGGCAAACAACAGGTCTGGAAGCTGCCTCTTCTTCCCTTGCAAGTGCCAGAACCCAGTACGGAAATTCTGCTGTTGCCGCAGGTTTTGATGGTGTGATCTCCGATGTTACCGCACAGGATGGAATGACAGTTTATCCAGGCTCTCCACTCGGAACCCTTGTAGACCCATGGAGCCTTCAGGTAGAGGTGAATCTTGATGAGAGGCAGCTTGCCCAGTGCGCCCCAGGCCTGAAAGCCTTTGTGATAATACCTTCACTGAACGATACAGTTCTGGTGGGTGAGGTGAGGTCGGTATCTCCTGTGATCGACCCCAGCTTCCGCTCGGGTACCGTTGTGGTGGATGTTCCCCGTATACCGAACCTCCGGCCAGGTGCAACGGCCAGAACCGAGATTGTGTTCGCCGAGCATGAAGGTTCTCTTGTTATTCCCGAACAGGCAGTTCTTATCCGTGATGACAGACCAATGGTTTTTGCAGTGATAGACGGGCATGCCGACTGGCGCTACGTAACCCTGGGCCCTGCCGGCAGAGGATCTGTGTCTGTCACAGACGGAATCGCAGAGGGAGAAGCCGTTATTACAAGCGGCCACTACTCCCTTGCGCACAATGCCCCTGTTGCTGTGGTAAACTAA
>CAZRXU010000087.1:0-10958 GCA_964604135.1 uncultured bacterium | reverse complement strand
GTATTTTCGTAAACTACTTTTGCGTCCGGCACACCAGTCCTGCCTTATAATTCAAGCACTGGAAGAAGTGTGATAAAGGACTCGCTTCGGGCATGAAGAATTTCTTCTACTAAATTAACCGGGAAGCTGGAGGCGAACCTGTCAGGGAGTACTCGGTTGGTACAATCACAAAAAAACCACTTACCAGTGATGTAATTCTGCCAGCCGACTTCTGTCGCCTTAATGCTGCGCGAAGAGAAACATCTGACAAATTGAGTTTGCTTGCAGCTTCCGTCTTCGTAAATGAATATCTGCCATGCTCCTGCAGGTCATTAATCAATTGCTTCATGCTACCGTCTCCATGCAATGCGTTTCCATAATGCAACACATTCTGTTACATTCTGCATTCGCATTGCAATACGAGAAATCTGTAATCTTCAAAAGCTCTGGAAAACAGAGAACAGCAACTTCTGTATGAAGCCCGGGATTTGGCTTTTCCTTCTGCATTACTCTTCTCCCAATTTTCTCTTTGCACTTTCTGTTAGAAAATTTCTCCTGGAAGTTACACTTCTGCGAAGCTCCTTTTCTGTATCTTTTCTGGCGTTACCGGCAACCTTGCCTCCACGGACGGCAACATCCTTATTCTTTTCAAATGTGTCCGGTTCTTCCTCCTGTGATATTTCAGTGGTCATACGCTCACCGAGCATGGTAAATATCAGCTCTAAATCATCCATGTGATCTCGCAAATTTGCCTTTGATCTTGAGGGAATATTTCTGTAATTCTTGTATTGACTCGGAGTCATACCAAATGTAGCTTTTGATATCTCCGCTGTTAGAATTGCATAATCACGCTGTTCTTCAATACCACGCTCTTCCCATTCATCAGTAAGGTTCTGCCGGATTGCAATCCCTCGTAATCTCTTATCAATCCAATCCTTCGAATACCCTTTTTTCTCATATATTTCTTTCATTCGAGTCTGGGCAAGTTCAGGGTTCTCTATCTCATCAAGTCTCTCTTTACCAACTTGTGCCATCCACCGCTTAAAAGGCTCTGCTTTGTGAGAGGGAATTGACTGGATAAGACGAAAAACATCTTTTGTATTCCCCGCAAGAGTGTTTCTGCTTTTTCCTGTTAAAGTCTTCATTGCTACCTGGGGACAATTTGTCCCTATGTAGAGTCCGAGTTCTTCGTCCCTTCTTCTTGTTTTTTTCAAGTAGTCAGTTGGATTAATACTATCTGTCAATGCTCCAACTATATCAACCAGTGAATAATACCATTCACCATTATACCAGATTCTCCGAATATCTTTGTCTTGAAAAACAACAAGCTTATGCTGTGGTTTATGAATATTTGTTTTTTTCACAATCCTCCCCGAAGTTCTGCCACCAGATGTAACCAGGGATGCTTTTCTGTTTTTCTGCTGGCAGAAAGCGTTCCATGAACCGCTGTTTCTGAGATTTTCATATTCAAGAATTGCAGCGCAGCAGTAAGTGAATAAAACTCATTTTCGTTGATGATTCCGGTATGATTAATCAGGGCCTACTCCTCATCTGAATAACAATCAAATAATACGCTTATATATATCGCTTTCATATCACTTATCACGAATAGGTGCTGTCCGGGGAGGCCACAGTTGCCGAACGGCTCTCTACTGCCTTTCCACTTAACAAAGAAACAACATATTGATTCAAGCTTACGCCTTCATCTGTTGCCTGGCCAGCAAGTCTGGCGTGTAACGATTTTGGCATTCTAAGCAAAAACTTTCCACTGTATCCATCAAGCTGCCTGGGTTCTGGAATCGCAATACCACGATCTATGGCGGTTTTCAGCCAGAGAATTTTAGCCTCATTGATAAAAGAGATAGCCTCTTCCATGGTATCGCCTTGTGTGATACAACCGGGAAGATCAGGAATTTCTGCTACGAAAGCACCGTCATCGGGATAGAGTTCAACCTTGTAATTGAGAGAAAGATAGTATTCAAGAGTATGCTTTTTCATTTAACTCTCCAATCCCTGCTGTTTAAGCACAAGGATTTCATTTTTACTCATTTAAGCTCTCGAACCTGAACAATGATACCACATGCGATATCACATGTCCACACTGTAATATGTGTGTTTCTCCTCTCATACTTCACCTCTTCAAGTCTACCCACTCGCTCATTTGCCCATACCCGGTTACCAGTACATTCTTCCTCGCTCTGGTTACTGCAACATACAGAAGAGCCCTTTCTGCTTTCAGCCCTTCCTTCTCTGCTACACTGTCGCTTCCAGCAATAGCCCTGCGGTGAGGAATTATGTTCTTGTTTGCTGATGCAATTATCACTGCATCGAATTCCAGCCCTTTTACCCTGTGCATTGTTGCAATTCTTACACCATGGTTATTGGGATCGTCTTTCTCAGTGTGTTTGATAACACAGGTAGCAATACCATGCTTTCTCAGCTCTTCACCATAAAGGCTGACTAGTTTGTTGGTTCTTACAGTAACGCAGACTCTGTCCATGCTGCCGGATTCTGAAAGCATCGGCGTTAATCTCTCAACGATAAAATTCACTTCATCAGTAAATGAATCGAACCTGTGTACTTCAGGAATAGCTCCATGCATCAGTGATCTGTAACCTTCAAGTGAATCCTTACCTCCATCCAGATCATCAAATGAAAGACCTTTCAGTAGTGCAACTGCCCAATTTCGATTCTCCTCGGTAGTTCTGTAATTGATTCGAAGTTTCTTACTGCGTCCACGAATGTTGATTCCGGAATGACTCAGAACGACCTTTCTGCCGTAGATACGCTGATGGGCGTCACCTGCAATGAACAGGCTGTTCTCTGGTTCAACATCTGTAAGGATAGAATTAATCAGGTTGAATTCCTGCGGCCCCATATCCTGAGCTTCATCCACTATCACTGCTTTGTAGGGAAGCATTCCCTTCTTCTGCTGAATAAGACTTGCAGCATCTCTCATGGCATCAAGAGGAGCTTTTAGAGAGTGATTCGCCAAAATACTTCTGAACTCCTGAAACACAGGCCAGATTAGTTTTCGTTGTTTTCGCGAGACTGGTGTACCTCTGCCGGTTCTTGAACAGTGCATGTATTCCTGAAGGGTATCTATTCCCTGAGCAAGAATGACTCTTCCCCACTCTTCTCTGAAAAAAGCATCATTAAATCCCGGGGGAGCCATGGAAAGAGCTTCATCCCAGAAATCGTCAGAATCTTTTCCATAAGCCGGTTTGAATCCGTAGTCGTTTCGCTTGAGGAAGTTAAACACCCATTCATCAAGGTTAACGATCTCGATCCTCTTCAAAACATCTGGAGATGATATCGATTCCAGTACTGACCTGATATCTTCAGCAAGGTTCTTTGTGTAGGTGGTAAAGAGAATCCTGTCATACTCGCCTGTGAACCTGTTTTCTGCAAGCCACTTCGCCCTGTGAACAGCAGCTACTGTTTTCCCTGTACCGGCTCCTCCCAATACTTTAACCGGTCCGTTCCAGTCTCTCTCAACAAGTCTTCTCTGGCTGGGGTGCAGGAACACCCGCCATTTCTCCAGTGGAGCAGCAAGCATTGCGGCCAGTTCAAGCTCGTCATCAACCACCCAGAACCTTCTGCGGGAATCAGAATGCTTCAGTGCGGTTTCTATGTCTTCAGTGTCAACGGTTTCAGGTTCCTCAGGCTTTATTTCAGCCATGATCTCAGCAACAGAGAACCCGGAGGCAAACATCAAAAGACAGTCAAAAGCTTCCTCGGGAATAGCAGATGAAAGCTTATCCAGTTCAGATTCTGTGCGGACACTCCGCAGTGCAGGTATCATCTCTTCAGGAATACCGAATGAAGTCAGATGACGGTCTTTCAGCTTCCTGAACAGTGCAGGTGCTTCAGTATCTGACTCCGAAGTTAAAGGCTCTGCTCTGGAAGAGTTAATAACCTGCAGGCTACCAGTTTCAGGATGAACCTCGATTCTGTGTCTCTTTGCCCAGTCGTATGCATCATCATGATGATCCACCCACAGCAGTATGTAAGTTCGCCCCGAAGAAGGTTTGTGAATAATACCCCTGTACGCCTTATCTATCCGTACAGAGTAAACACCTTCACCGCCATGGTGAACCTTTTCGTAATTGATTCCAGGCGAGGTTGGATTGGCTGTAAACTTGCTGATAAACTCCCTGACCTTACCCTGCTGTTTCCTGGGAATTCCTGCAAAAGCCGTGAGAAAATCAGATCCAAGGGCTACAACTGGTGCTGAACTCATGGGGAATCACCTCCACGCAGGAATGAAATTACAGCCATTGGCTTCTCAGAGGCATCGCTTGCGGAAATAACCTTCCAGCCCATTTTTTCAAGAATCCCGGAATCGCCCATTTCCGCTGTCAGTAATACAATAAGTTTTTCATCATGCCAGACCAACTCTGCTGTACAAACCACCTCATCACTGTTGCCTGTGAGGTCCACACCCACTTCCGGCACAGTTGAACCATTATCCCGCAGCCGCCTGCAGAGATCTGCCACGGAAGGATGTACCAGCTCCAGCACTTCACTCCATTCTTCATTGCCTTCGGGCAAACTTACAATATCTACTGCATCCCTGCACAGGGCCTCAATTTCACTGGAAAGCTCCCTACCGGTTGCCGCATGCACAAGGCAGCCAGGCAGGAACTGCAGCAGGTTAAGCAGACGCAGGAAGCTGTTCCATTCCTTTTGGAAGCCATCTTCCCGCATCCTGTCATCGAGATAAAGCAGCACCTTCATTGATGAAACATCCATTGTCTGCACCTGCTTCAGGTCCTGTGCCACATGTATTGACCATTGCTCGCTAACTGAAGAGCCGCACAGAACAGAAGAGTCAAACGGGTAAAACAACGGGAAAAGATCACCTACGATCTGTTTGACTTCTTCCTTCCAGTGGAAGTGGCCTGTTTCATCTGAAAGCAGAGACGGGTTCAGATGGGCATAGCAGTATGCCCAGGCATAATTCATCCAGGTAACCTGATCAGGAGTGTTAAGGTACTGGACAAGCCACCCCAGACTGTCTTCTCCAAAGAGTCTGTGAACCGACGAAACATTAACTGCTTCTTTAACTCCATTGAAAAGCTGCAGCTTCTTCTCTGATTCAAGAACCAGATGATTTTTAAAGAAATCTTCCGAGGTACCTGCAACATCATTCCAGGTAAGTGACCAGACATTGTACTCCCCGGAACGGACAAGAGCAGCACGCTGAAGCATATCCACTCCTATTCGATCTTTGTGGAATGAATAACCATCTGTAAAAACAACAACAGGCTTCACCGATGAAGAAGCAAACAGAGGGTAGAACACAAAGTCGGCCCTGGAGGGCACTGCCACACTCAGATAGACCTGAGGTTCAATATTCCAGGTGCTTTCCCCTGCTTTCAGGAACCAGCCCTGCTTCCCGTTCACTACCTGTTTCTTCAGTTCAATTCCGGAAACAGCTGCAAGTTTTTCTATGAACAGGCTTTCAAGCTCACTCTCAAGCCAGCTGTTGATTCCTATGGTACGAAGTGAAGAGGTTTTCTCAATCTTATCCTGCCTGGCAAGGATATTCCCAAGAAACTCGATTGCCTTGTCTCTTGAGATAGAGTGCATTCTGATACTGTCTCTGTAAGCATACAGACAGCTGTAGCATCCATCCTTCTCCGGGTCCTGACAACATGAACACGACTTCATTCTTTCACGAGCCAGGAACAGCACCTCCATAAGATCCGCAGGATCCCTCATGAGGTTCTTCAGATATCCTGTTCCTCCGGGAACGGTATCGTACAGCACCAGGTAAGTCTTCCGCATTACGGAATCCTTCACTGGTTCATCTGCACTTGTTACACGCAGGTGATCCACCGAACCGCCATACTTCAGGCGAAGCCCCAGTTGCAGTGCTGCTATGAAAGAATCAAGCACTCCTGTTCCTGACATAGCTGAAACCGGCAACAGAAACCGCACCGCTTCAGAAGAGAACTCCCTGTAAAGGTAAAGAGTACTGATGAGATTTGAATCAGATTCCTTGTTCCTTGCAGGGCATGTCAGTGAGTGCACCTGTTGATCACGCTTGAATTGTACCTTGCCGCACGATTTACACACCCTAAACCCGTTCCTTGGCATCTCAAGCCCTGCAATACACACCTGCTCACCAAAAGAATTGTGTTCACCGAAGTTGATCTCACGGAAGATCACCCGCTTGAGGTACTCAAACCCAAAGGGCAGGTCTTCTCCTGAAAGCTTCCAGGCACCCTCCACATCCATGCTTTCAAAGTCAACAAGCATCTGCTTGTTGTAGAACGCTGGCTTTCTGTCCTCCGAGTCATCAGAGATCCTGCTCTTCCTGTCTGCCGTTGTGGCAAAAACCTGCTTAAGCCTTACCATAGAGCGTTTCTGCCCCTCATCAGCCCACATTGGGCTGCCGCAGTTGGGACAGGCAGAACGAGTGTCATCAGAAGAATAAAGCTCTGAATGTGAACACTGGTCGCAGAACCGCCACTCCTGCACCTCCGATTGCTTCATATCGATTTGATCTATCTGCACACGGCGGCCTTCAGCATAGAAGTGACTTCCAGGAACCAGTTCGCTTATTGCAGTTGAAGCAGCCCTTTCATACTCGTATGACCATGTATCAGAGCCACCGGTTTTCCTCTTCCTGAAAACCAGGGATTTAAGCTGCACACCTGCTTCCGGGAAGGCATAGTTGGGCAGAATTCCCTCATCAGTAAGGAAGTTGAATGTACTCTTCTTATCGAGAGATTTAGCGAGCTGCTGGAATGCTTTCTTCTCTGTAACCAGCTCAGACAGCTCATCATCCCAGGATGTGCTTCTGGCAACTTCAGCATTCTTCTGCTTTACCTTACTGTTAAGGCTTCGCACTGTCTTTCTGAACCCATCACGGGATTCACGACACTGCAGAAGCCCCTGTAATACCAAAGATCGCAGACTACCGGAAGAGCCTTTCCCCCCATGGGTAACAATACGCAGCTGATCAAGAACTTCAGTTGAAAGAGAATTATCGAACAGAGCAGAAAAACCGGAGAACAGTGAATCGGCATTCAACTCTACAAAAGACACCAGGTTCCATGGAAATTTTCTCTGATCGACACTATCCAGCGAGCTGAACACCGTTGAAAGAGCAGGTGGCACAGATGAAGCATCAGCACCGGACTGCACCCATCTATCGAAGCAGTAGGCAACCAGCTGCCGTGCCAGCACAGCCCCTGCCCCCAGGAATACATCAGGTGTAGCTACATCTCCCTGTATCATCAGAAGAGGGTCCGAGTAGAAGTAAAGATCATGAGGTCTGCCTGCAGCCACAGTAAGAGTAAGAGCATTGCCGTCACGACGACCAGCGCGGCCGGTTCTCTGTAAATAATTTGCCTGCGAGGGAGGTACTGAACACAAAATCAAAGATGAAAGATCACCTATATCAATACCCATCTCAAGAGTGGGTGTGGATGAAAGCAGATTCGGGAACCACGGCTTCCGGGAGGAAGCTTTGAACTCTTCTTCAAGGGTCTCCCGCACACTTCTTTCCAAGAGGCCTGTATGCTCTGCGGCAAACAACCGCTGCACCTCTCCACTGGAATAGAAAGACTTGTAGTAATCGTCTGATGAAGCAGCCACATCATATTTCCCGAAACAGAACTTCTGCAGGCAGCTGGCACCTCTCCACATATCCACAAACATGGAAGGAACAGATATTCTCTGACCACAACCAGAGCAAGTAATCACAGTAACATCCCCGGTAACCACCATACGGGCAGGTTCTATTCCCCAGGCATTTCCTGACCGGGTTGAATAGCTCCGCAAAACACCAACCGAAACAAAGAATGAAAACACCTCAGACAGAATCAGGTGTGCTTCATTATCAACACCAAACGGGAAACACTTCTTCAGCCATCCCTGATACCATGATGCCCCTGATGAGGAAACAAGCTTCTCGAACCTGGAGCCACGGGTGCTGTCAACAGGAAACACAGGTGCCCGTGTTGAGCCGCCGAAAGACGGCATCCACGAAGTATGATCCTGAGAGAGCATGTATTCCTTGCCGTCATTATGCACATACCCGGCCACAGCAGAATGAGCCACTGCCCCCTTCTGCTTCATATGCATTAAAAGCCCCATAACAAAGGCAGACAAATCCAATAATTCAAGAGTTCGCAGATTCCCTGAAAGATTCCGCAACCGAGACAACAATTCAGAGAGATCACCATAATCCACATAAACAGCTGATGCACCAGAACGATCAAGAGTGCGACCTATCCTGCTGCTGAAGCCATATTCACTGTGTATTTCCCAGTTAAGCCTACTGGATACAGCACTAATCAAACGACCCGGCACACCTTTGCCTGCAGTCATAGTCTCAAAATCTTCAAACCACATCATGTTGGGAGCAATGAAAGAACTTACAAACTCCTCGGGAGAGAACCTGCCTTTCCAGTATACTAAGAAACCCTCCACAAACTCTGGCAGGGAAAGACCTTCGCCTCCTTCAGCAACATATTTCTGAATGGCAACGCGTAAATTGAACCGCCAGGTACGAGCCTGGAAAAACCCGGCCCTGTGTGCGGCATCCTGTACAGAATCTGAAAAGGTAAGCAGTTTCCGGTCTGAATTAAACTGGGAGCTCATCAACTGAGATATCATCACACTTGTAAGAGAAGCGGCACGAGACCCAAGGACAGTAAGGCTTTCATGTGAAGAGCAGTAAGGGCAGTTGTGATGCACCGCAGCCCTGCCATTACGCACACAGGTTAAATCGGGCTGATACACAGGTACAAAAGAAGTAGAACCGCAAGGGCATGAAGCAATATCAGTATTTGCATGCAGAGTAAGGCATGAGGTACACAGAGAATAAGACATACCGGACAGTCCAAGGCTTCGAATTGGCCGGGACTCGGGAAACACAATGAGTGTATCGCTGTCATGCCCGAAATAGCTCCTGTAGAAATTGTTCAGGTCAGGCTGAATCACATTATCACCCCGGCGCAGCACACCGCCCCACCCGGTTGCCCCGCACTCTCTGCAGTGAATAACCGGCAGGTGTACCGCCAGCTGTGCAGGTGTCAGATCGGCCGAGAACCCAAGCACTGGTTTAACCCCAACCGAGGCCACCATTCTCTGCAATTCCCGCATCCATAACCGAAGTCGTACATGCACCAGAGGCTGTGACCCCACGCGGGCTGCAGACAGCACAGAGAGCATGCTCACCACAGCAGCTCCGGAAACACCGGGATCCACCTTAACCAGTGCAGACAAGACATCATCAAACGATAAAGCGGAATGCCCGACCACTTCAATCAGTTTGCGGAACAGGAAGTGCCGCACACACCCGTAAGCTCCGGAAACATCACTAGACCCGAACCACAATCTACGCTGCCGGAGCAAGTAAGCAGAACTATCTTCACCAGGCAGTGGCAGCACACCACCCATAGGCACATTCCAGAATTCCACCGCAGCAGATGCTAAAAACTCCGATGCTGAAACACGGCTCTCGGTAATAACAGAGGAAGAAGAAAAATCAGTTCCAAACACCCGGGCAGCATACTTGCATAATGCTGCAACAGACTCAACACCCAGAGTAGCAGATGTACCAACACAACACAGTGACGATGAAGCACCAACACGAGCACGCAACCTGCGAACAAGGCATGCCAGATCTGTTCCCTGAGCCCCGTCAAAAGTATGCAGCTCATCCACCACCAGATACCGCAGAGCAGCACCATTCCACAGCCCGTAATCGGAAGGCCGTATAAGCATGTAATCAAGCATCTTGTAATTAGTCAGCAGTATATCAGGAGGAGACACCCGCATCTTTGCACGGGATGTAATAACCGAAGTGGCACTCATCACCGACGAAGCAGACCCGCTCTTCGACCCCACATACAACCCTGCTGTAACCTTGTCACGCAGCAAAGGGTTGGAATGAATCAGAGACGCAATTCGCCCTGCCTGATCTGTGGCCAGTGCATTCATGGGATATACAATAATAGCCTTTATACCTGAACCAGAGGAAGCAAGACAATGAGAAAGAATAGGCAAAAGAAAACTCTCCGTCTTACCTGAACCGGTCCCCGTTGCAATCAGAGTTGAAGCACCAACGGAGCTATCCAACCGGGCAAATGCCTGCTCCTGATGCAGAAACGGAGTAAACCCAAGAGGAACAGAAGGAAAGAAAGAAGACGAAGAACCCAACCTGAACGGCAAACCAAGGGAAACATACGGCCCCTTGAACACAGACCCTTCCCCAGCCAGCAACTTTTCCATAGCACCGGAGAAGTACTTGTTAGCCATTGGGAAGGTTGTTTTCAAAAACCCTTCAACAGCTGTTCGGATCTGGGAGGAGAGGATTGAGGGGATCAAATAATCACCTTGCCTTTACTGAATATTCTTGTTCTGTGCCTTCATCTTTGAGACTATTCTCATTCTGACTTCTCCGCGCAGATTTCCTTGATAGCATCAAGAATCCACTGACTGACTGGTTGTGCATCTTTCAGAATCGCTTTGAGCATTGAGGGTTTCGTTCTGATTCTAATCTGAGAAATTACCTCGGAGGTGATCCGTTCTCTGCCAAGTGTTTTGATCGCCTGCACAATTAAACCTGTTTCCCTGTGCTTGAATGCCGACTCTTTTAGAGAAGTGTGACGAAAAACAATACTTTGCCCTGCAAGATCATACTCTCGTGTCGGTCCATCGGAAAGGTAAGTGACATTTCCCGGAACCTGGGTGGATAAACCAAAGTAGTTCAAAGCAGACATACCGGTAATCTGTATTCTCCATGAAAACTTTCGAGCAATTGCCCGGGCAATTTGATCGGTATCCGGGGGCAGTTTCTTGCCGAGCAGCCTGCCTATGCCAGGATAGTAATACACTCCCCTGATTGCCCGCCTGATTGTATCCTTATTATGAAGTCGGTACAACGCGATATCAATAGCGCTACGACCTGCAATATCTTTAAAATCATTCTGAGTGAATGCCCAACCCCTACCTTT
>CAZRXU010000086.1:0-11045 GCA_964604135.1 uncultured bacterium | reverse complement strand
GATTCAGTGGCAAGTTTAAACCGGAGCAAGTGGCAGGTTTGACCGGAATATGCATCAGATATTCTTTATGGATATTATCATGATGGAAGTATTGAAGGGAGGCAGGTGAATAATTAATGTTCGATACTGAAGGATTATCTGAAGATGGCATTATCGTAGATAATGTGTGGAAAAATTACGGTGATGTGTGTGCTTTGGCTAAAGGGTTCAGCTGTAATATTCGAAGGGCAGAGAATACAGTTCTTTTAGGAAGTAATGGGGCTGGAAAAACTACACTGCTGGATCTTATAACGAATAATATATTTCCGGACTCTGGCACAATAAAGATAAACGGTATTGATTGCAGGATTCCGGAAGCAAGAAAGGGTTTGCGGTATCTCCCGGACAAGTCGAGAATACCTCATTTATGTACGGCAACAGATATGTATACCGAGTATTCATTATACATAGACGATCATTCTCTGATCGATTTCAAGAAGATGGCCGATGAGTTTGAGTGTCTTCATTTGGTTAATCACTATTTCAATAAAAAATCAAAAGGACAGCAACAACTTCTTATGCTTTCAATTGTTTTATCCGGACAACCATCCACTGTAATTCTCGATGAGCCCATGGATGGTCTTGATCCGATGAATGTAAGGAAGGTAAGAAAACGCTTGAACAGTTTGAAGAGAGAAGGCTGTACTATACTTCAAAGCAGTCACCGCATTCATGAAGCGGAAAGACAGGGTGGACGGTATCTGATAATCCATGATGGTCGCATTTGTTCTGAGGGAGATATGGCAGATATTCAGAAGCTGAGAAAAATACCAAAAAAGTATGTCGAGAGTATGAACCTGACGGTTAATATAATATGCGAGATCGATGAATATGTGCTGATAAAGAAAGAATACCTTGTTGAAGTCGGCAATTTCTCATTTGAAGAAATAGTTCTTCCAGCAACACTGGAGGATGTCTATATAGCTTCACTGGAGCAGCGATGATAAACCGCAAGAGAGATATAAGAACAACAGGCGGCACACTTTTTAGTTTTATTGGATTCATGCTTATACAATATATAGTAATTAGCCAGGAAGGATATAAATTTACAGCCCAGGGGGCCTGTGAAATGATATTGATGGATACAGGTGTGCTGATGTTTATCCTGTTCGCTTACAACGCGGTATTGGCTGGCAGTCTTATCGGTGAAGAGATAACAAGCGAAAGAATAAAAATATGGCTGTCACTGCCTGTATTAAGAGGACATGTATTTAGTAGAATGGTAAAACGCTTTCTAAAGAGATCATTTGCGTTGAGTATATTGATGTTTATGTTTATAATGGTTCTTATCAATTATATCTGTAATACAACTCCGGAAAATCCAGTTCTCGCAGTTATCGGTATTATTCAATTAATTCTGGTAAGCGTGGCATTCGCAACACTGATGGCGGTGGCAATAAAAGGAAGCGCAAATATGCCATTTACGATAATACTGCCAATCGCTATTTTCTGGTTGCAGCAATTATTTTACAGTACCAGTATGAACCCGGAAGCAACAGCAGTAGATAAAGCAGCTAATGTAATAATCACTGTATTGATGCCTATACATGTTGCCTACCAGAATATTGTATATGGTATGTCTCCGAATACTGATGTACTTGTAACGTATCCTACCGGATCACCGCTGTGGGGCAATATTATTCTGGTGATATGGTTAGTAATAGTGGCAATGTATTTAATGAGAACAGTGAAAAAGTACGAAACAGCATAAAGCAGGCTTCTAGAAGGGCAGAACAACAAAGCTGCCTGAAACAGTTTTTCCGCAGGATGCCATGGCAGAAACGAAGTAGATGCCTGTGGAAAGAGTGTTTGTGGGCATTGTGTATGCCGTGTTTCTAGTTGCGTTAGCCAGTTCGTAAACAACTCTGCCTGCCAGGTCGAAAACTGAAATATCGTAGGCTGGAGAGATACCTATAACCTTGAAACGAAGATATTCTCCACGGGTAAGCGGGTTGGTACTGAGCATAACTACATGGAACGGATCTGGTGGAATGGGAGTGGCATTGGGTACTCCAAGAACTTTAAGTGAAGGCTCCATGAAGGCCGAGTAAGCAATGATCGATTGCATAACCCTGTCGTAGGGGCCGGTCATATTCGGAATTTCCAGGTCTATCGCCGATGCGTATGCCGCTCCGAGTGAAGGAGCTTTTTGAACATAAACCTGATGTACGGTGTTGTTGCACAGCCTTTCAGTTGAACCGATTTCGGGCCAGTAGCCTTCCCAGCCCCAGGAGGTGTTGAAGAAACCGGCCACTCCGCCTCCATCAGGCAGTGTAAGCAGTGTATCAGGCAGGCACACTCCCGGGTCGGTGAAATCACCTGTGTGGCACCCAATACAGCTGTGTATACCTGTGCGACCCGGATTGGATCTGATTCCTGAGCTGTCAGAGCTGAAACCACCCATTCGGGAAATGTTCAACATGCCGGAGTTGTCTATCCAGTACACTCCCCGGTCGTTGCCGTGACCTGCGTAGTGATTCCATCCAGCTCCGTTGTAGAGCACCGGAAAATAGGTGTCCGGATGATCACCGGGAGACAGTTCATACGCTTTTGTAAGGTTGAAATTGTTTGGAAAACTCTGAGCCATAAGCTCACATCCCTTTGCTCCTGTATAGCCAATTGCCGGGAACAGCATGGCTCCGCACAGAACAACATTCTTGTACCATGTTGTAGACTGGCTGACATCTGCATAAACAGTGTTTTTTTCGAAGATAGCAGAAGCGCCTTCAGATGATGAAAACAGAAGCCTGCCCAGAAGTACATCAGGGTAGAGGTCAAGGTTGTCTGCATACTCTCCGTAGATGCCATTGCCGTTCCCATCCCAACTGCCGTCGAGATCGGCATAGTAAAGATCTGATGGCGCAAACTCGGTGTGTCCCTCGCATTCGGTGTATACTTCCCGTGCTGGAACAACTGTTTCATCCCCTGCAAGTACTACAAAGGTTGAGCCCTCATCAAATGCAAAATGCTTTATGCAGTTTCTGATAGATTCCTGAGTGTCGATACCAGGCCACCCTGAGACAATCTCCTGTACTGTAAGGGTTTGCCAGGATAATCCCTTAGCTTCAAGCAGGTTTTCCAATGTTACGGTTTCATCCAGAAAGTCTGCACCTGTAACTATCAGATAATCGGTAGAAGAATCGGTTTCAGGGCGACAGGTGTTATGGAAACTGTTTAAACCGTACTTTTTTGAAAGAGCAGCTGTTCGGAAATTTACCATTTCCGTTTGAAGATGCGATAGAGCCGGTGACGGGCATATCTCTGTCCATTCAATTGTTACAGAACATGATGGAGACAGGGCCAGTTGGTGTGAGCTGCTAGTATATACCCAGGGACTAATCGAGCATGTCACAATGGTGAAGGCATTCAGTATGTGGCCTGTGTGAACAGAAACAGGTCTGTTCCCCAGTTCAGCGCTGCCGGTTGTTGCTGAAAGCAAATTCTGCTGCGGTGATCCCACAGGCAGTATTTCCGGTGCCCCGGCCAGAGGAGCTGACAGGTGCCGAGTGAAAACAGGTTTTTCAAAAGATACAGATACAGAAGAAGCCTCACATCGCCCGGGCAGAATAAACACTCTTGAAACAAGAGGTAGAAAAGGTGCCTGATGTGCCGCAGAATAGAACCCTTCATTTGTGTCAACAGTTACGGTACAAACACTGCCTTTCACTGCAACACTGTAACCTGATGGAAAAGGAACGAACAAATCTGTTTCCGAAGCCGAGAGCAGAAACAGCAGTATACAAGGAACCATAGTTCTCCTTCAGCAGAGAGTCGCACCGCAGAATCTAACATAGCTGTTAACCGGAGTTGGGTCTATTTGTTCCCGGGTGTTGCATGAATATATTCTGCGCTATGAAACTCGCGGTTTTATGCTACATAAGAAACGACGGCAGAACCCTGATGATGCACCGGAATTCACGTCCGGAAGACATGCATTTTGGTAAATGGAATGCTCCAGGCGGCAAAATTGAGCCCGGAGAAACGCCGGAGGAATGTGCTGTGCGGGAAGTTTTTGAGGAAACAGCGCTTACAGTGAACGATATTTCTCTTCGCGGAGTACTGACGTTTCCGGCATTTGATAACGAGGAAGATTGGTATGTTTTTGTTTTCACCGCTGAAAATTACTCCGGTGTGTTGAAGACAAGCTGCCACGAGGGCGATCTGTTCTGGATAAAGGACGAAGAGTTGATGGATCTTCCCCTGTGGGCGGGGGATCGTATTTTTATGAAATGGCTTGACAGCAGTAGATTTTTCAGCGGAAAGTTTGTTTATAGTGCTTCCCGTCTTCAGTCACATTCTGTTGTGTTCTACGGAGATGAGCCTGATATTGCTGCCGCCGATACGCAACGATACAGATAACGGGGTACACTGTATGTTATTAATCAATGATTCTTTTCCAGTAATAAAAGTAGACAATCTGTGCACTATTGTAGACTGCAATGCAAGGGCGTGTGAGTTCTTTGGGCTGGAAATTGAAGAGATACAGGGAAAACATATTGCCGATTATCTGGACACTGATTGCGGGCTGGAAGGCTCGTTTTCCGGAGAGTCTGAATATATTATTTCCCGGTTTCATCACTACACAGGATCGGTATCGGATGTGGTTATCGTGCGGAACAGAGATTCCAGGCAAAGAGAGCAGTTTCATTTTCTGACTATTTTTGATGTTTCATCCAGCAGGCCTGTTGTGGACAACACCAGAAGTGAGAGCGTAAAGAATATTGCAGGTCGTATGGCTCACGACTTCAACAATATTCTGGCTGGTATACTGGGATCGCTGAGTATTCTTCGCGAGGGCGACTTAACGGGAAATGAATACGACGAACTGATAAACAACGCCGAAGAAGGAGTGATAAGGGCAAGACGGATAACAGACAAAATGCTTCTGTTTTCAAGAGGAGGGGTTAATCCTGTTCCAGATACTATGCCGGAACTATCGCATCTGGAAAAGCAGGATGATTCAGACGTGAAGTCAGACAGCGAAAGGCTCCTTCTGCTTGATGACAATCCTTTTGTGGCCAGTACAACAATTGGTATGCTGGTAACCCTCGGCTACATTGTTGACGTGGTTTCCGAGGGCAGAGAAGTTCTGGCGAAATACAGGGTGGCCATGAAAGAAGGCAATTCCTACAAAGTTGTTATCATGGATCTTACCATAGAAGGTGGATCAGGTGGGCTGGAGACCATAAGCAGTCTTCTGAAAATTGACCCGGAAGCAGTGGTGATTCTTTCAAGTGGTTTTTCCGGCAGCAATACCATGCTTAACTACAGATCGCTGGGGTTTAAGGCATCGCTTGCGAAGCCCTACACCGTTCGGGAACTGTTCGAAGCGCTCAACACTGCTCTGGGGCACTGATGGAACAGAATTGTATGCGGCAACGTATACTGCTTATAAGAAAATCTGGAGGTTTGCATGGAGGAAAAGGCGAAAATAGCTGTATTTTCCCGGAAAGTTACTCCACCGGTTGGGCCTTACAGTCAGGCTGTAGTTACCGGATCTTTTGTGTTTGTCAGCGGTCAGATCGGCTTTGATGTCAGCACTAAGGCTCTGAAACAGACAATTCAAGAGCAGACCCGTCTGGCACTTGAGAACATAGAGAAACTTGTATTTGAAGCAGGTGGCTCCATGGACGATGTTGTAAAGACAACTGTCTATCTGGCTGATATGAAAGATTTTGCCGGGATGAATCTGGTGTATGCAGAGTTTTTCAGCGAACCATATCCTGCTCGTGCAGCTTTTCAGGTAGCAGAACTTCCACTTAACGCCATGGTCGAAATAGAAGCTGTGGCTAGACTGAAAGAGAGATAGAATGCTGGGTCAGGTCTGGTCCACTGTAATGGGCTCCGATGGTTTCACAAAGCTCATACTTCTGCTGATTCTGTTCCTTTCCATCGGTTCCTGGGCTGTGGCGATTGCCAAACTCAAAGAACTGCGAAGAATAATGAGTGCCTCCAGGGTTTTTATGGAGGCTCTTCGCACCACCGGTCGTCCTCCGGGAGGCGATTTTGTGAAGAGTTCCGGAGACATGGGGCCACTGGCAAGAATGTATACTGAAGCAGGCAGATACCTCGGTCGCAGGAAAGATCAGGGCAGAACAGAACCGCTGAGCAGGGAGGAAGTTGCAATACTTCACAGCGCTCTTGAAAGGGAGGCCAGCGAAGACCTTGCCCAGAGAAGCAGAAACATAGGTTTTCTGGCTACAGTTACCAGTGTCAGTCCTCTGCTTGGTCTTCTTGGAACGGTGTGGGGAGTGCTTGCAAGTTTTATTGCCATGCGGGAAGCAGGAGTTGCAGATATCAGCGCAGTTGGAGCCGGTGTTGCTGCTGCCCTTACTACAACAGTAGCCGGGCTTCTTGCGGCGATTCCTGCGAATGTGTTTCACAACTATGTTGTTGGCAAGGTCGACGATCTTGCCGGCGAGATGGACAGATTTCTCAGTGAGCTTGTGGATGTGTGCAGGCGGGGATCCATACAATGATACGGCAGAAATACAGGCAGTTCTCTACCATCAATGTAACTAACCTTGTTGATGTTACATTTGTTCTGCTTGTTATCTTCATGCTTAGTGCCCCGGTGATGCAGAGAAGTACAGATATCACGCCCCCTTCCACAGATCAGGGGCAAATAATTCAGCGGCTGGATCCAGGAACCTCACTGGTAATAGAGATGGATGGAGCAGGCAATATCACAGTTGCTGGAGAAACAGTCGCCCCGGAAGACCTGTCGTCTCTTGCAGAGGCTGCCCTTTCGTCCGGCAGAACAGAAGCCTATCTCAGAGCCGACGGACAGGTGCAGTATGCTGTTCTGGCCTCTGCCCTTACGGAATTAAGGCGGGGCGGTTACGCCAATGTGGGTCTTATTCAGGAGTCTTCAGGTGCAGTCGAGTAATCCCTTTGCAAAGCCCACAGGGCTGCGTGCTCCCGGCAGCAGGAACGACTTTTACCTGTCTGCAGGTATGCATATAGCTGTTTTTCTTGTTCTTGTTCTGGCAGGATTGATTGCCGGTGGCAGAGAGGCTGTACCCATGGGTGGCGGGGAGTTTGTTTCTGTGGAGATGATTGTTCTTGATACCGGAGAAAACCCGGTGGACGAAGTTCCGGTTCAGCAAGATACAGTTGATCCGGTTGAAGAAGTTGAGGAGGAAGTTACCGAAGTAGTGGAGGAACTGCCTGTAGAGGAAGAGCTGCCGGTGCAGGAGGAAACCGAAGTTCCAGAGCGTATAGAAGAAGAGGTGCAGGAAGAAACAGTTTCTGCTGCCACTGACGATTTCATGGGAGTGGGCTCTGAGGGTGAGGCAGGCAGCGGAGCACCGGGTCCTGCCAGTTACGAGGGCAGAGTGTTCAGTGCAATCAGAAGAAACTTCAGAACTTCAATTAACCCGGCACAGAGCTACAGGATTACTTTTACTGTTAATACCGACGGAACACATTCATACGAAGTAATAAGAACCAGCGGAGACAGCGGATTTGACAGGGCAGTTACCCATGCCCTCAACTCCGCCAGCATACCGCCGATTCCCCCTGAACGCACATCACCGGCCAACCTTCAGATAGAGTTTTTTGGTCCCGAAACTTGACAGGTCTTCAGTGTTGTTTCTTTGTTAACCGCTTGTGAAACTCCTGTTCACGGTGTTTTACGGTCATCAACAGGCGCCTGGCTTTGCTTCAACTTCCTTTTCCTCGACTGTGTTTTCTTCCGGTACAGTAGTCTGTACCTCTGCTTTGCCGGAGCTGTCTCTGCGATCCTTCTGTGTCATATCTTCACCTCCCTTCAAAAAGAATGTACGTGATGAATGCTTCAGTTTTCCTGGTGGTTGGTGTAGGAAATCGGTCCCTGTTCCCAGCCGGATTGGTCGAGCCACCATTCCGGATACCCCAGTTCATGTGCCATGTGAGCAGGGGAGTTAAGAAAACCGTCATCGTATTTCACTATCATTCGGTCGGCAAAGTTCCACCATTCGCTTACAACACTGTCTGCGTTTGAAGTACTGAACTGTGTAATGCAATCTGTGTACCCGCCGTTGTTTCTGTACATTTCCAGAGCTACAGAATCTGTAGCGGCAACTTTTGCTATTTCACCTGTTTCAATTTCTTCCTGCAGGTCAGCTATGTCCTGGTGCATCAGGTTGTATCTTATACCTGACCAGTCTCCAACGAAGTTGAATGCCCACCATGCGGAATCTCTTGAAAATTCAGAGGTATTGCAGGTCTGGTAGCTGGCAGGGAGATCAGAAACGCCGGCATAGAAAGGTACAAAGCATGTTTCTGCTGGTTTGTCCGGGCCGAACCAGGTTATACCACCAATAGGATCCGGAAGCCAGGAACGACCCTGGTTTACGTAAACATAACCGCAGTAATTAACAGACAGAGGGCGTTCCCAGGCACCTTCCAGCTGTCGGTCAGGGTCGCCAATGTCTCCGCCACTGTCCTGGGGGCCGTAGTAACGGTATGGAAATCCGAATGGGCCTGCAGCAATACCCTGCGTCATGTCAAAAGGAGTTCCTTCGTAGTGATCCCTGTGCAGCCTCATAACTTCTCTTGTTGCAAGCTGGTGATCCGGGGCAACGCTGAAAGGGTAGTAATCAGAATAACCGTCTTCAACCCACGGGCTGAGATCCAGGGAAGGAGCGGCAAGGCTCAGCACTCTCCATACTCTTCTTATGCTGTAGTAGGGGTGGTTGTATTCTCCCTTGCTTACCGCACGCAGCCAGTCAAACTCTCCCTGATCTGAATTCCACCACCCGAGATTTTCGCACTCCTCAAGCAGGTTTTCAGAGTAGAGGAAAACAGTTTCATCATCTGTGATATTTCTTATTCTGAATTCGTTGGCTTCCACAAAGATTTCCCCGTCTGGAACTCTCTGAGCCACCCAAAGGCCTCCAGTGCTGTCTGTTGTGCCACAGCACATCTCGAACACCCATGCTTCCTTAGGATCGCCGACAAGCAGCGTTTCGCCTGTTCCGTAGTAACCGTATGTTTCAATCAGCTGCCCCATAAGTTCTACGGCATCTTTTGCAGAAGTACACCTTTCGAGTGCCACTCTTGAGAGTTCGGAAGAGTAGAAAATTCTTTTGCCTGGCTCCGGATCAAGCATCATCTTTGATCCGCAAGTACACTCACCTATCATCAGCTGGTGTTCATTCATTATTCCGTAACTGCCATCGAAGTATGCGTAAGTGTGCGCGACCTGAGGAATTTCACCAAGAGCAATGCTCTGCGGCTGGTCGGGATGGTTGTACGCCTCCGCCCGGTTTATGCAGACAAGCCTTGGGTCAGAGAAACTGTTGTATTGAGGGAAAGGACCAAGAGCACAGGCTGAGCAGTAAACAGGTCTTGTAGCGCCTTCTTCCCAGTCTGCGGCCGGTACATAAACGATCCGCTCGTCCATGAGTTCATTATCGTCTGAGTGGGTTACATACATGGATCCGTCTTCAGATGCCCCGGGTGTAACGATGATTGTTGTACACGCCGCAGCAATTCCGAACACAAAGAAAAGCAATCCCAATGGTTTTTGCATACTCGCCTCCTGTTTCATGGAAAAATACGAAACACTACCGCAGGCTACTATATGGAATAGCAGCCGTGTCCGTACAGTCCAGTGGACACATTCAGACAGACTGGCGATTCTCTTGCTGGAAGATATTCTTGAATTCAGTAGGCTTCAGGAAGTGAGATCCATGCGTCTTCTGGTTGAAATACTCAGAGGAAGGGTTGGTTCTCCGTTGTCATGGTCATCAATTGGCGGAGATTTGCAGCTGTCACCGAATACGGTAAAGAAGTATGCAGTTATTCTTGAAGCGCTTCACATAGTTTTTCTGGTTCGTCCATATCACAGGAATATTGCCAGAGCCATACAAAAAATGCCCAAGCTCTATTTCTACGATACAGGATATGTGGACGGAGACGAAGGCATAAAGATTGAAAATACAACAGCCGTATGCCTGAGGAAACACACAGATTTGCTGTCGGATACCACTGGGAAAGCAACCGAACTGCAATATGTGCGAACCAGAGAAAAGCAGAAGATTGACTTTGCCGTGACCATGGAAGGATCGGTTTCATCTTTAATCGAAGTAAAAAAATTCAGATCAGCGGATTCCGCGAGCATTGAAGCTTCTTGGAAGAATTCCATACGCAGAAAAGTACCTGCTTGTAAAAAATCTGAGGCTGGAGTCAGATATTGACGGGATAAAGATCAGAAAACTTTCCAACTGGCTGGCAGAACTAAAAGCGTAAGCAGTTTTCCAGTGAACAGGTTGTGACTGAAAACAACATTTCCCTGTAAACGGGCAGATATGCTATTCGTATCTTTCACTGCTCCAGCACAGAACAACGGCGGTAGAACTGGAATTGTTTCTGAATGTGTGTTTGACTTCTTTGTGTATGGTGAAGATTGATGGGGCGGCGGCTGTTAGAGTTGTCGCGGAATTGTTGTACTCAACTTCTATTGTTCCTGCGAGTACAAGTACCTGTTCGTTGCGGGAAGAATGGATGTGATTGCCTCTTGTGCTTCCCGGCTCCATGGAGAAGGCATGGCAGTTGGATATACTTCCCGTGTCTGCAAGGTGTTCAAAAGGGTTTACTACAAAACCTCTTTCGTCTCTGTGATCGTTGAGTATCAGATTGCTCACTGTTTTCTCCTTTACTGTTAGCCGTATTCTGCTTGAATTTTGCTTCTGCGGCAATGTTGCGCGATGTATGTACATTTGCATATATATGCATAAATACAGAAGGTTGAGGCTTGTACAGCATGAACAATGAAGAACTGCAGTTCTACAGAAAACAAAGCGAAACTCTGAAGGCTCTTGCCAATCCGTACAGGCTGTGGATGGTTGAAAAACTCGCGGAGGGTGAGCTTTGCGTGTGTGAATTCAACAAGGCTCTTAGCATTGATTATTCAACTATTTCACGGCATCTGTCTGTTCTGCGCCGTGCTGGAATTGTAGAGTACCGAAAGAACGGAAAACAGGTTTATTACAGCCTTAGAACGCCGTGTGTACTGGGGT
>CAZRXU010000085.1:0-11078 GCA_964604135.1 uncultured bacterium | reverse complement strand
TGCCTTTACGCAGTTGCAGAGTGGATAGAAGCCTCAAAAACCATAAGGGATTTTTTTACCAAACTTCCCCCATTTCTAGCTCAGGGCATGCAGTACCCCGAAGAAGCCATTGTTTACTCTGTTTACCAGGGAACCGAATACGGTCAGGAACCTTCAGACGAGTACATCAGCGTACGGCTGTACATCAATGAAGAGGTGAAGGGCGAAATAAGAGTCGGATACCTCAGCAGCGAAAGAGAGCTGCTTCCGGAAGAGTGGAAAATGATGAAGCAGATCGGCCGGATGCTCAGCCTTGCCCTTGAACGAAAAGAGCTTTCCGAAAGCATTGCCATGAAGCAGGCGGAGGAAGAGGAATTCACAAATCGTCTGAAAGAACTTGAAGAAAAGATCGCTAACAGGGAAACCGAGCTGGAATCTCAAAAACAAAAACTCAGAACCGTTGATTCATACCTGAACAGGGTTAATGAAACAATGGATGAGAGCAGCAGAAGATTCGAAACAATGTTCAAGGCAATTCCTGATCAGGTTCTGATGATAGATCTGAACTGGGATGTAATCATGAGTAACCGCGACAGTGTTCAACCCGGATCAAAATGCTATAAGGCATGTTTCAACATCGATACTCCCTGTGCAGACTGCAGGTTATCCAGGATTGTTAAACACAAAACACCAATAACTGTTACCATCAGAAATGACGACCGTTTTCTTGAAGTGCACGCACTTCCTGTGTTCAACAAAGACGAAGAGGTTGAGGGAATACTGGAATTCTACCGGGATGTCACGCTTGAGAAGACCTATGAACAGCAGCTGCAGCAGGCAGATAAACTGGCCTCACTGGGGCAGCTTGTAAGCGGCATCGGTCACGAGATCAACAACCCCAATCAGTTTATTCGCGGAAACATCAAGATTGTTAAGCAGGCTCTCACAGATATGCTTCCAATTGTAGACGAGTATCAGAAGAATCACCCCGACCTCAAAATCGCCAGATTAAAATACTCATTTTTCAGAGAGCACATAATGACACTTGTGGATGACATGGGACACGGGTCAGAGAGAATAAAAGGGATCGTTGAAGGCCTCCGGGGTTTTGCAAGAAAAGACGAAGGGCTTCTGGTTGACAAAGTTGACATAAACACACTTATCAGCGCAGTACAACGGCTTGTGCAGAATGAAGTACACAAGCACGGGGAGATGACTCTTCAGTTATCGGAAAATGTAGAGCAGTTCCCCGGTAACTCGCAGAAAATTGAGCAGGTACTTGTTAACCTGATTGTGAACGCTGCACAGGCCATACCCGACGACAGAAAAGGCCATATTATCGTAAGCTCCTCCATGGACAAAGATACCGTTGTAGTAGAAGTGCAAGACAACGGGAAGGGCATGGACGAAAAAACCCAAAGACAGATCTTCGACCCCTTCTTTACCACTAAAAGGGCGAAGGGAGGAACCGGCCTGGGTCTTGCTATCGCCTACAGAATCATTGAAGAACACGGAGGCAGTATCTCAGTAACAAGCAGGCCGGGCAGTGGAACCAGATTTACAATCAGAATCCCGGTGGCTGTTGGTAAGGAGAACAGATCATGAACAAGGTTCTTATTGTAGATGACGATGTTGCGGTAACCAATTACTTCATGGTATTTCTTATGCAGACAGACAGGTTTGATTCCACTGTGGTGAATGACTCCCGGGAAGTGGAGAATCTTCTTGAAACGCAGAGTTTCGATGTAATAATGCTTGACCTGGATATGCCTAATGTCAGTGGTATTGACATTCTGAATATGATGCAGATCAAAGAGATATCAATTCCTGTAATTGTTCTTACCGGAGCAAATGATGTTGATCTGGCAGTGAGAAGCATGAAGCGCGGTGCTTTCGATTATCTCACAAAGCCGGTTGATGATGAACACCTCATAGAAGTGCTGGATAACGCAATCGAACACGGTGCTGTTCGGGAAACCATCGACAAACTGCCTGCTCATATGGAACAGGGTGACCTGGGGCACAGCAATTCTTTCACACATCTGCCAACGGTGAATCCCGAGATGATCCTTCTGCTGCGCAACGCCGAAAAAGTTGCAAAATGCGATCTCAGCGTTTTCATCTGGGGAGAGCAGGGTACAGGTAAGGAACGCCTTGCCACGGCAATCCATCAGTGCAGCCTGCGGGCAGGCGGACCATTTGTTGCAGTAGACTGCACAGCCCATATCCAGGAAGAGTTTTCATCTGACCTGTTCGGCAGAGCTAAAGACTGGAGCGGTAAGCACGACAAAAAGCAAGGCTTTATTGAAGCCGCTGCAGGAGGAACACTGTTTATTGATAACGTTGACTGTTTGGGGTTACCGGTACAGGTAAGACTGAAAAGAGTGATTCAGAACTCGGAGTTCTACAGGGATAATTCCACCGAGATAAAGAAAAGTGATGTAAGAGTTATTGTCGCATCCACCAGAGATCTGACCAGTTCCAGATACAGAGAGAGTTTTTCCAGGGATCTGCTGTATCATCTCATGGTAAACTCTATGAAGATACCACCTCTGCGATCACGCCCGGAAGATATTCCACTGATAATTGATCATTTTCTGCAACAGGAGTTGGAGAAATTGGGAAAGGACACAAAATCTCTCTATGTTTCAGATGATCTACTGGATCTGCTGATTCACTACAACTATCCTGACAATATTCAGGAACTGCAGAACATCATCGCAAGTGCTGTGGTCGGTGCTGAGGGCAGCGAGATAACGCCGGACGACCTGTCACCTTACATCCGTGAACGAATTTCCCCCGGAGAAAACACAGGCGATTTTACCCCCGCAGTTCTACAGGATTTAATTGAAGATCATATCTCTGGAACAATAACATACTGCGGGGGCAATCTGGATCAGGCAGCTTCCCTACTGGGCATCTCAGTCGACGAGCTCAAAAAGCATATTCCTGAACACTGAATTACCAGGAGCTTGCTCCATTGCTTACTGATCCGTGGGATGGGTTCGCCGGACAGTCCAGAGTCCAGTTCTGCCCGTCGACGGTGTATCTGAATGCTCCTGCTTCCGGGCAGGCTGCATAAATACCGGCTTCGGCAAGTGTTTCCGGTAATGTTTCGTGCTGGGCCTGGTACATGCTTATGGAGGCTGATGCTGTGAGCATGTTGGTTCTGCAAACCTCCTGATTTACCCGGTTTATTCCACCTGTAAGATTGTGAACGTTCAGCCCGGAGGAGGCATTCTCTAGGGCAGTCTCTCCTGGAATGTTAATTGCAGGATTTGTATCGGGTTGATTTCCACCACAACCGGCAACAACAACAGCAAGCAAAAGAAAAGCAAAGTATTTCATATAAACTCTCCATTGATTATGGTTAGCAACACCCTAATTTACGCAAACCGGAGAGACTCAGAAAGAGGAACATGGAAACCAGTGTAATGCTCATGCTTGGAACTCTGCTGTTTACAGGATTTCTTGCCGGAAAAGCAGCTTCTAAACTTGGCCTTCCTGAAGTTACCGGCTATATTCTGGCTGGCATACTTCTTAATCCACAGGTTTCCGGTGTCATCCCGAACTCTTTTGTAAACAGCTCAAACCTCATCACAACCATGACTCTTTGTGTAATCACCTTCTCTGTCGGTGCCAGCCTGTACCTGCCACAGATAAAGAGTGTGGGGAAAACAATCGGTATTGTAACTGTATTTGAGGCCCAGTTTGCAAATCTCTTTGTGGCTACGGGTTATGCCTTTCTTGTACCGCTTCTTGTTCCGGATCTGGCTTCATACGCTGTACCCATGGCCATTCTGTTCGGAGCCCTTGCTTCACCAACAGATCCATCTGCCACCCTTGCCGTTGCACACCAGTACAAATGCAACGGCCCGGTTACCCGAACAGTTATGGGCGTTACCGCAATGGATGACGGAATCGGGATGCTCAACTACAGTGTTGGCGCCGCTGCTGCAGCAGTTCTTGTCGCCCACGGTTCGTTTTCGGCAAACTCAGTTCTCTCTCCTCTGCTTAGAATCGGCTCATCTGTCGTAATCGGTGTGCTTATCGGCGGGCTCTTCGCTCTGCTCGAAAAGCGAATGACTGTATCTTCCACTGCAGGAATGCTGGCTCTGCTGCTTGGGTCTCTGTACAGTTGCTACGGTGTGGCGCAACTGTTCGGTGCCGACCCCCTTCTTGCAGTAATGATAATGGGCTTCACTGTGGTGAACGCCGGGAAATGGTCAAGGCAGATTCCTGAAAAGGTTTCCGGAAGCATAGAAGAAATTGTATTTATATTGTTTTTTACCGTGAGCGGAATGAAACTTGATTTCAGCGTGCTGAAGGCATCGGCACCACTTATACTGCTCTTTGTTGTTCTGAGAATGTGGGGGAAACTTGCCGGTGCCGGTCTGGGTGCAAAGCTAGCATCAGCTCCTGCACCTGTACGAAAATACACTGGATTCTGCCTGGTTCCCCAGGGAGGCATAGTTATTGGTCTTGCCCTTGTTCTGCATGCACAACCTGCATTCAGCACTTTTGCAGACACTCTTGTCAGCGTGATACTGGGAACCGTAGTAGTAAATGAGCTTGCAGGGCCAATGCTTTCCCGGTGGGCCCTGAAGAAATCCGGCGAAATTAACTGATTACGCAGATCCACCTGACAGCAGTCTCTCCACCAGCCAGAACAACCCCACTGCTGCAAGAAGAACTGCAACAAACCACTGATTGATCAAAATCAGGCCGGCAAGCATACCAAGAATACCACCAAACAACTCAATTCCGGCAAGGCTTTCACCGCTTACATCATTAACGAGTTCTTCCAGCTGCTGCAGTTCAAACTCGCAGATCCTGTTTCTGACCATTTCCTTGATGTCAACTCTGTAGGCGTGCTGCTGTACAAAGCGTCTGGCAGTTTCCCTGAACTCTTTCGACTGAACTTTTCTCTGCAACACTTCCTCAAGCTTCCCTGCTATCGTATCCAGAAACTTCTCAAGTCTGCTCCAGAACAAATCAGACTCAAGGTAGGCAACAAGTTTTTCGCTGGCCAGAATAACTCCGTCTGTTTTCAGCCAGCTGTCAAACCTGTGTTTCTGCAGCTGAAAAAACTCCAGAAATCTGTTCTTCACCGCAAGGTCATCTCCCAAAGACAGCACGGAATCTGTGTTGTTCTCCAGCAGGTTCATTACATCACTGAAAAATGACTGGCTTCTTACTTTCTTTAAAAGCTCTTTTCTGATTCTGTCTTTATCGATTCTGAATATTCCTTTACCAAACTTCATTGCCTGCTTAACAGGAAACCCTCTGCAGTTGATCCAGTCTTCCAGCATTTCATTTACTGCCCCGGCTATTGCTGAGGAGTTCTTTTCCACCAGATTTGTTGCCACAACCGTAAGCAGGTGTGCAGTTTCAGGTTTCTCAATTTCAATTTCCAGAACTTCTCTGATATGAACCCAGGCTCTTTCCGGTGACAGGTTCTCTGCCGCGTGCAGCTTTATCACATCTGCAACCTTCGAAAACAGATGCCCTGCATGCTGGGCTCCTTTGTTTTGCAGATATCTTCCCGCACTGTGGATAACCATCTGTCTGTTAACAGGCTGCTGTACCCAGCGATGCGCTCCTTTCAGCATTTCCGATGCGGTCTTCTGTATCAAATTGTTTTCCTCAAGGTATTTCAGTACGGAATCTGTATCAAGAAGCTGTTTTGAAACTGCCGTTGCAACAGCTTCTGCAATGTCATCCCTTCTTCTGGGCAGAAGCCCCTGCCTGCCAAGCGGTGTACGCTGGTACGGACGAAAAAGCATTTTTATGGCAATGGCGTTCGTCCAGATTCCAACAGTACCGGAAAGACATATTTTGAAAACCCAGCCTACCCAAGATAGATCGAGGAAGTTTAGAAGAATTCCCGTTATAACGGTTAGCGATGGGAGAACAACTATCGCGATCTTTCTGCCTGTTCTGACCAATACGGTTCCTTTCAGGAAAGCTCTTCGGGTATGCCTCAAAATAACATTACAGCAGACCTGCTGCAAACAACACTACCCGGCATGAAGTGTTTATCTCCGAAAGGTTTCGTATATTACCGGACATATCGTCAATAAAACAGGTGTTTATCAGATTGGAGAGTGTGCATGAAAATTACTGCATTCAATGGAAGCCCCAGAGGCAAAAACAGCAATACTTCAATTATGGTTAATGATTTTTTCAAGGGTGCCGCAAATGCTGGAGCCGAAACAGAACAGATCTATCTTGCTGAAAAGAAAACCGGATACTGCCGGGGATGCTTCAATTGCTGGACTGTAACTCCCGGGAAATGCATCATTAAAGACGACATGGCCGAACTGCTCAAGAAAGTGATAAACAGCGATGTTATAATAATGGCAACTCCATTGTATGTGGATGGTGTTACTGCTATTCTGAAGGCTTTCATGGATCGCCTTCTTCCCCTGCTGGATCCTCACTTTGAAAAAGACGGCAATGGAGAGTGGCGGCATATCAAACTTTTTGATAGCTACCCGAAGATTATTGTTGTATCCAACTGCGGTATGTCAGGGCGGGAACACTTTCAGCCTCTAAAACTTCATTTTCGCCGGGTAGCGCGAAACTTCCACTCTGTTGTGGCTGCAGAGATATACCTCGAAGGTGGTGAGATTCTTCACAACAGATCAATTGTACTGAAACCCCTAATCTCAAATTACAGAAAGTACCTGCGTAAAGCCGGGGAAGAATTTGTAACATCCGGAGCCATATCAGAGAAAACCGCCGCACACCTTGCAAAACCCCTGATAAAAGAGCGTATCTATATGAGGGAAGCCAACAAACACTGGGATAAAGAACTTCGAAAGCTACAGGAAAACTCCTGACACAGCTTCCTGAACTACAGGCGCACGGTTAAACTTACAGCAGGAATCTGTCTCTTGTTATACCGTAACGATCTATGATTTCTCTGTTGGCCGCAATTGCCTGTTCTCTGTCAAGCACTATTACGCTGCCCAGGTTTGTGGTAAGTTTTAAAAATAGATCCGAGTTTTCATCTACCAGTTCAACAAACTGTGAAAAACAGTTTACGCTGTCACCGTTTACCGTTGTAATCAATTCATTCTGAAGGTCTTCGTACCCTGTATTCACCTCAGCTGGCAACATATAGCTCAAGACAACAAGCTCTTCCGTGCTTTCTGAACGCCAGTTATTGTACAGGTACGGATATGTAAGATAATCAACAGCATTAAGATACCATTCACTACCCCATGATTCCAGGTAGTTAACTGAAAGAGGCATGAAAACAGCTCCTCCAAATATGAAATACTCTGGAGGCGTGTCGTATATCTTCGCCTGAACAATTGCAAGATCGTGAAGAGTAGATGTAAGATTCATCTCTGCTGTTTGAACATTTCCGTCTCTGATTATTTCAAGGGGAATTGCCTCTCCGATCTGACACCTGTTCACCATGTAGTCCAGTCTGGTGCGGCTGCCCGGACGAAACTCTACAGTGCCATCCCCTGCAATTGGCTGGCCGTCAATCTTCATAAGAATATCACCCTGTTTCAAAACTGCATCTGCAGGAGAGTTGTATGCCAGCCCGGTGATCATTACGCCTGTCTGTTCCTCATTGATGCCGAATGCAGCAGAAAAAGCGTCGTTGCGTATTGTCTGATAGCTGAACCCTGCCGATGGAAATCCGTTGTAGTCTCCGTCTTCCATATCCCGAAGAAAGTGTTCTATCACCGGAACAGGAATCACATAACCAATGTTGTCAGCCTGGGTCATGGTCTGCATTGCAACACCAATAATTCTGTTATCTATAATTGCAGGGCCGCCACTGTTACCGGGGTTGATGGCAGCATCTATCTGAACTGTAAGCAGCGAGAGACCGCTGTGAGTGTATCTGGAACTTTCAATTCTTGAGATCACGCCACGGGTAGTACTGAGAGCATCGCCTCCCATGGGATAACCGTAAACTGTAACTTCTTCCCTGGCATGGGGCAGTTCGCCCAACTCAAGGGGACGGATTCCATCAAAAAATGATCCATCGTCAACAGTTATCAGTGCTAGATCGGCTTCATGGGAAACAGCTACAACAACAGCCCGGTACTTTTTGGGATCTCCCTCCTTTCTGACTTGAAGATAGGTTTCGTCGGTTACCACATGGGCATTGGTCAGTATCATGTTGCCAGAAACCACACAACCGGAACCGGAGCTTTCCACCGGTGCATCTGTGCTCCATGGAAGGTAGTAGTTGTACGCCACGCTGTTTGTATAGATTTTAACCATGGCCTGATCAATACCGGCAAAGGCAAAAGACGTCAGTGCCAGCAGAACGATTGTGTACCCCATAGCATTCCTTACTGTAACTGGTATTTGGGTTATCCGGCGCAACAGGTATTCTAACATTCAAACACTTTTAGCGCCATTTCTGCCAGTATGAATTACAAAAAACGCACCGGTCTTCTTATGAACGCAGAAAGCCGGTGCGCTGTTGCCTGAATTACACAACCTCGAACACACTCTCCGTTGGTGAAGAATTTGAAAGCATAAACTCTGGCAGTGGAATCTTCCACATGGTCAGCACTCTTACAATGCTGATATCCACCAGATCCAACAAATCAGAAGGAGTTTGCTGGCGAAGCTCACGCAAGAAAATCTCAACGGCATACTGGGCATCAACTTTTATGTCTGTAACACCACTGTTCCCCACTGTTATTGCATTTGGGAAAGAACCATCAGACATGAATGCGCTGAGAGCACTTGGTATAATACTGGCATCCACCGTCTGGCTGAACTCTGCCAGCAATTCGTTAAGGGCAGCAATATAGTTCTTCTTCGTATGTGCTTTCAGGAACAGGTCAAGACCTACTTCAAGGTTATCAACCCGTTTAAGAAATTCCTGAACAAGCTCTTTTTTAATAATGCTTCCGTGCTGCGGAGCAACAATAACAGGAGCCTTTTCCATTTCCCTGATATTGTTTACAGCATGTTTAAGGGCAGCCTGGCTGGGCATGTATATCTGATGAAAGGTAGCTATTCCATCCCAGGATTCCAGTGATGCGTACAGATCCTGCTGGAACGACAGCCCTCCCAGAAAATCCCCGGAGAAAAGAACACCTGTTTCCTCATCATAAAGCATCACAGCGCCGCGAAAATGACAGTAAGGTGTTGGGATAAACCTCAAAGTGTGACCGGTTGTCAGCGTAACTCTCATGTTTTTGAAACTCTCTACCGACTTGTATTTATTGGGATCAAGACCGTAAAACTTCACCAGTCTCCACGAATCTTCGGAACACAGAACAACACAGTTGGGATTAAGCTTCTGAAGATGTCCGGAGTTATAGGAAACATCGGGATCCTGATGGTTGAGAAACATAACATGGAGATTTCTGATTCCTCCTATAAGCGCAGACAGCTTCTTCACAAGCGGAGTCAGATCCTCGGGCGGACCTGGATCAATAAGAAGGTTAACTGTTTTGTCACCGCTGGTAAATACCCTAAGGTAAATGTTTCTTTCAAGAAGTGTATCTTCACGCCTGCCCACCCAGTACGTACCAGGCGCTATTTCCACAGGCTTGTCCATATCCGGTTCAGGTACCTTAACAGCCTTCTTCTCCGTTTCCGCTTGTTTCACGCTTTGCGCTCTGACAGTTTCTTCAGGTGCAGAAAACAAACTGGACTGTTCTGCGTTTTCAACGCCGGGATCTTCAATACCGCTGTTTTCTTCCTCCGGACCCAGGCCGGGTTGTGAGAAAACGCTTCTCCCACTTTCTTCCCCGTCATTGCTAAAAGCCCTCATAATTGCTGAATCTCTGTCAAGCGGTAAACTCATGCAAGCTTTTGCCGCAGCAGAGCTCAATGGAGCTGACCCCTCTTTTATAATCAGTCTCAATGCTTTTCTTGACTCCTGCAATTCATCAATCTCTTTTTGTCTCCGCGTACCGGAAACTGCTGGCGAATCAGTATTTTCGCTGCTGTGAGTTTCCATTACCTTTCCACAAAGCCTTCCAACAGCACAAATTGCCTCTGAACGCACCTCAATCAATTCCTCTGTACTGTTCATGAGACGCACAAGAGGTTTCAAAGCTGTAATTTTCCCAACATCTCCAAGTGCTGATGCAGCCTCAATACGAACAGACGGATCAGAACTGTATTCAAGTGCTTTTATCAGTTTTCGTTCATCTTTTTCAGTTCTCAACCTGGCTATATCCGGTTTTTTTGACATCTGTGAATACCTCCATATTTCCCTGACATGTACCAGGCTTTCAGCCTGTTTGAATTGAACAGCAGTGCTATATTGTATTTAAGTACTTGTATGCCACTATTCATACAAAAAACAACCGCTACCCTACCAAAACCGAACACGTATTATACTCCCATGGTGCCGACAGTCAACCTGCCACCGCTGAATTGATGCTTCACAAGCAAGAAAGGACAGCAGATGACACAAGCAGACCCGATAGTTACCCGCCTTAAAGAGCTGGGAGACAAGGAACGTGCGGAGCATAGCCTGCGATTCTTCAAAACCGCTGCCGGCGAATACGGAGAGGGAGACAAGTTCCTCGGTGTTCGGGTTCCAGCCGTAAGAAAAACAGTAAGAGCATTCCGGGGTATTGAGCTCTCCCAGCTTGAACAGCTTTTGTATTCCGAGTGGCACGAAGTTCGGCTCTTCTCGCTGCTTTCCATGGTTGATAAATTCAAAAGGGGGATAGATTCACAGAAAAAGAGCATTTACCTCGTATACATGAGTAATTCCCATCGGGTCAACAACTGGGATCTTGTAGATTCATCTGCCCCTCATATAGCAGGAGCTTACCTCTTCGGCAAAAGCGCAGAGCCCCTCTGCCAATTCGCTGTTTCCGACCTCCTGTGGAAGCGCAGAATTGCCATTGTTGCCACACAGCATTTCATACGAAATGGCTGTTTCAATCAAACCTTTCACACAGCTGATCTGCTAATGAAAGACCGGGAAGACCTCATTCACAAGGCAGTTGGCTGGATGCTTCGGGAAGTGGGAAACAGAGACCTTGAAGCGGAAACAGAATTTCTAAGACACCGATACACCAAGATGCCCAGAACAATGCTTAGATACGCAATAGAAAAGTTTGAAGAGTCCCGCCGACAGGCTTACC
>CAZRXU010000084.1:10057-11447 GCA_964604135.1 uncultured bacterium | reverse complement strand
CAATTGCACAGGGGTTAACAAACGGAACCAAAGCAGGCATTCACCACAGCATTGCGTGTATGCCGGGAGCTTTTCAAAGCGGTGAATGCTGTGCAGAGGCTTTGTGGCACAACAGCGGCGGTGGAGCAGCTTCTGTAATGTTCAATACGAGCTATGGCTGGGAGGGAAATCTTCCCGAAATGGGCGTAAGTGAGTGGATGTGTGTTTACCTCACTGAAGAGGTTTTTCAGAACGGGAATTCCCTTATCGGTGAAGCTTTTGCAACATCGAAAGACCGCAGAGTTCCTCTGTGGACAGGCGGGTACGACAGGGAGCTTTACTGTATTCTTGACTGGCATGGTTTTCACGATCCCACTCTGATTCCCCTTAACGGAACTTCAGGAATGGAAGAGACTTCGCAGAGTGTGATATTGCCGCAGGCTTCTCTTGCCGGGCCATTCCCCAATCCGATTGTATCCGGAGCATCTGTCTCATTTGCTGCGGGTTATTCCGGTTTATCAGCAGAAATATCTGTTTATGATGTTTCAGGAAGGCTTGTGTGGAGTCAGCCTCTTGAGAGTTCATGCTCTGTTGTGTGGAACACACAGAACAGTGTTAATCCGGGTATATATCTGGTAAGGCTTGAAGCCGGTTCATCGTCTGCTGTCAGAAAACTGATCGTTACCGACTGAGTACGTTTCCCTGCGGCGGAGCAATTCGCCGCAGGGTATTTGATACAGGAGCAGCTTGTGCTGCAATGAGGAAGGAAAACAATGAAAACTGCAGTTATTCTGCTTGTTATGGCAGCCCTGTGTTTTTCGCAGGATGAAACAGGTTCTCCGTGGGCAGGAGCAGTCAGCCTGGGCAGTCTGTTCACCACAGGCAACACGGAGGTGAAACAGGTTGATGCCGGTCTTGAGCTTTCAAGAGAGCTTGTTGGTACTGTGTTTACAGCAGGGCTTGAGGCAAATGCTTCCTACGGAAGCCAGGGAGATGAAACCTACAGAGAGAAATACCTTACTGCAGCAACACTGAGTTACAGCTTCACAGAGAACAACTTTGCCTTATCAAGAGGCTACTGGATGAAAGATGAGCTTTCCGGCATAAGCACTGAATACGGAGTTTCTGCCGGGCTTGGTCGGAAGTTTATTAACAGCGATGCCGTTCAGGTTTCAGCAACAGCAGGAGCCGGTTTTCTTACAAGGGAAAACACTGCAGACTCTACGCTGGAAACCTCAATCTGGTACACAGGTATTGATCTTGCCTGGAAACTGACTGATTCATGGTCTCTTGCTGAGTTCGCAAGGCTCGACGGAGATTTTCAGAATTCAGACAACTATTTTGTGGAAAGTGTTCTTGAGGCCAGTTCTTCCATTACAGGGAATCTTTCTTTTGTGATGGGTTACGATGT
>CAZRXU010000084.1:0-9957 GCA_964604135.1 uncultured bacterium | reverse complement strand
TAACCGTGGTTACAGTTAATTTTTGATATGGCGTCTTCGCACGCCTTGATAAGTGAGTATTTTGTGGGTGCGGTGGTAAGAAGAGGATGGGTTCCAACCTGGAAAGAAACAAGTTCGTACACTGTTATGTACTTCTGTATTGCCAGGGCTATGATGTTTATCATTTCTCCTATTGACTTGCCTCCGTAAATCTCTCCTCCGATGATCTCTCCGTTTCTGGGTGAAACAATGATTCTTATGCGGATCTCCTTTGCGCCTGGAAGCGTACCCGGATGTCTGTCCATGTCTGAGAAGCTTCCTGTTACATAGTCTACTCTGGATGCTTCTGCAGATTGCTCAATGGCACCGGCTGAAGCGAAGGCATACCCGTTGAGTTCTGTGGAGAACACGGAAAGGGTTCCGGCAAATGTTCTTAGGATTCCAATTTTACACAGATTGTAACCAAGAATACGGGCTTCAGCAGTTGCAGTGGATGCCAGCATGATGTTGTCTGTTCTGCCGGTGATGAAGCCGAAGGTTTCTGAGCAGTCTCCCACTGCGAAAACATCTTCAACGTCTGTACGCATGAACCTGTCTACTCTGATGGTACCTCGGCTCGTTATCTGAAGCCCGGCTCTTTTCGCAAGATCGGTGTTGGGCTTGTAGCCTATGGCCGAAACAACCATGTCTGCTTCTATGATTTTTCCGCTTTTCAGCCTTACAGACTGCACCTTACCGTCTTTGCCGATGAGTTCTTCGACTGTATTGCCTGTGAGAACATTTATTCCTACTTTCCTGAGGTTCTCATCGGCAAGGCTTGCGAAATCAGGGGAGAATGCTTGGCCCAGACAGTGATCCATCATTTCAACAATGGTAACATTTTTATCGGGGTTTTTGGCTATCTGCTCGGCAACCTCTGCACCGATGAACCCGCCGCCGATAACGACCACATTTTTTGCAGACGCTACCCTTTTCTTCAGCCCCGTAATGTAGTTATAACTTTTCGGGATGGTCTCGACATTTTCAAGGTCGTAACCTTTGATAAAGGTGGGTACAGTAGGCGTAGATCCCGTTGCAAAAACAAGCTTTCTGTACGACAGTTCGGTTCCGGATTCGGTTGTAACTGTTGTGTTTTTCAAGTCAATTTCGATTACTTTGTCTACAAGAACTTCCCCTCCTGCCTTGACAAAGGGAGCAGGCCCCATTTTATTCTGGGAAACACTTTCCAGATCGTGAAATATATAGGGGATGCCGCAGGGTACAAGCCCGTTTTCTTCTTCCTTGATCATGAGGAACGATGCCTGGGGATTCTGTTTCTGGGCAGTAACTCCGGTGATCAACCCTGACGGCCCTCCGCCGATTATTATTACATCGTAGGCTTTCATATTGAACTCCAACTGTTTAGTGTTGCGTATACTGGAACTGCGAGGGAAAGAGATGCTCTTTCAGCACCACTGTGAATATATGAACAAGGGTAACAGAAAAACAACAATATCATATCAATTATATATGAATTTAATAATACATATCGAACAGGTAGGATAATTCCGGAAAGAAATTCTGAAAGAGTCTTCGGGGAACTCTGCGCTCTACTCGGTTCTGTAGGGAAGTTCTGCTATGATGAACCTGTTTATGGTAACCACTGTGTGTATGTCAGGCACTACTTCCAGAGTCGCCATACGTTCCACAGTTTCTTCCGGAAGCTTGTACAGAATCATCACATCTGTTGAAGAGTCAGAGAGGAATCTGTCTTCCCAGGTACTCCAGAATGCATTGAACTCGTCTTCGTTCAGAATGCCGTCCGACCACTGTCTGAGTTCCCTTTCAAGTTGCATAGGTTCGTCAAGGAATTGAAGACCCTTCGGTATGTCTGTTAGTATATCTGCAAGGGTGAAGACACCGAACATCGGTCTGCCTCCGGAGGATGTAAGTACGATACAGGGAATTTCGCCGTACGGCATTCTAAGTGAAAGGTTACCACTCTGACTTACAAACGGCAGGTCTCCCATGCTGCCGGGGCGACATTCGTAGTACACGAAACGGTCGTATTGATAGTTCGATTCAACAAACAAAGCATCAACCTGTCGCCACACAGGAAATGGATAGTTGTGTTCCTCGCAGTTCGCCCAGCCTTCTTCAAGAGCAGGATCTGAAGCTTCTGTCAGTTTGAGATTATTCCATACCAAGTAAGTAGAATTGACACCGCCATCTTCCGGCTCCGGAAGTACACTTGTGGCGTAGCCCATTTCGGGGAAAAAGATTCTTACAGTTACAGAGCAGGAATCTCCGTGAAAATAGATCACGGGAGCCTTGTCTTCAAGCGTGTTTTCCAATGGTTCAACTGTTGTGACATCAGATATGTTTTGAACTGCTCCGGAAAGAACATCCCCAGCTGTAGTTACCACACCCCACTCGTGAACCTGAAGCCCGGCCAGAAGAATTAGCAGTGTAATCATATCAGTTCACCCTTACGAGGCCGAGAAACAGCCTGTTGTAAGTAATTTCCCGGTCAACATCATCGTGTACTTCAAGGAACAGGGTGCTGTATTCATCTACTGCATCCCAGGGAAGCGGGAACAGAATCCACTGTTCATCATCAATGCTGCCAGCAGAAAAGAATGGTTTCCATGTTTGCCACAGGGCGCTGATTTCCTCTGACTTCAGGTTGTTTCCACCCCAGTCGCAGATGATGGTACAGATGGCCTCATCGTCAAGCTCGCCTGCTGCGTTTGCAGGTATTCCCGATCCGTCCGGAAGTGGAATCAGTTGAATTCTCTTTACCTCGGGGTTGTTTCCAGCGGTGATCAGCAAACCATCGGGCGCGTAGTATCCGGCCAGAGTTTTTGCTTCATAAATACCTTCAGGTGGATTCCAGAACGGAATATCGATTTCATAGTACAGAAAATTCGATCTGTACTCTTCTGAAGCGGGGAAGTACAGTTCCATCGATGGTACCTTTTGCCAGTATTTCATTGCCCACGCAAATGGAGTTTCCGGTGGAACATCAGGCAAAGGTCTTTCACCTGCTGGAACACTGGAACGAGCCGAGAGATTCCATGATGCGGCTACAGTTATCTCATCCCCAGAAGTTGCATCCGGTTCCGGAAAAAGGGCGGTTAGTGAGCCCTGAGGAATTTTAACGGTGAGAGTTGCATCTTCAAAGAATCCTCCGTGTATCCAGATAACAGGTGCATCAACCGCAAGGTCTCCGTAGAGCTGTCTGCTCCCGTGGATGTTACCGTGTTCATCCGGAGCCCCGGCAACTGTTGTTCCTTCTATGTTAAAAATCACAACACCCCACTCGTTTACGAACAGGTCGTAGAAGTCGGGAGGAGGAATCTCAACCGTATCAACCATAAACGGGAACAGCAGCGGCAGCATCACTGCTCTCCATGAAAAGGCATTGCAACCAGAAGGTAGCGAGATATGTCTACAGGATAATCGACTTCATCCGAAGAAACAGAAATTACACTGAGTTGCTGCGTCAGTTCATCTGGAATTCTGTACAGAAGAAGACCGTTGTCGTAGCCTGGTTCATATATGTACTCGCGGAATATCCAGGTTTCCCATGTGTTCCAGAGAGCTTCCACTTCATCGGCTTCAAGGATGTCAACTGCCCAGTCGAAAAGAACGTCAGGAATGGCGTCATCTGTGCTCAGCTCCGTGTATTCTATATCTCCTCCGTAAACAACATCACCAAGCGTACAACGGCCCAGAAAAATACCTTCATTCCGTCTCTGTATTATCATGGCTTCAATATCTTCGTATTCCTCGCACAAATCATCCTTTGCCGGTGAGTAGGGCAGAAAGTCTATTGATTCAGGTGCTGTTTCGTAGTACAGAAATTTATCATTCCAGTTGTTTGTGCTGCTGATACTCAGGGCGTAAACATCTCTCCAGAGGTTGTAGTTCCATTCACCAGGCGCCATACCGTGGAAGTCGGGATAGTCGGTTATCTCTTCGTAGCTGAAATCGGTTGTCCAGGTGCAGTGATTGTGGTCTCTGTCGGCATCGGGAACAGAAGGGTAGACATCGAAAATGGAACCGTTGTTTGTCTTTACTGTGACAGTTCCGGAGAATGCAGGCCCGTGAAAGTAAAGAACCGGGGCGCGGAGAAGACCTGGATTGTCTGGCTGGGGAATAGGTGAAGGTGTTCCCGGGACTGAAGAGTACACAGGGTCACCGTTGCTCAGAGTAAGAACTCCCCACTCGTGAACCTGAATATGTGCAAGTTCCCGTTCCTGTTCACACCACGCGTACGAAGCCAGTACAAGCAGTATTGCAACTACAGTTTTCATTGTGTTCCTTTCGCAGACGATTGTTTAGTTCTGATACCTCAACAAGCCATATTCTATTCCGAAACCTCAATTTTGAAAACCACCGGTGTGTGGTCTGACGGCCTCTTCCATTTTCTGGGTTCCACGTCGATAATGCAGCTGGTAATTGTGTTCAATGCTGCCTCGTCAGCCAGCACAAGATCCAGCCTCATTCCTCTGTTCCTTCTGAACGCCGCTGCCCTGTAATCCCACCAGCTGTAAGCTTTTCCCTGCGGATGGTACTTTCTGAACACATCCCTGAATCCATGCTCTTTGAACAATTGTATCTGCTCACGTTCCAGAGGATGATAACAGACAGTGCCGTTCTGCTGCTCTGGGGAGTGAGTGTCATCCGGACCCGGTGCAACATTAAAATCCCCGACTATTACAGTTGGTCTGTGGAAGCCTTCGGCATAGTTCCTGAGAACCTCGTAGTACCGAAGTTTGTCTTGAAACCTGGGGTCGTTGATATCACTTCCGTTTGGCACATAAACATTTACCAATCTGATTCCATGAACGGCGGCAGAGATCATTCTGCTTTGCCCAGGAAGAAAACCGCTCAGATCTGTCTCAATGTCTGCAGGCTCACAGAGCGAAACAATGGCCACTCCATTCCATCGGACCTGTCCGTTAACCGCACAGAGGTAGCCAAGGTTTTCAAATTCTTCAAGAGGGAACTGTTCCGAAGCGGCCTTCAACTCCTGCATGCACAAAACATCAGGCCTTTCCTTTTTAAGCCATCTTGAAATAACAGGCATTCGTGCCCTGACGGAGTTCACATTCCATGTGGCAATTTTCAGTTCCACTTAACACCCCCCACTGTTTTCTAAAGGGAAAGGCTACGTCAAGTCAAGTGCTGCTGTCCCCGAGAGTCTGTCTTTGAAACATCTGCATATAGTTACTTTAGTTGATAAAATATACGATAATATGCGTAACGCTCTCGCTGGTGGAATAGTATACTATACGGTTGGGGGTCGACAACGTGATATTGTGAGGGTAGAGGAATTGAAGGAGCTGAAGTGACTAACGAAATGTTTCAAGAGAATGTGATCAAAAGGGAGCTTGATACGGAGAGTATCTTTTTTGCATCTTTTCTCGCTGGGTTGAATCTTTACGGAATATTGAACCAGGCAATTGTAAACAAGGCATCGGAAAGGGCCGGTGTACACCTGGCTAAGTTTGCAGGATTGGATGAAGTGAATGGTTACGGTACTGATGATGTATCAAAATTGAGTGCACTTGAAAAATTCGAGAAATCAGTTGAAGTTTTGAAAAAAATGTTGTTTATTTCAAAAAATATTGAAGTGATTCACAGAGGCGAAGGAACGGTAATTGCAATTGAAGCTGGAACATGCAGATTTTGTCCCAAGGGTGTGGGGGAAGCAGAACTGAAGGGTACTCTGTGCCCTTTTCCTGCTCTTATGAAATCGTTCAGTAACGAATACTGGGGAACAGATATTGTTGAGTTGTACAAAGAAAGGGCAAAACCGATTCTTGTAAAAGAGGGAGATCGGTGTGTTTTCGAATACAGAAAGAAAACGTCTTAGCAGAGAATACAGTAGTATCTGATTCATAGCAAATGCTGGTAACAGATGTTGTGCTGTGAATATTTTGCCCGTGTCTGCTTTTTAGAGTAAATTAGCAGGCATGGGCAAAAAAATATATTTCCTCGGTGTAGTTTCCGTACTTGTTGTGGCTGCTGTTATCAGGGTGTGGGTGATCCACCGCAACCCTGTTCCTGCAGGTGACGGAATAGCTTCACACATTCTTCTTGCAGACAATCTGAAGAGAGGGCTTGGTTTTAGAACATTCGTGAAGTGGACTCTTTACGATCAGTCTGAAGAATTCCTCAGACCGGAGGCAAACAGACAGCCGGCAATGGCATTTACCCTGATTCCAGTGTTTTATCTGCTTGGAACCGGTATGATGCATGCTCAGGCAGTGGTTCTGATGCAAGGTCTTCTGGCAATGTTACTATGTGCGTTCTGGGCTAAAAGACTGTTTGGCCGGAAGGTTGCCCTTGCGGTTCTTGCCTACATGGCAGTCGATCCGCCGTTTGTGTGGTTCGGGACTCAACCGGACAGTCTTATGCTTTATGCCTCCCTGTTTTTTCTGATACTGATAGTGGCAGATAAACGGAAAATATCATGGAAGCTTGCACTTCTTCTCGGTGCCATGTCCGGCTCTCTTTACCTTGTTCGCACCCAGGGGATGCTTATGGTTCCTTCCATGGTGTTGTGGGTTTTGCTCCGGGGGGGAAGCAGGAGGTGGCTGAAGGCTGTGCTGGTTGCAGCTGCAGCTCTCACTGTTGTTTCTCCCTGGCTCTTGAGAAACATGAGTGAATTCGGAAGCCTTCTGTACAGTCAGAACGGGCAGTTCCTGCTAAACGAAAATCATTGGTCTGCATGGAGTGTGCGGGAAACTGCTCCGTCGCCCTTCGATATGTGGAACAACCAGGGACCTGTTGCAGTTGCCGGATATCTGGCTGCGGGAGTTCTTCGAGTGATTGAACCGTTTACTCTTGGCAGCACCCACAGAGGCGAGGTGTTCGGTCAGCCGACTCTTGTGGTTTTCGTTATACCTGCTGTTATCGCACTTCTTCGCAGGAAAAACAGACAGAAGATGCTGCTGCCTTTTGTTGCCATAGCACCGGTACTTGCAGCGCTTGTTCTGCACCAGCATTCAGGCAGATACCTTTCCATTGCCGTACCTGCAGTTGTGGCAGCAGGAACGGCAGGTTTTACAGAAATAGTGCAAAGACCTCAGAGAAAAATCTTGATTGTTTCCATTCTGCTTGTGTTACTCTTTATCATGACTGTGCCGTTTATCAGAGTAATGCAGGCAGACAGCCGTGCCAGAGCTGCTGAAGCGATGGAAGCCGCGTTGTGGGTGAAAGAGAATGCTTCAGACTCTGCTTGGGTCTGCACCTATCCGAACGTGGAGCTGTTTCACTGGGTTTACCGAAAACCCACCCTTGCATGGCCCAATGACTACGAGATGCTGTTGTGGCCGTATCTCGAAGGTCACAATGTTCAGTATATGGTTGTAGACAGAGATCTTCCTGTGCTTCGCCCGTGGATTTCCAGACGATGGAGAAGGTCTCCAGACGGTAAAACATGGGATGCAGTCAACCCTCCGCCTTTCATTACAGAGGTATGGAGAAGCCAGTCCGGCAGCACTATTATCTACTGTTTTACAGGCTCGGTTCCTGATGGCTATATGGCTGTAGACTCCCTTCCTCCAGATAATTTCAGGGCAATCGGCCCGGACTGAACAGCAGAAAACATGAGTACAGCAGTTCTTTACACAACGAAGCATGGTACAACTGCAAAGTGCGCTGCTATGCTGCAGGAGAAAGCCACAAAGCCGCTCACCGTAGTGAATGTAAAGGATGATCCCGATTTTGATATACAGCCTTTCAACAGTATTATTCTTGGGGCTTCTGTGTATGTCGAAAGAATACAGCGTGAAATGACTGCATTCTGCAGGAAAAATGAGAAGCAGCTTATGTTAAAACAAATCGGTCTTTACATCTGCTCCGGAGACAGGGGCTTGGCAGGCAGGGGATACCTGAAACTCTTCGGTAAAGAAATACACAGTCGCGCCATCTCCAGAAAGCTGTTTGGCAGTGAGATTTGCTGGCACAAAATGAACATGCTTGAGAAGCTCGCAATGCGAATCATAAAGAAATCAACAGCCAGCTCTTCCGATCTTGATGTGCAAGCTATTCAGGAACTGGCTGTTGAAATGGACTTGTGAGTTATCAGGTCGTTGACTACTCACTCCCCTGGTTTAGTGGAACAATATCGTGTGCAATAACCACTCCATCGGCGTATCTGTCGGCGGAATACAGTTGCCCGTTGTGCATCAGAACAATACCAACAGTACCGTCTATTATCCAGCTGTCGAGGTACTGACCATCCCAGTTGTATCTGTGAACAGCGGTTGTGTTCTGCATTTCCCCGTCGTTGCCTGAATACGGGCCGCCGTTTTCCGAGAAAACAGGCAGAATTACATTCAGCATGCCGTCAGGTCCAATAAATATATCCCGGGAGAGAACCATGAATGATCCGCTTGCGAGATCATTTACCATCTCACCCTGTGGGAAGGCTATATCAGCAAACAACTCAGTGGCTCCTGTGGCAGGGTCAATCTTCCATATTCCGCCTACAAACCGGGAGATAACAAGAACACTTCCGTCCGGGGCAACCACTCCGTGAAGGTGTCTGTTTGAGTATGATATGTAGCCAAGCTCTTCCGGCAGTTCACCGCAGGAACCAAGAAACTCTCCGCTTGCACTGTACATGTTAAGAGGTTTGCTTTCCGCAAGGCTGAGAATGAAAAGGGTATCACCCGACCACATCACATCAAAAGGGCACTGAACAGGGATGCTGGTGACAAAATCTCCCTGGAAATTCATTAACGATACCCTGTTGTTACCCAGCTCGCACACGGCAATTTCTGAAGGGCCTGCTGCGATTTCACAGATTCCGCTGAACATTCCCGGCCCCTCGCCCGACTCACCTGCTTTCCACAGCAGGTCACCGGTATCTACAGAAACAGCAGCTACCGCCTGATCGGCAGGATCACTTACCAGCAGTGTGTCGCCTTTGAAGCAGAAACCGTCCACATTGTAAAACGGAGGGAACTCCTGCCCGCCGTAAACCATTGACTCTCTTAGAACAAACCTGTGGCTGCCGTCTTCCCACAGGCCGTCACCGCTTCTTTCTGCCCAGTCGATCCACCTGCTTACAGAGTCGGGAACAACAGGTGCCTCCTCTGCTTCGGTAACAACAATTTCAATGCTGGGGGTTTCGCTGCATCCTACACACAGTATAGAAACAATCCCAAAGAGTACTATCATGTTTGAACGGTTCATTATACCTCCATTCACATTGTGGTTACATAAATGCTACAGTTTACCAGGGGAATACAAGACCCCAGAGAACAATCACCAGAATTGAAGGAACAGCTAGTTTTTTCAGGATGGCCTGACTTCTCACTCTGCCCGGTGCAGCATCCCATGAGCGGTAAACCGGGATAAGCAGAAACAGCGGTATCAGTGCAGGTATTACCACAGAGACGAAGTGCACAAGAGCAAACAGAAAGCTTGTGTGCTCCGTATGTGTGTGGTGTATTAGATACCCCGTAATTTTTTCTGAGATAACAGGCCCGAGAATTAATGGATACGAAGAAAGAAGGGTGAGTACTGCTAGTAATACCGGATTTCTTCTGTCAGAGATTCCCAGAAAGAATCCGTAGACCAGAGCCATGGCAACTGAAATTACTAGAGGTACTGTAATCAGAAGGAAGGTGTCTATCTGGAAACCTTCCGCAATTGTTTCGTACAGGGTAAGACCCAGCAGGGGAAACGCCAGTACCACAAGCCTGGGCAGTATTTTTGTGATGAACAGAACCCGATTGGAAACAGGCAGAGTTTTCAGATACTCCATGGCATCATCGCTGTCTTCTGTTGAGAACATCATGTACGCAAAGCCAACCACCAGCATCAGGTAATTAAGGAAACCCCCGGAGATAAAGTAATTACCCAGTGAACTGGTGCCCCCTGGAATCCGTATTTCATTCGCCCAGTGTATTACAGGAATCAGCAGAAGAAAGCTAAGAATAACTGCTGTCTGCTTCAGAGTTTTCAGTATTTCAT
>CAZRXU010000083.1:0-11526 GCA_964604135.1 uncultured bacterium | reverse complement strand
CAGTTCATTTCCACATCTCCCATACATCCTCCAGAGATTCCCGGAGACCAGCCCTGGCTCTGTTGATGCGAGACTTTACAGTGCCGATCTTAATGCCAAGGATATCTGAAATCTCTTCGTAGGAAAACCCCTGTTTTTCCCTTAGAAGAAAGGGTTCACGGTAGTGTTCGGGCAGATCATTAATCGCTTCTTCAATGCTGGAGCCAAGTTCTCTTCTGCCTTCTCGGTAGTGGGGGGTCATCTTGCGTGAACCTTTCAGAACTACTTTTTCCAGAGAGACCATGGACCATCTTGAACGGCGTCTCCACTCTTTTTTGGCAAGATTACTGGCAATGGTGTATACCCAGGTAATAAGGGGGCGCTGGGGATCGTAGTTGTGCCTGTATCGATATACTCTGCAGAACGTCATCTGCAATTGTTCTTCGGCATCTTCTTCGTTACCGAGCATACGAATCAGATGAGAATACAGTGGACGCTGAAACCTCTTAACTATGTGACTGAAAGCATCTTCGTCTCCTTCGCAAAGATCAATCATCAGCTGCGAATCAGACCTTGGATCCTTTTCATTACCGTTCTTCAACACGCCTGTCCTTAACATGCTTCCTCCGTGATTTCTGTAATCTAATCATATCTACCCGGAGGGTCACTATTTGTTCCACGGTTGCCACAGGCGGTTTGTTTGAGCAGAATAGGCACTATGAAAAACAATGTTTTCTTTCGAACGCTGGCTATGGCAAAGCCCTACAGAGGGCGGGTTGCTCTGGCTCTGTTGTTTGCTCTGATATTTGCAGCGTCAAGTGGAGCCACCCTGGCAATGCTTCTGCCTGTATTCGATGATGTGTTTGGAACAAAGGAAGAAAATATTTCAGCACTTTCTCTGGAACAGGCTATGTCGCAAACGGTTGTGCCCGAGCTGAATGGTTTCTGGGCTTCGGTGCTTCATGGCGATATTTCTTCTGCTCTGGAGAGCGTAAAGGCTGTACCTGGCGCATTCCTTGATGGAATACACAGATCAACTCCATCCCAGGCACTGCTTGCGGTGATTGTTACAATCGTTTCTCTGATTCTCATCAAAAACCTTGCCTTCTTTCTTCAGACTTTTTTTATCGCATCCGTAGAAGAAGGCATGCTCAGAGATCTAAGAATGAAGGTGTATTCGCACCTATTGAGGCTTGACTTAGGTTTCTTTGCAAGAAGCCGTTCCGGCGAGCTGACGACCCGTATTACAGCTGATGTTGTTAGAATAAAGAGAACCGTAACCCAGTCTCTTATCACGCTTGTCAGGCAGATATTTCTGCTTGCAGTTTACTTTCTCATTACCCTCTGGGTCTCCTGGAAACTTACACTGGTCACAATTGCAGTTCTCCCTCCCAGTATGGCTCTTATTCTGCTTCTGGGTAAAAGTCTCAGGAGAAAGAGCCACAGGTCTCAGGAAAAAATGGCTGATTTCGCAAGTTTTCTGGGCGAAACTATCACAGGCATACGAGTGGTCAAAGCGTTTGCAATGGAAAACTTTGAAGAGCAGAGATTTCTTAGAAGCGTTAATGCTCATCGAAAGTACGAAATATCTCTAAGAAGAATGAAGGCGCTCTCCGGCCCTCTTACTGAATTCCTGGGGGCTGTAGCAGCTGGTGTTATTCTCTGGTACGGAGGAAATGCTGTAATTGACGGTTCCGGTATGTCCCCTGGAAAATTTATGGTTTTTCTAGCTGCAGCATTGAGCATGATGGATCCTGCTAAGGGTATAAGCAAAACATACGCAGCGATACAGGCAGGGCTCGCCGCCGGAGAGAGGGTATTTGGAATAATAGACACTCCACCTGCCATAGTAGAATACCGCTCGGCAATTGTTCCGGAGAAGCTCTCAAGATCTATACGGTTTGAGAATGTATCATTCGGGTACGATGCGGATAAACCTGTGCTTAAAAACATAAACATGGAGATAAAAGCAGGTGAAATAATAGCTCTCGTAGGGCCGAGTGGAGGCGGAAAAAGTACTCTTGCAGACATGATTCCAAGGTTTTACGATCCTGACCGCGGGCGTATACTATTCGACGGTATTGATCTTAGAAAACTGTCTGTCTCGGCGCTTAGAAGTCAGCTCGGTGTTGTTACCCAGGAAACTGTGCTGTTCAATGATACGGTGTTTAACAACATCGCCTACGGTTCTGCCGGTATTTCAATAGATCAGGTAAGGAAGGCAGCGAAAGTTGCCAATGCTCTTGAGTTTATAGAAGCGTTGCCGCAGGAATTTGAAACTGTTATTGGTGAAAGGGGGGTTACCTTGTCAGGCGGTCAACGCCAGAGGCTGGCCATTGCCAGAGCAGTTCTAAAAAATCCACAGATTCTTGTTTTTGATGAGGCCACAAGTGCGCTTGACACAAGAAGCGAAAAGCTGGTGCAGCAGGCTATAGATGCTCTGGTAGAGGGTAGAACTTCGCTTGTTATTGCACACAGACTCAGTACCATAAAAAAAGCAACCAGAGTGCTTTACATAGACAACGGCAGAATTATCGAGGAGGGTACCCACGAAACTCTTCTCGCCCTTGGTGGAAAGTACTACAAGCTCTGGAAGATGCAATTCTAGATGAACAGGAATCTCCTGGTCAGGCTGCATTCCCTGGGAGACATAGTTCTCGCGTCGAGAACTGCAGTAGAGATGTCTGCAACCAGTTTTGTCGGGTTTGCCTGCAGAGAACAGTACAAGCCAGTGGTTGAAAGAATTCCTGGGAATATTGAAGCTATTCCCGTGTCAGGCGGCTGGAGAGAACTCCGCAGTATTTCATCAGGTTTCAGTACGGTTGTTGATCTGCAGAACAACTTCACAACAAGGCTTGCATTCGCAGGGAAAAATGTAAAGAGATTCAAGTTTAACCGCAGTTTAAGACGGAAGGTTCTTCGCGGTACCGGAGTTCGTGTGCCCTGGCGGGCAGAGGAGTACCTAAAAACCTGGTCGAACAAGGGTAATCCTGTCCCGGTTCTCAACAGGTACGCAATGCCCCCTGGTAACAGGCTGACAGTGGGAATCGTAGCAGGCGGCAGATGGCCTTTGAAAACAATACCTGCTGGCGTTACAGCTGAACTGGCAAGGTTATTCTGTGACACGGAAGGGGCGGATGTTTTTCTTATCGGAAACTCTGAAGATGCGCTTCTTGCACAGCACATTGTAGATGACTGTGGGTACAGGAATGTAAAAAATGTTGCCGGAGAAGGGGGAATAGCCCGGTTGATCAGCAGAATAGAAGGGTTTGATCTGCTTGTTTCTCCGGATTCCGGACCAGCGCATATAGCGTCTGCCCTAGGTGTACCTGTACTGGTTGTTTTTACATCTACTTCACCTGCCCTCGGTTTCTGGCCGCAGAATCTCAGGGGTATGTTCGCTGCTGAGCCAGTTCCATGCAGACCGTGTCACCGGCATGGCGGAAAGAAGTGTCCGGCAGGTCATCAGCAGTGCAGAAGACTGATTGTTCCCAGGGAAGTTTTTCAGGAGGCCATGTGTCTGATCCGGTAAAAACACCCATGATGAAGCAGTATCTTGCAATGAAGAAAGAGTATCCCAACTCTGTGCTTCTGTTTAGGTTGGGTGACTTTTACGAAACATTTCTTGATGATGCGAAAGAAGTTGCATCCATACTGGGAATAGCACTTACATCGAGGCAGAAGAACAGAGAAACAGGGGAAGGCATTCCACTTGCCGGTTTTCCATATCACGCTCTCGACGGTTATCTTACCAGATTAATAAAAGCTGGATGCCGCGTGGCGGTATGTGAGCAGACAGAAGACCCTAAAAAGGCAAAGGGTCTTGTGAAAAGAGATGTTGTAGAAATTGTAACTCCGGGAACCCTGGTAAGCGGTTCTGCTCTCGATGAGAGGTTTTCGGCACTTCTGGCTTCTGCATCTGTTATAGGCAGCAGGGCTGCTGTTGTGTTTTGCGATGTGTCGACAGGAGATATCAGAGCAACAGAACTGCCGTCTGAAAAGGTTGCTGAGGAACTTGCAAGAGGGCTGCCGAAAGAAGTTATAGTTTCATCAGATACAGATATATCAGTACCGGACAGCTGCGAAGTAACCGTTCTGGAAAGCTGGAAATTTGATCCCGGCACCGGAAAACGGGAGGTGGAGCATACTTTCGGCAGAGCCTCTTCAGATGGATTCGGCTTTTCAGACAGCCCGGTACTGCTTTCTGCAATGGGAGCGCTGCTTGCCTACATAGGGCACACAAAAAGATCCAGTGTTTCCCATCTTGAGTTTCGTGGAGTTTACAGGCAGAACGAGTACATGCTGCTGGACAGGTCAAGTTCGAGATCCCTGGGAATAACAGATTGTTCTCCTGGCGAGGAAGATACAGTTCTGGCCAACAGAACAGACAGAACGAACACAGCAGGTGGCGGAAGAATGTGGAGGCAGTGGCTGAGTTTTCCGCCTATGAACAGGGTTGTAATAGAGAAACGTCACGCAGCCCTGGCGGATCTGATTGCCACAGGTATCTTCAGGGATCTGCGCAGGATATTGGAAGGGGTTTCCGATCTGCAGCGCCACGGAGGCAAGCTCGGTACGCTAAGATCAGGTCCCCGAGACTTAAGATCAATACAGCAGACAGCGGTTCTTATAGAGCCTGTTAAAGACCTTCTATCCGGTTCTGTATCTGAGCTGCTTCAGCAGCTGGCAGGAATAGATTCTCTCTCTGACGTTGCCCGAAGAATAGACTCAACTCTCTCGGATGATCCCCCGGCAAGGGTTTCTGACGGGAGTTACATAAGGCAGGGCTTTTCAGCTGAACTAGACAGCCTGAGACAAGTAAAAACTGGTGGAAAACAGTGGATGAACGAAATGCTTGAGCGGGAGAGAGCCCGCACAGGGATCACCAAGCTTTCCATTGGATACAACAGGGTGTTCGGCTACTACCTGTCTGTTTCGAATTCTTTCAAACACCTGGTTCCAGGAGATTACATAAGAAAACAGACTCTTGTCGGGGCAGAGCGGTTCATCACACCGGAACTAAAGGAAATGGAAGAGAAAATTCTTCATGCCGACGAAGAAATATCAGTTCTGGAAGCGCAGATATTTGGCGAGCTGCTTGCTTCTGTGGCTTCTGCTGTGGGCAGAATCAAGGAGGCTGGCAGATCTCTTTCTGAAATCGATGTTCTCTGTTCCCTTGCAGTTATAGCTGCAGAAAAAGGCTGGGTTCGCCCTGAACTTTCAGATGAACCTGTATTGGAGATTACAGAGGGCCGACATCCGGTTCTTGAGGATATTCTTCCCCGTGGAGAGTGTGTTCCCAACGACGTTCAGTTGAACAGCAGTCAAAGGATTCTTCTTGTAACAGGCCCCAATATGGCGGGAAAATCAACCTACCTCCGGCAGGCAGCTCTTCTGGTAATTCTGGCACAGTGCGGTTCTTTTGTTCCAGTAGAGTCAATGATATTCAGTCCGGTAGACAGGATATACACCCGAATTGGCTCAGGCGACAGGTTGTCCAGAGGTCAGTCTACTTTTCTTGTGGAGATGGCTGAAGCAGCAACTCTTCTTAACGGTAGCACGCAGAACAGCCTTGCAATTCTGGATGAGGTTGGAAGGGGTACCAGTACCTATGACGGCTTGTCAATAGCATGGGCGATGCTTGAATACCTTCACGATAACAGAGACCACAGACCTATGGTTCTGTTTGCCACTCATTATCACGAACTTACATCTCTTGCTTCAAGGTTGCCGCTGTGCTCAAATGCAAACACGGTGGTAAAGGAAAACGGAAACAAGATTGCGTTTCTCTACAAAGTTGAGGAAGGGGCAGCCGACCGCTCTTACGGTATACATGTTGCCGCAATGGCCGGTGTTCCGACAACAGTTCTTAGCAGAGCGAAGAAGGTTCTTCGCGACCTGGAGGCAGGAAAACACCTTCTTCCATCGGGCAGTTCAGATGAGACAGGGCAGATGACACTGCCCCTTGCCAATCCGGAACATCCCGTTCTGGAAGAAATCAGAAAGATGGACCCAGACAGTTTAACGCCATTGAAATCACTGGAACTTATATATCTTCTTAAGAACAGGCTGGATACACAGTAAGTTTAAGGCAGCGGCAAAATACAGTGCCCCAAGTAATTAACCAAGAGGTGAACAGGTGTTTACATTATGGTATAGATTTTGTATAGTGTGGGTGGAGGTGAATAATGAACAACAGATGGACTGTTCAAACAGAAAAAGGAGATCACAGCACCTGCGCAGTGTGGGCAGCTGTTGAAGAGGGTTCAGCAAGAAGAACAACAGCAGTAGTGCTTAACACAGATTCAAAAGCCGCCGTTGTAATACTGTCATCGGGAATGTTTTTTTTGAAAGGTCCAGGAATAGCGGAACCGGTACTGTTCAGAATTGAAAGCAGCACTCGTGCTAGAATCAAAGGATGTATGCTGGTAAGAGCTGTGGAAGTTGCTGATGTGGTAAGGCTGCGCGAGAACAGCATTCTTCAGGAAATGAGAAAACTTCTGGAGCTTGATATGGTAGAAGTTACACCTGATTCACAATCGGTGCCCTTTCTTACTACGTTTGCGTCATGACATGATGTGTCGGTTGTAGAATTTAAAATTCAGGCTAATATTCCCCCGTAAAGTAGTATATTTCTGCGAGGGGGTGTGGTATCTCAGAAGATGGAATCAGTCTGTTTTTCCCCGCATTCAACGAAGAAGAAAACGTTGAATACATGGTTACGAACGCACAGAATGTTCTGAAAAGAATTGCAGGCGGGAACTGGGAAATACTGGTTGTAGACGACGGTTCAACAGACACTACAGCAGAAATTGCAAAATCATTATCCCGAAGAGATTCCCGGATAAGGCTTGTATCTCACAACAGAAATCTCGGTTTCGGTAGAGCTGTAAGAACGGGCATAGAAAACTCAACAAAGAACTGGATATTCTATACAGACTGCGATGGGCAGTTTAACCTTGATGAGCTGGAACTTGTGTGGGAAAAGCGGCATGAAGCAGACATAGTCTCAGGCTACAGACGCAGAAGGAAAGACCCGGCAACCCGTCTGGGTTATTCACTTCTTTGGAATACTCTAACAATGATGATGTTCCTCAGGGGTTTTAAGGATGTGGATGCGTCGTTCAAGCTTTACAGGGCATCCATATTCAAAACACTGAAACCCAGGTCTACATGTGGAGTGATTGATTTTGAAATTCTAACACTTGCCAGGGATTTGGGGTTCAGAGTTGTACAGATTCCAGTAAGTCACTACCAAAGAAGAGCTGGAGCAGTATCATTTGAAAGTGTCAGAAGCGGTTTCATCGCATTTGTCAAGTTTGCTTCTATTCTTGAAATGTTTGTGCAGTTGGTGGATTTCAGAGTAAGAACCTGGCATGGAAAAGTAAAATGATAAAGGCTACACTGGTTACACCGTTCCCGCCGCAGGCCACAGGGCTTGCAGGATATGCCAGAAGAATACTGGCTCTTACACGGGCCAATGTTAACTGGACAGTGGCTATCCCATCAACAGCTTTTCCAGTTGAGGGCTACAGGTGTGTTCCCATATCCGGGCTTGGCAGAGAAGATCTAAGCGGCGCTGTGGTGTATCAGGTAGGGAATTCACCCCACTGCGAGGAGGTGAATGAGGCACTGCTCGCACACGGTGGTGGAATAGGTCTGTTCCACGAAACAAACCTGCATCATGTGATTAGAAACAAGGCCCACCGTACAGGCGACTGGAACAGTTACAGAGAGCACGTAGTACACGATTACAGAGGGAAAACAGACGAATTCCTGAAAGTGATGGGGAGGAAGGCAGAAAGCCTTTCAGAGTACGATACAAGGCTCAGAAATAATCCTCTTGTGGGTAAATATCTTTCAGCTTGCAGAGTGATAGCCGTTCTCAGTGACACAGCGAAGTGGAAAATGGAAAGGCTTGCGCCGGGAAAGAAAATTGTGAAAATTGGTTTCCTTCCGGATTTTATGAAAAAGGTGGAAAAACCGGAAAAGCAGAACTCCACTCTGGTTATAGGAGTTGCAGGCAGCTTTCACTACGGTAGAAGCTGGGAAGATATAGTAGGTGCCGTTGAGATGCTCAGAAATTCGGTTGACTGCCGTCTTCTTGTTGTGGGCGGCGGCTGGCCGGAAACAGATATTTCGTGGGTTGAAATTACAGGCAGATTGCCTGAATCAGAGTTTCGCCGGCAGATTGGAAAGTTTGATATCGCTATTGATCTAAGACACAATACTTGCGGAGAAACAAGCAGTTCGCTGATGGATATTCTAGGACGCGGCATTCCCGCAGTTGTAGCGGCGGAGGGTACATTCAGAGATATACATGCTGGTGCAGTGCTAAGAATCCCGTCAGAATCAGGTGTTTTCGGAGCGTATGCAGCCCTGAAGTATCTTGCGCAGAACACAAAGATGCGCAGGTCAATCTCCCTGGCCGCAGAAAGCTATTTTGCCGATGTAAGCAATGAAGAGAAATGCCTTGCGCAGTGGCTCGAACTGCTGTCGGGAGACAGACATTGAAAACAAAATATCTTCTGATTCTTCTTGTGTCTGCTGTGGTGCTGCCCTGGATGGTGTTGTTGTTAGCGCAGAACGATACTGTGGGTATGTATCAGGAGAAACCCCATTCTTTGATAGAAAAAGACAGCGATGTTTACGATTCTCTGTGGCAGTTCTGGTGGGTGAAAAATGCCGTTAATAACGGGGAAGATCCAAGAGTGTACAGAGAAGAAACACTGGCCTGGCACAACGTGGGCTGGCCGGATCAGCTGTTTGCATTCATTACCGGTGCAGGTTACAATCTTGTGCTGTTCATATCTGCCGTGTTCACAGGATTTGCCGGTTACCTGCTTGCGAGATCGTGGAAACTGAAGGTAAATGGAGCACTGCTGGCCGGGTTTATTATGATCTGGATGCCGGTAAGGGCAATCAGAATGTATCAGCACTACACAATAGCTTCCATTGGTTTTGTGCTGATGGTGTTCTTCTTCGCAAGAAAGTGGATAACAGGTGGGGGCAGGAAGAACCTGGTTGTCACAGCAGTATTCTCTGCTCTGGCAGTTATGGAGAGCCTGTATTTCGGGCTCGTAGTGGCTTTCGGCTGGCTGATAACATCTTTTCTATCAGGAAAGCAACACTGGAAGCGTTCAACAGTTGCCGGTATTGCAGCAGCAGCTGGCTGCGCTGCAGGTGCTCTGTGGTTGTTTACAGCTCCAGGTGCTCTGGGTCAGAACCCGGGAGTAGACTGGAAAGACGCTGTTTACTGGGCAGCTGAACCGCAGTCATTTGTTCTTCCATCTTTTCTCGGACAGCCTCTTACGCCCGACTACATGCCAAATCCGTTCGAAGGTGTGGTATCACCTGGTTCTGTAGTTGCCCTGCTGGCCCTTGTGTACTGCTGGAAAAAACGATCCTGGAAAGCTCTTGCCGCTGTGGCGGCAGTGATTGTTCTTGCGTGGGGTCCCCTGCTCAAGTTCAACGGAGTTCCCACTGCTGTTCCACTGCCATACATGGCTCTTGTAAAAATACCCTGGCTTTCAGCAGCCAGAGCTCCGTCAAGGCTGGCAATCCTGACGGGAATAATGGCAGCAATAGCAGCGGGAGCCATGGTGGAAAGGTTCAAGAGTTTTGCGGGGTGGTTGGTTACCAGTATGATAATTCTGGAAATTGTGCCGCTAAAACTTAGCACTCTTGAAACAGCAGTACCCCGGTTTTATTCCACGGCAATACAGACGGGAAGTGTGCTTGAAATACCTGCTTCGAACAAAATACGAAGGTACTCTCTGTTTGAAACAGTTGATGGTTCTCCCAGGTTAGTAAAGTATCTGGCCAGAGGGGGGGAAGCTCAGATGGATAGAATTCCCGCAAGACTGCGCTGGGAAAGTACTGAAAGACCGGAAGAAACGGATCTGATTTCAGCTGGCGCAGCAACAGTTGTTTACAACCGGTGGATGTTCACAGACTCGATTCGTTCGCATTACGATTCACTTTATTCCGGTATTTTCCCTGAGTACAGCATATCTGACAGTGACAGCGTATGGGTATGGGCTTTCCCATGAAAACCATTCTTGATGTAACAGTATGCACACACAGCAGGGGGGGGGTTGGCAGGTGGGTCAGGGGGCTCTCGAAAGGATTGTTCCAGACGAACAGTAGCCACGTGTCTATTGATGCTGCAGAAACCCATCCCGGGCTTGTCTGCACAGTTCCGGGCGTTACTGTTGTAAAGCCTCCCGCATGGCTGCAGTTGCCCCTTCTGAGACGGGTTCTTCTGGGTAGAGGATTGCTGGAATCAACCAGAGCATCAAGAATACAGAAGCAGTTTGGAATACCTGATGTAATACATCTGTCCGGTGTTCAGCCAGAAGGAAACGCACGGCGGAGGGTGGTTACATTTTTTGATGACACACCATGGACTGCACCGGAATCTCACACACAGGATACACTGTTCTACGCAAAGCAGTTGAAGAATCTGGTTGATTCAGGTGCCTTCGTTCTTGCCATCAGCAAATGGGCCCAGTCTGCTGCACAGAGGCTTTTCAATGTTCCTTCTGAGCGAACAGGGTGTGCCGGAGGGGCCGCTGAAGAGATATTTTCACCGGGTGAGCCTGAATGCGGTGTGATGAACATGTATGGTCTGAAACCGGGAAACTACTTTCTTCATGTGGGTAGTTTTGTACCGAGAAAGAACATACCGTTTTTGGTAAGAAGTTTTATAAGGGCGAATACAGGTAAAAAACTTGTTCTTGCCGGAGCCGAGAAGTGGGGTGATATATCTGTGGAGAACACACCGGGTGTTGTGTTTTTGAAGGGTGTATCAGACGATGATCTTCTCTCTCTGTACAGAGGTGCTCTGGCACTGCTGCTTCCCAGCAGTTCAGAGGGGCTGGGGCTACCTGTGCTTGAAGCATTTGCCTGCAACACGCCGGTTATTGCTTCAGCTGTTGGTGCTCTGCCGGAAACTGTAGGCAAAAACGGTTTGCTCCTTCCTGTTCAGGAAACGCAGCAGTGGGTAAAAGCCATTAGAGAAACGGCATCGGGTATATCTTTAAACAATCTGCGTGAAAAAGCAGTAGCTGCTCCCAGGGTTACATGGAAAGATGTTGGAAACAGAGCAATGGATTTTTACAGGAGTATTGTTTGAAAATACTGCACCTGATTCACAGAACATGGCCTTACCACGGTGGTGCCGAGAGGTATGTGTGGGAACACGCATTGGCTGCGAAAAGGTGGGGGCACACTTCAACAATTGTCGCTACTGATGCGTGGGATATGTCGTGGCTGGTTTCCAAAACAGGGCATCACCTTCAGCCGGGCAGGTTCACGCATGAAGGCATGGAGATACTGCGGTTTGCAGTTGCACACCCGCCTTTTCAGAATATCTTCAGAGCTGTTTTCAGAAGGCTGAGAAGCGGCGGGCCAGACAGATTCTTTTATCCCAACCCTTTTGTTCCTCAGTTTGACCGGTGGGTTAACATGGCAGAAGGGTTTGATCTTGTTCATGCCAATGCCATGCCCTTTCTTATCCACGGAGGGTACAGGTATTCCACAAGA